>NZ_JAIVFO010000100.1 GCF_029991245.1 Xanthobacter autotrophicus
CCACCCCAGCCCTCCCCCGCACGCGGGAGAGGGGCGATTGCGGTTCAAACCACGGGCGTTGTGTCGTGGGTTCCCGCCGAGACGGGACTCATTCCCTCAGCCGCCGTTGGCGGCAGCCTGGGCGATGTGGGGCAGGGCCTCCACCGCCACTTCGGCCAGGGCCTGGCCGTAGAGGATGAGGCAGGGGCCTTCCGCGCCCGCCTCGGCGGCGCGGGCCACCTCTTCCGCGAGCGTCGCGACGGTGGCGAGGATCACCTTCTCCTCCGGCCGCGTCACCGAGAACATGGCCACCGCCGGCGTCGCCGGGTCGATGCCCGCGGCCATCAGGTTGCGCACCAGGTCCGGCAGGGTGCGGCGGGGCATGTAGACCACCGTCGTCGCCGCCTTGTCGGCCAGCGCGTTGAAGTCGAGGTCCTTGGGCAGCTTGCCGTCGCGGGCATGGGCGGTGACGAATTGCAGCCGCCGCGCATGGTCGCGGTGGGTGAGCGAAGTGACGAGCCGGCTCGCCGCCCCCTGCGGCGCCGAGATGCCGGGGATCACCTCCACCGGCACCCCGGCCGCGCGGCAATGGGCGATCTCTTCCCCGGCGCGGCCGAAGATCATAGGCTCGCCGCCCTTCAGGCGCACCACGCGGCGGCCTTCCTTGGCGAGGTCCACCATCAGGGCGTTGATGTCGTCCTGCTTGCAGGAGGGGCCGTAGCCGGTCTTGCCCACCAGCATCTTCTTGGCCTCGCGCCGGGCGAAATCGAGGATCGCGCCGGAGACGAGGTCGTCATAGAGCACCACATCCGCCGATTGCAGCGCCCGCACCGCCTTGAGCGTGAGCAGTTCCGGATCGCCCGGCCCCGCGCCCACCAGCACCACCGAGCCGGCATGGCCCGACCGGTGCGGCGTGCCCTCCGCCTCGATGGCGGCGAACAGGGCGGCGCGATCCTTTTCCTCCGGCGCGCGGTTGGGTTCGGCCAGCGCCGTGGCGGCGAAGCGCTCCCAGAAGGCGCGGCGGGCATGATGGGAGAGCCCGCGCGCGGTGACCGCCTGCCGCCATGTCTTCGCGGCGAGCGCCCAGGCTTTGAAACCCGAGGGCAGCAGCGCCTCGATCTTGGCCCGCACCGCCTGCCCGAAGACCGGGGCCGCGCCATCGGTGGAGATGCCCACCACCAGCGGCGAACGGTTGACGATGGCGCCGAAGGTGAAGTCCGACAGCGCCGGCTTGTCGATGGCGTTCACCGGCACGCCGGCGGCGCGGGCGGCGGCGGTGAAGCTAAGGGCGTCCGCCTCCGCATCGAAGCCGGCCACCGCGAGGACGGCGCCGGGGATGTCGTCGGCGTGCCAGTCGCGCACATGGATCGAGATGGGGCCACGGGGCGGGGCGCCGGCCAGCCGCCACAGGTCCTCGCAGACATGGGGGGCGATCACCTCCACCCGCGCCCCGGCGGCGGAGAGCAGTTCCGCCTTCCAGGCCGCCGGCTCGCCGCCGCCCGCCACCAGCACGCGCCGGCCCTCGAGGCCGAAGAACACCGGCAGGCGCGCGATGGCCTCCATGCGCGCATGTCCGGCCTGGCGCGGGGCGCGGGGCGATGGGCTGTCGGGGCCGGTGGCGGCCATGGGAAAGGTGCTCCCGAAGATGTTGGATCTTCAACGTAAGGCGTGCCGGGCCGGCGATCAACGCGGGTGCAGCCCTCCGGCGGCAGCGCGCGCCGCCGCTGGAGCGTGTGGAAGGCCGAGGCTCAAGCCAATGGCCGATGAGCCTGGCTCATAGGCCATTGGTCCAGCCCGCGCGGCGCATGAGCGTACCCCCTCTCGGCGCCGGTCGAAGACCGGGGCCGCCGGGTTCAGCCGCGGGCGGCGACCACGATGATTTCCACCAGGAACTTGGGGGCGGCCAGCTTGCCCTCGCTGGTGGCACGGGCCGGCGGGTTGTCCTGGTCGACCCAGGCGTCCCACACGGCGTTCATGCCGGCGAAATTGGCGATGTCCGACAGCCAGATGGTGGCGGTGAGGAGGCGCGACTTGTCGGTGCCGGCGCGGGCCAGGAGACTGTCGATGGAGGCGAGGACCGCCTTGGTCTGGCTTTCCACGTCCGGCCCCTCGGCCACCTGGCCGGCGAGATAGACGGTGTTGCCGTGGATCACGGCTTCGCTCATGCGGCGGCCCTTGTCGAGCCTCTCGATGCTCATGGGTTGGTCCTTTCGGTTGGATGGCGGGTGTCTAGCAAGATTCAGGGGGGATGTGCCAACTGGGGTGCGGTGATCTCTCATTTGAAAGCCCCGCTCCTGACGAGGATCCGCCGTGAACCCTCTCCCGTCCGAGGCCGGATGTTTCCGGCCTCGGCTCGTGGGAACCGAACTCGGCAACAGCCGAGTTCGGGCGGGGGAGGGCAGGGAGGTGGCAGGCCGTATCCGCAATCCTGCCGGTGGGCCTGGGCGCGCAAGTTTGCCCCCTCCCCAACCCTCCTCCCCCGCACGCGGGAGAGGGGGTGCGATTACTCCAGAATTGCAGTCGGCCGGGACGCGAGAGCGCCTCAGTGCGCCTCTTCCCAGTTCTTCGCGGCCCGCGCGTCCACCTTCAGCGGCACGGCGAGGGTGACGGCGGGGGCGGAGGCGGATTCCATGGCCTCGCGCACCACGGGGATGGTGGCCTCCGCCTCGCCCTCGGGCACCTCGAACACCAGTTCGTCGTGCACCTGCAGCAGCATGCGGGCCGACAGCTTCGCCTCAGCCAGCGCCGGCTCCATGCGGATCATGGCGCGGCGGATGATGTCCGCCGCCGTGCCCTGCAGGCGTGCATTGATGGCGGCGCGCTCGTTGAAGGCGCGGATGGAGGGGTTCTTGGCCGCGATCTCCGGATAATGGCAGCGCCGGCCGAATAGGGTCTCCACATAGCCGTGCTCGCGGCAGAAGGTCTTGGTCTCCTCCATGTAGTCGCGGATGCCGGGGAAGCGCTCGAAATAGCGCTTGATGTATTGCCCCGCCTCCTCGCGCGGAATACCCAGCTGGTTGGCGAGGCCGAAGGCGGAGATGCCGTAGATGATGCCGAAATTGATGGCCTTGGCCCGCCGGCGCACCTCGGCCGGCATGTCCTTCACCGGCACGTTGAACATCTCCGACGCGGTCATGGCGTGGATGTCCAGCCCCTGCGTGAAGGCGGTGCGCAGGGCCGGGATCTCGGCGATTTCCGCAAGCAGCCGCAGCTCGATCTGCGAATAGTCCGCCGAGACCAGCACATTTCCGTCCTCTGCCACGAAGGCGCGGCGGATGCGCCGGCCCTCCTCGGTGCGGATGGGGATGTTCTGCAGGTTGGGATCAGAGGAGGACAGCCGTCCGGTGGTGGTGGCGGCCAGCGCATAGGAGGTGTGGACGCGCCTGGTCTGTGGGTTCACGAAATGGGGCAGGGCGTCCGTATAGGTGGAGCGCAGCTTGGAGAGCTGGCGCCACTCCAGGATCTTCTGCGGCAGCTTGTGGCCGGCCTCGGCCAGTTCCTCCAGCGCGGTGGCCTTGGTGGACCACATGCCGGTTGCGGTCTTGGTGCCGCCGGGCAGGCCCATCTTGCCGAACAGGATGTCGCCCATCTGCTTGGGGCTGCCCACGTTCAGCCGCTCGCCGGCCAGTTCCGCGATCTCGTCCTCGATGCGCGCCGCGCCCTGCGCGAACTCGGAAGAGAGGCGCGCCAGCATCGCCTTGTCGATGGAGATGCCCCGGCTCTCCATGCGCGCCAGCACGGAAATGAGCGGGCGCTCCAAAGTCTCGTAGACCGTGGTGCGGCCCTCGGCGGCGAGGCGGGGCTTCAGCACCTGCCACAGGCGGAGCGTCACGTCCGCATCCTCGGCGGCGTATTGGGTGGCAGGCTCCAGCGCGACCTTGTCGAAGGTCACCTTTCCCTTGCCCTTGCCGGTCACCTCGGAGAAGGCGATGGGCTGGTGGCCGAGATGCAGCACGGACAATTCGTCCATGCCGTGGCCGTTCTTGCCCGCATCCAGCGCGTAGGACATGCACATGGTGCAGTCGAAGGGGGCGACATTTATGCCGTGGCGGGCCAGCACCAGCTGGTCGTACTTCACATTGTGCCCGACCTTCAGGGTGCCGGCATCCTCCAGCACGCCCTTGAGGGCGGCGATGGCGTCGCGGACCGGGATCTGGCCGGGCAGCTGCCCCTCGCTGAACAGGCCGTCGCCGGCGCCGGTGTGGGCAAGGGGGATGTAGCAGGCCTCGTTGGGCGACAGCGCCAGCGAGACGCCCACGAGGTCGGCCTGCATGGGATCGAGGGAATTGGTCTCGGTGTCGAAGGCCAGCAAGCCCTGGTCCTGCGCCTTGGCGCACCACGCCTTCAACTCGGCGAGGTCGAGGATGGTGCGGTAGGCCGTGCGGTCCACGGGGATGGCGCGGGCCGCGCTGGCGCGGGCGTGGGCGAGGTCGGCGGGAGTGAGGGTGCCGTCCATGGTCTGCGCCACGGCCGCGGGGGCTTCACTGCCCGAGGCCGGTGCTTCGCCGTCCGCCTCCTCCGCCGGCGCGGCGAGGGAGAACAGGCCGGCGGGGGCAAGCCTCGGGTCCGCCTCCACCTCGGCGGCCTCGACGCCATAGGCCTCGGCCACGCGGCGGGTGATGGTGGTGAATTCCATGGCCTTCAGGAAGGCGATGAGGCGCTTGGCATCGGGCGCTTCCAGCACCAGGTCTTCCAGCGGCACCTCGACGGCCACGTCGCGCACCAGCGTCACCAGCGTCTTGGAGATGCGCGCCGCCTCGGCATTGGTGATGAGCGATTCGCGCCGCTTGGGCTGCTTGATCTCGCCGGCGCGGGCCAGCAGGGTTTCAAGGTCGCCATATTCGCCGATGAGCTGGGCGGCGGTCTTGATGCCGATGCCGGGCACGCCTGGCACGTTGTCGGTCGAGTCGCCCGCCAGCGCCTGGACGTCGGTGACCTTCTCCGGCGGCACGCCGAAATACTCCAGCACCTCGCCCACCCCGATGCGCCGCTCCGGCCGCGCCCCGCGCCCGCCGCTCTCGCCGGAGGCGGGATCGTACATGGCGACCTTGGGGCCGACCATCTGCATCAAATCCTTGTCGGCGGAGACGATGAGCACGTCCGCCCCCGCCTTCACCGCCTGGTCGGCGTAGGTGGCGATGAGGTCGTCCGCCTCGTAGCGGGCCTGCTCCACCGGGATCAGGCCGAAGGCGCGCACCGCCTCGCGCATGAGCGGGAACTGGGGGATGAGTTCGTCCGGCGGATCGGAGCGGTTGGCCTTGTAGTCGGGATACAGCTCCTTGCGGAAACTGTCCTCCGACTTGTCGAAGATGATGGCGAGGTGGGTGGGTTTGATGCCCACCGCCCCGTCGCGCACGAACTGCAGGAGCTTGGTGCAGAACAGCCGCACCGCCCCGGTGGGCAGCCGGTCGGAGCGGAAATTGTACTTCCGGTCCTGGTTGATGGACTGGAAATAGGCGCGGAACACGAAGGACGAGCCGTCCACCAGGAACACATGGTCGCCGGACTTCAGGGGGCGGGGGGAGGGCGACATCTCAAGGTCCTCAGGAACAATCCGCGCAGGCAGGCGCTCGGCAATGGCGCGCACGATGCCCGAGGGGCCGGCCCGGAACAAGAGCGCGGGACCCGCAGTCCCCGGCGCCGGTACGGGCGGCGGCGCGGCGCCCTGTCACGCAGCGGTGAGGCGCCGCCATTGGATTTGGCCCGCTGCCCACGCTATCTTGTGCAGCGCTCCCGGCCGAATGCCGGCGCGGGGCCGCCGCAAGGGAAGCTGACCGACCATGGCCCTCACCCTCCACCGCCCGATGGACGACCACGCCGCCGGCTCCGCGCCGCGCGGGTCGCAGTCCGGGCGGTCGGGCTTGGGTGTGCGGATGGTCGTGGTCGGCAGTGTGGTTGCCGCCGGGGCGCTGTTCGCGGCAGCCTGCGTGCTGTGGGCGCGGCATGGCGCCACCGTCTTCTTCGACATCATGAGCGCGGGCATCGCCGCCTGCCTGTGACCCCACCCTCCCGCGCGCGTTCGCGCACGCCCGTGGCGCAACCACGTCCCGGACCCGATTGCAAAGGCCAAGATCGCCAGCCCATGTCCCAGATCAAGCTGTCGCAACGCACCAAGATCATCGCCCTGTTCTCCGCCTTCGCGGCCGGCGCCCTCGTCTTGGTCACCGCCGTGACCCTGCTGGTGGGCAATCCGGCGTCGCGGGTGACGAGCACCGGCACCGCCGCCGTGGGCGGGCCGTTCCGCCTGGTGGACCAGACCGGCGCGGAGGTCACCCAAGCCGCGCTGAAGGGCAAGCCCAGCCTGATCTTCTTCGGCTTCACCCATTGCCCGGACGTGTGCCCCACCGCTTTGTTCGAGATGTCGGAGATCCTCGCCGCCCTCGGCCCGGACGCCGACAAGGCGCAGGTCTTCTTCGTGAGCGTGGACCCGGAGCGGGACACGCCGGAGGCGCTGAAATCCTATTTGTCGAGCTTCGCGCCGCAGATCCGCGGCCTCACCGGCTCCCCCGAGGCGGTGGACGCGATCAAGAAGGAATACCGCGTCTATTCCCGCAAGGTGCCGCTGACCGGCGGAGACTACACCATGGACCATACGGCGGTGGTCTATCTCATGGACAAGTCCGGCACCTTCGTCGCCCCGTTCAATTCCAAGCGGCCGCCGGCCGAGGCGGCAGCGGAGCTGAAGCGCTATCTTTGAGGCCTGACGCCGGCCGCACCTGCTGAAAGCCGCGCCCGGACGCGGCACCTGCCGCCCTGAACTGGCCACGGCCGCCCGCAGACGTGTGCTCATGTCCCGTTCCGAACGCCTTTTCGATCTGCTCGACGTCCTGCGTCGCCACCGCCATCCCGTGAGCGGGAGGGTGCTCGCGCAGGAGATCGGCGTCAGCATCCGCACGCTGTATCGGGACATCGCCAGCCTTCAGGCGCAGGGCGCGCACATCGAGGGCGAACCGGGCGTCGGCTATGTGCTGAAGCCGGGCTTCCTCCTGCCGCCCCTCATGTTCACGCTCGAGGAGGTCGAAGCGCTGGCGCTGGGGTCACGCTGGGTCGCCGAACGCGCCGACGGCAGGCTCGGCACCGCGGCCCGCAGCGCGCTGGCGCGCATCTCGGCGGTGCTTCCGCCTGATCTGCGGGAGGAACTGGAGGCCTCGGCCCTGCTCATCGGTCCCGGCCCGATGATCCCGGGCGACGCGATCGATCCGGCCCTGCTGCGCAAGGCGATCCGGACCGAGCGGAAGCTGCGGCTTGCCTACGGCGATGCCTCTGCCACGCTCTCGCAGCGTGTCGTCTGGCCCTTTGCGCTGGCGTTCTTCGATCAGGTGCGGGTGCTGATCGGCTGGTGCGAGCTGCGCGGCGACTTCCGCAGCTTCCGCACCGACCGCATCCATGATGCCGAACTGCTCGATGCCCGCTATCCCAGGCGCCGGCAGGCGCTGCTGAAGGCATGGCGTCACGCTCGATGCCGGCCGCATGATGCTGCCGGAAACTGACAGCATGCTGCCGTAGGCATGGCTCCTGATCGAAACCGAGCAGGAGCCAATCGTGACCGAGACCAACACCCTTCTCCTTTATGTCGCCGACCCCGAGGCCAGCGGTCGCTTCTATGCCGGGCTGCTGGGGCGTGAGCCGGTGGAGGTGAGCCCGACCTTCGCGCTGCTGGTGCTGCCCTCGGGGCTCGCGCTCGGCCTGTGGAAAGCAGGCGGCGTCGAGCCGGCGCCCACGGCGTCCGGCGGCGGGAGCGAATTGGGATTCAAGGTGGCGCGCGCCGCCGACGTGGATGCCACCCATGCCGCATGGCTGACGCGTGGGGCGAGGATCGCCCTGCCGCCTACCGATCTCGATTTCGGCCGCAGCTTCTTGGCGCTCGATCCCGATGGCCACCGTTTGCGCGTCTATGCCTTGGCGGCCGCGGCATGAGCGGGGCCGGCCGCGGGCCGCTTCGCAACGCCCATGGACCCGCTCCGGCGTAGCGCGGCCGCCTGCGCCACACGGTGGCGGGCGACGCCGTGCTCGGTCTTCTGCCAGTGGTGGGGCCGGCGCAGCAGTTCGAACAGCGCCCGCCACGCCGCCGCCGACAGCAGCAGCCAGTACAACGGAATGCCGAGCACCACCTTGAGCCCCGGCACGCGGGAGCGCCGCCGCAGCCCCACATAGATGATGGCGGCGGTGCCGGCATAGCCGGCGAACAGGGTGGTGAAGGTGAGGGCGGAGGTCAGCACCTCCGCGAACGAGTCGCGCGGCAGGCCGATGACCCCGCGCAGCAGGTCGGCCAGCAGCAGGGCGACGCAGAACGGGTGGACCAGCGCCGCTGCGAACGGCCCGGCGGCGAGCAGCAGCAGCGCCAGCGCCGGGCCGGTGCCGAGATCCGCCATCAGCGCCCGCGGCTGGCGCAGATGCACCAAGAGCGTCTGCGCCCAGCCCTTGAGCCAGCGGGTGCGCTGGCCGAGCCAGGCGCGGGGCGTCACCGGGGCCTCCTCGAAGGTGGTGGAGGCGATCACCCGCGTCTGCCAGCCGGCGCGGGCGAGGCGGATGCCCAGGTCCGCGTCCTCGGTGACATTGAAGGGGTCCCAGCCGCCCACCTCATCCAGCACCCGGCGGCGGAAATGGTTGGAGGTGCCCCCCAGCAGGATGGGCAGGCCCAGCGCGCTCAGCATGGGCAGCAGCACATCGAACTGGGCGGCATATTCGGCGGCGAACGAGGCGGCGATCCAGCTGTCGTCGCCATTGTCGATGGCAAGGCGGGCCTGCACGCAGGCGACGTTCCGGCCGCCCGCGCGGAAGGCTTCCAGCGCCCGGCGCAGCTGGTCCGGCTCCGGCAGGTCCTCGGCGTCATAGATGGCGACGAAGCTGCCCCGCGCCGCGGCGAGGGCCACCGCCAGCGCCTTGGGCTTGGTGCGCGGGCCGATGGCCGGCACCGGCACCTCTTCCAGGTGCGGCGGCAGGGTGAGGGCGGCGATGGCGGCGCGGGTTGCGGCATCGTCGGCTTCCACCACCAGCTTGATGTCCAGCTTCTCCGGCGGATAGTCGCGGCATTAGGTAGCAAACGCACCACAAACGATGGTGTATGTATCAAGTGGGATGCGCTAGATTTTGGGGTTCCGTTGCAACCGGGTGCACCCCATGGCCGCCGACCCACAAGTCGTTACCACCCTCCGCCGCAAACGCGACGAAATCGAAGCCTACATAGGCGCGATGGAACGGCAGATTGCCGACGCACAGCGCGACCTATCTGCGATCAACGCGACAATCCGTCTGTACGAAGTGGATGCGTCGGCGCCTGGGTCGGTCCCGGCTTACGCTGAAATCCACCGGCTGTTCCGACGCGGCGAAATGACGACGATCTGCAAGCAAGCCCTGCAACAGGAAGGGCCGCTAGACACACGCGAGCTTGCGATACGCGTAATCCGCGCGAAGGGCATGGACGAGGACGACCGGCTCTTACGGAAAACAATCGCTTTTCGCATCGTGCAGGCATTGCGCTTGCATGAAAGGCGCGGAGGTGTGCGGAGCGACGGCAAGCGCCAAGGCGTACGGATATGGTCTACGCAACCGAAGGGCGAAGGTTCAGGAAATTCTAATTGCCACGTATGAGTCGCATGCCGTAGGCTTCGGCGAAGGTAGGAACCATAATTTGGTGGCAGCGTTGACTATACGTCACATGATGCCATCGGCGGATCAGGTCATATCGCATTTGTATACCGTTTTCTGCATATGGTGGGCCTTAAACGGGGGAGCGCGAACATGGGCCTAGCTGAGCGCACCGCAAGCGAAGACGCGGATGAATCCCGTGGGCGCATGGATTCAGCGCGCATACGGGATACCGCCTTTTTCATTTCCAAGGCACTTCTACCTCGAACCTTCGCGCGCGACGATATCGAGCTGATTGCGACGATTGTGATTCGCGCTCAAGAGTCTCGGCTTTCACTAACCCCCGCATATGTGACGGCTGAACTGCTTAGCCGGGGGCGGAGCCAGCACAAGGCTCAGGAGATTGTCTCAGCGCTATTCAAGTAGCGGTTGCGCACATCAGCTTCGACGTTGTAGATCGCTTTTTGAGAAAGTAGCGATCTATCAACATGAGCGATGAGCATCGTACGCGGCGGTTGGGGAGCGCCCCTGATTTACAGGCGAAGCTGGACGCTTTGGGCAAGGTTCCGGAGGCGCATCGTGGTGAATTTATTCATGACCGTCTAATGTCCGCGATAGATGATATTTTTGATTCTCACAAAAAGCCCGGCGGGCAATGCGTATTCACCAAACAACAAATAGTTGCCATTAAAGATATATCATACCATATCGTTTTTCTTTTAGACAACAAGGGCCGTCAAAAAAGGGGATTCTTGCGTGCTATTTGGGATGAGTTCTGCCTGCAAAGCCCCATTAAAAAGATAGGTACTATAGCGGCTGCTGTAGCCGGAATTATCGCGCTCGCGGCGGCCTCAATTAATCTTTATGATAGGATTACATTCAGTTCGAAGCCAGAGGCGGAAGTCAGCCAGAGGCCGGAGGCGCCAGCGCCCGCATCTCGGACGATTTCTAAAACACCCAATAATTAGCGCTGCCAATACCCCTTCCACACGCGGCTGACCGGGTGCGCCATCGCAAGGCCCGCAACGCGGTGCGCGAGGGCGCCGTTATCCATCCGGCGATGATCCTCAAGCCACGCCGCATGGTCCGCATACTGGTGTAGGTGCTGCGGCGAAACGTGGTGGTGCTGTCCAGCCACCATGCGGCGAAGGCGTGAAAAGAAGCTCTCAACCTGATTGGTGTTGGTGCCAGCGAGGTCGCTGTACGCCTCGCTATGGTTGATGCGGTGCGTGGTGAATGTGCCGTGCAGGGCATCCCAATGGGCCGCCTCATCGGCATAGAAGGTTGAGTTAGGATCGGCCATGCGCTTGGCGACTTCCACGCCTTCCGCTTCCGACCGACCTACCAAAGTGAGGGTACGGCCGCCGCGCTGGCGCAGCGCGATGACAACGCGGCGCTTGCCGGTCTGGTGCTTAGCAAGGCGGCGGTCAACGCGATCTTCCTTGACGTTGGCGGGGCGGATATGGCCCCCGAAGTACGCCCCGTCGATCTCGACACTCTCACCTACGGTCTGCGCATGGACTTCGGCCGACATGGCCTCCCGAAGCTTGTGGGAGAGAACGAACGCCGTCTTATGCTGGCAATCGAGGTCGCGGGAAAGCTGGAGGGCAGAGATGCCCTTGGCCGAGTTCACGAAGATGCAGATGGCGGCCAGGAGGTCGGTAAAGCTCATCTTGCGCGAGGCGAAAATGGTCCCGCTGGTGACGCTGTACTGGTGGTGGCAGCCGGCGCACTTGAACTTGCGGCGGGTGGTGATGCTGTACGCCTCAACGCAACCACAGCGAGGGCACACCGGCTTGCCATCGTTGTCGGCCCAGCGAACCTTGCAGAAGGTCCCATACGCCTTTTCCTCTCCGCCCTGATAGATGGACTTCAGGGAGAGGGTGCGGGCGGCGGCGGAGAGAAGGAAGTGCTGGGCCATTTGTCATCATTTCCGATGCGTATGCATCACATATGATGACAAAATGCACTGTAGTCAAGGGCAAATGTATCGCATATGATGGCAATCGTCACGGAGAGGATTGCCAATGGCGGAAGCGATAGACTGGGAAGGCCGCGTCAAGGGGTTGCTCAAGGCGGAGTTGAAGCGCCGGGGCGTGACCTATGCGGACCTGGTGGAGAAGCTTGCCGCCATCGGCGTCGAGGAATCCGAGCCGAACGTGCGCAACAAGCTCTCACGGGGAAAATTCACGGCGGTGTTCATGCTTCAATGCCTTGACGCGATAGGCGCCCAACAGATCAGGGTGTCAGACGCTTAGGCGTAAGCCATTGATCTGATTCACGCTTTGCGATCAGCCAGTTAGCTTGCATTTTGATTCGGTCAGTGATACAAATGCACATCGACGCCGCGCAGCTCATGCCGCACGACGCCGATGCTCTTACCCGTTGAGACGGGAAGGCGTGTTGTCCGCCATATGGCGGCCTTTACTACAAGCGCATCGGCAGCAGAAAGCCCGCCGATGCACGGGGTGGATAAAGGAACACGTCTACCTCCTTTCTCATGCGCGCGGTCAAGCACTGGTCAGGGCCTCAAACGGGAGTACTCCCGCTGAACGAAGCGCTTTCAGAGGCTGGTACCCTCTGGGGCGCTTCATTTGTTTTGGGTCACCCCTCACGCTCTACGAGACGAGCGTGCTCAGGAATAATCCCCATATCCTTCATCTGCCGATCCAGCGGCCCGTGCGAATCTGCGATCTCGTTGAGGCGGTTAACGAGAATATCGTTGAGTTCATAACGACCCACGGCGCGCCGTGTGAGATATCCCTTGTCGGTATATGTTGAGAGCTGAGACCTAATGTTCGTCAGGTTCGTCTCGTACCCGACCGCCGTCGCGGCATCGAAAACATCCTCTGCGGTGAAATCCCCGCCGCGAGCTTGAAGGGTCTTTAGCGTTCTAACCCAATTTCCGGTCAGCCGGATTGTGGTGTCGGCATCGTCCCGAGCGTGGCTATCATCCGCCTTTCGACTCACCTCGTCGGAAAGCAGCTTGAGCCGCATCTCTTCGTAAGCGCGGATCTCTCCGGAGAGAGCGAGACGCTGCCTATCCAGATCCATGATCTGGTCGCGCTTCTTGGCGAGCTGCTGTTCGATGTATGCCTTCATAGTGATGGCCTTATACCATCGCGTCAGATCTCAAACAAGTGCCTCCCGCCACAAATTGGGAACAAACACGGATCGAAATCCAACGTGTGGCATAGGTAATATGTGGCATGGTGCGTCTGCTACCTAATCCCGGATAGTCGAGCGCGCCGAGGGCGGCCACCAGATGCGGCACGCTTGCCGCCTCGCGATAGAGCGGCACCAGCAGGGAATAGACCGGCAGCTGCCGGTCATCCAGCGTCGGCGGCGGGTCGGCGGGCGGATCATAGGCGCAGCCGGCAAGGCGCAGGGAGACCCAGCCGAGGAAGACCAGCGACAGCAGCGCCTGCACCGCAAGCACGCCCTGTTCCGGCGCCAGCGCCAGCAGCAGCGCGAGGGGCAGGCCCACGGCCAGCGCAATACGCCCGAGCACCCGCTTGGGGTCCAGCGTGGCGGCGGACTTCAGCGGATCGCGGGCGGGGAGCCGCGTCACGGCGGCTTCGGCCAAAGTGGGGCCGGCGGCGGCCATGACCGCCCGGCGGAACGCCCCCGGCACGGCGAGGCGCATCCGTCCAGCAAGGCCCGGATCCCGCCGCAGCGCCCGGAACAGGCGCCGCACGTCCCGCCCCCGTGCGGCGAGGGTGAAGCGGGGGCGCGCGCCGTCCGGCGCCTCGATGCGCACGCCGGTGCGCAGCACGGCCTCGGCGGTTGGAGCATCGCGCGGGGTGGCGGTTTCATCGGTCGCGGCGACGGCGAGGCCGAGATGGGCGGCGAGCAGGCCCGTCGCCTCCGCTTCGTCCACCATGCCCTGGGCGACGAGCACCTCGTCGGCGCCGACACCGAGCCGGCGGGCGCGGTGGGCGGCGGCCTGGAGATCGGCGTGGGGCAGATGGCCGATGAACGGCCTCAGCTCGGAAGGAAGCGTCTCGGCGGCCCGACGCCGGGCGGCCACAGGCGGTGCGGCCGTCGCACACAGGCCGTGCACGGCGCTGCTTTCCGGTCTATCCCGCTCCTCGGCCCGCCGTCCGGCCCACCCCTTGCCGGCGGACCGCGCATCCCCCACCATGCGCCGCCCCTTCGAGTGCAACCCCAAGGTAATCGCGCCGACATGGCTCTACCAGTTCTTATCGCCCGCCTGCGGGCCGTGGTCGCGGGCAGCAGCCCGGGGACGCGCCTCTTCGCCGTGCTCGCGCTGGCGGCCCTGCCGTGGGGTGCGCAGGCCCAGCAGCCGCCGGGGCCGTCGCCCGTGTGGGGTCCGGTCCGGGGCGGACAGGTGAGCGGGGGTCCCGGAGGCGTCGTAGCGGTGCCCAATTTCTGGAACGTGGAGCGCCGGCTGGAACGGCCCGACGCCGCACGCCTGCCCAAGGAATTGCGCTTCGTCAGCACCGACGATTATCCGCCCTTCAACTTCCTGAACGCCGACGGAGCCCTCTCCGGCTTCAACGTGGACCTCGCCCGCGCCATCTGCGCCGAGCTGGGGGTGACCTGCGTGCTCCAGGCCGCGGCCTTCGACACGCTGGCGGACAGCATCGAGCAGGGGCGGGCGGATGCGGCTATCGCCGGCCTCACCGCGACGCCCCAGTCCCGCGCCACGCTGGATTTCTCCGAGCGCTATCTCGGTACGCCGGCGCGCTTCGTGGGCAAGAGCCAGGAGACCCTGAGCGCCGCCACGCCGGAGACCGTGGCCGCCAAGAAGGTGGCGGTGGTGAGCCGCACCGCCCACGAGGCCTATCTGCGCTCCTTCTTCAACGAAGCCGCCATCCGTCCCTTTCCGGACCTGAAGGCGGCGCAGGAAGCGTTGAAAGGGGGCCAGGTGGACCTCCTGTTCGGCGACGGGATCACGCTCGCCTTGTGGCTCAACGGCGTGGACAGCGCCAATTGCTGCCGTTTCGTGGGCGGCCCCTTCACCGAGAGCCGCTTCTTCGGCGACGGTTTCTCGGTTGCGGTGAAGGAAGGCAACGACACCCTGCGCCACGCCATGGACTTCGCCCTGCAGCGCATCTGGGAAAAGGGCGTCTACACCGACCTCTATCTGCGCTGGTTCCCCATCGGCTTCTATTGAGGGGCGGGCCGGGGCGATGTGGTTCCGGCCTTGTCGGATCGCGGACCCGGCGGGGCGGCGGCGCGCCGGCGCGGCGGGAGAAGGCCCGCGTTGACGCGACCCGCCGACATTCCTAAGTTCGCGCTCCTTTTTTGGAGCCTGCCATGTCCGCCGCGCCGTCCTCCGTCCCGCCCGACGCCTCTGCCTCGTCCGCCTTCGCCGATCCGGCCGACCTCGCCGCCGAGCTGAAGCGCGTCGCGGAGACGGCCACGGCCTGGCCGTTCGAGGAAGCGCGCAAGCTGGTGGAGCGGCTGAAGCGCCACCCCAAGGACGAGGTGCTGTTCGAGACCGGCTACGGCCCCTCCGGCCTGCCGCACATCGGCACCTTCGGCGAGGTGGCGCGCACCACCATGGTGCGCCACGCCTTCCGCGTGCTCACGCAGGACAAGGTGAAGACCCGGCTCGTCGCCTTCTCCGACGACATGGACGGCCTGCGCAAGGTGCCGGACAACGTCCCCAACAAGGAGATGCTGCAGAAGGCGCTGGGCCTGCCGCTGACGAAGGTGCCCGATCCCTTCGGGACCCATGACAGCTTCGGCGAGCACAACAATGCACGCCTGCGCGCGTTCCTCGACGCCTTCGGCTTCCAGTATGAATTCATGTCGGCCACCGACTGCTACCTGTCCGGCCGGTTCGACGCCACGCTGCTGAAGGTGCTGCATCACTACGAGAAGGTGATGAATGTGATGCTGCCCTCCCTGCGCGAGGAGCGGGCGGCGTCCTATTCCCCCTTCCTGCCCCTGTGCCCGCGCACCGGGCGGGTGCTCCAGGTGCCGATCCTCGAGCACCATGTGAAGCACGGCACCGTCACCTACGAGGACCCGGACACCAAGGAAAAGGTGACGGTCCCGGTCACCGGCGGCGGCTGCAAGCTGCAGTGGAAGCCGGACTGGGCCATGCGCTGGGTGGCTTTGGGCGTCGATTACGAGATGGCGGGCAAGGACCTCATCGATTCCGTCAAGCTCTCCAGCCAGATCGCCAAGGCGCTGGGCGGCGAGCCGCCGGAGGGCTTCAATTACGAGCTGTTCCTTGACGAGAAGGGGCAGAAGATCTCCAAGTCCAAGGGCAACGGCCTCTCCATCGAGGACTGGCTGACCTATGCCTCGCCGGAGAGCCTCAGCCTGTTCATGTTCCAGTCGCCCCGCTCGGGCAAGCGATTGTTCTTCGATGTCATCCCGCGTAACGTGGACGATTATTTCGGCTTCCTCGGCAAGTATGAGGAGCAGGACTGGAAGCTGCGGCTGGGCAATCCGGTGTGGCACATCCATGCCGGCCTGCCGCCCAGGGTGGAGATGCCGGTCTCCTTCACCATGCTGCTGAACCTCGCCTCCGCCTCCAACACCGAGGACGAGAGCGTGCTGTGGGGCTTCCTCAATCGCCACGTGCCGGGGGTGTCGGCCGAAACCCATCCCAAGCTCGCCGAACTGGTCGGCTACGCGGTCAAGTATTTCCACGATTTCGTCAAGCCCAACAAGGTGTTCCGGGCTCCGGACGCGGTCGAGCAGGAGGCCCTCGCCACCCTCGATGCGGCGCTGGCGGCCCTGCCGGCCGGCGCTTCGGCGGACGACATCCAGAACGCGCTCTACGACGTGGCCCGGCCCATAGAGCGCTATCAGGACCTGAAGGCGAAGGGGGCGACGCCGGAGCGGCCGGGGGTGTCCATCGAGTGGTTCAACACGCTCTACCAGGTGCTGCTCGGCCTCGGGCGCGGCCCGCGCTTCGGCTCCTTCGTGGAGATCTACGGCGTGGCCGAGACGCGGGAGCTGATCCGCAAGGCGCTGGCCGGGGAACTGGCGACGGCCTGAGGAAACGTCATGGCCGGGTGTTTGTCCCGGCCATCCGGCTTGGCGGCCGTTCAGGCCCCGATCACACCGGCATCTGGAAGCTCAGCAGCTTGCCCTGCGGGAAGTCGTAGAGCTTGCCGGTTTCCATGAAGGTGGGCAGGCACAGGGGCAGGATGGCGGCGGCCGCCTCCTCGGGGGCGGGCAGGGTC
>NZ_JAIVFO010000101.1 GCF_029991245.1 Xanthobacter autotrophicus
GACAACGTGTCCATGGACGTGGCGCTGATCGTTCCCATCGCCATGGAAGAGAAGCTGCGTTTCGCCATCCGCGAGGGTGGCCGCACGGTGGGCGCCGGCGTCGTCGCCTCCATCATCGAGTGATCTGACAAGAAAAAACGGGGACGCGCCGCGGAACGCGCGCGTCCTTCATTTCCCCGGAGCCTTTGAGCCATGAACGGCCAGAACATTCGAATTCGCCTGAAGGCGTTCGATCACCGCATCCTCGATGCGTCGACGCGTGAGATCGTCGCCACGGCCAAGCGCACGGGTGCGCAGGTGCGCGGCCCGATTCCGCTGCCGACGCGGATCGAGAAGTTCACCGTCAATCGCTCTCCGCACATCGACAAGAAGTCGCGCGAGCAGTTTGAGATGCGTACTCACAAGCGGTTGCTCGATATCGTCGATCCGACTCCCCAGACCGTGGACGCGCTGATGAAGCTCGACCTCGCCGCTGGCGTCGACGTCGAAATCAAGCTCTGACGTGAGGCGAGGAGACACGACCATGCGGTCAGGCGTCATCGCCCAGAAGGTTGGCATGACCCGCATCTTCACCGATGCCGGTGAGCACGTGCCGGTCACTGTGCTGAAAGTTGAGAGCTGCCAGGTGGTTGCCCACCGTACGCTCGACAAGAACGGTTATGTTGCGGTCCAGCTCGGTGCTGGTCGGCGCAAGCCCAAGAACGTGACCCGCGCCGAGCGTGGCCACTTCGCGGTCGCCCAGGTGGAGCCCAAGCACAAGCTCGCCGAGTTCCGCGTGCCGGAAGACGCGCTGATCCCGGTCGGCGCCGAGATCACGGCTGACCACTTCGTCGTGGGCCAGTACGTGGACATCACCGGCACCACCATCGGCAAGGGCTTTGCCGGCGGCATGAAGCGCCACAATTTCGGTGGTCTTCGCGCCACCCACGGCGTGTCCATCTCGCATCGTTCGATCGGTTCCACCGGCGGCCGTCAGGACCCGGGCAAGACCTTCAAGAACAAGAAGATGCCTGGCCACATGGGTGACGTCACCGTCACCACCCAGAACCTCAAGGTCGTCATGACCGACGTCGAGCGCGGCCTCATCGCCGTCGAAGGCGCCGTTCCCGGCCATGCGGGCGGCTGGATCACCGTGCGCGACGCGGTGAAGAAGAAGCTGCCTGCCGAGGCTCCCAAGCCCGGCGCGTTCAAGCTGAACGGGTCCGAAGCGGCTCCCGCCGCCGAAGCCGTCAATGAGGAGGGCGCGTGATGGAGATCACCGTCAAGACGCTCGACGGCATCGACGCCGGCTCGGTGACCCTGTCGGACGAGATCTTCGGTCTCGAGCCGCGGGCGGACATCCTGCACCGGTGCGTGACCTGGCAGCTTTCGCGCCGCCAGGCCGGCACCCACCGCACTAAGGGCCGTTCGGAGATCAACCGCACGTCCAAGAAGATGTACAAGCAGAAGGGCACCGGCAACGCCCGTCACGGCGCCGCCTCCGCTCCGCAGTTCCGTGGCGGTGGTCGCGCCTTCGGCCCGGTCGTGCGCTCCCATGCCATCGACCTGCCCAAGAAGGTGCGTGCGCTCGCCCTGAAGCATGCCCTGTCGTCGAAGGCCAAGGCGGCGCAGATCATCGTGCTCGACAAGGTCTCCCTTGACGATCCCAAGACGAAGGCGCTCAAGGAGCACTTCGCCAAGCTGGGTCTCGAATCGGTCCTGATCGTGGACGGTGCCCAGGTGGAGCAGAATGTGGCGCTCGCGGCGCGCAACCTGCCCTATGTGGACGTGCTCCCGATCCAGGGCATCAACGTCTATGACATCCTGCGCCGCGACACCCTGGTCCTGACCAAGGCCGCCGTGGACGCGCTGGAGGCGCGCTTCAAATGAGCCCGCAACGCACTATCGAACCGCGTCATTACGACGTGATCCGTTCCCCCGTCATCACCGAGAAGGCGACGGCGGCGAGCGAGCATAACAAGGTTGTCTTCAACGTCGCCAAGACTGCCACGAAGCCCGCCATCAAGGAGGCCGTGGAAAAGCTCTTCGACGTGAAGGTGAAGAGCGTGAATACGCTGGTCCGTAAGGGCAAGGTGAAGATCTTCCGCGGCCGGAAGGGCGTCCAGAGCGATGTCAAGAAGGCTGTCGTGACCCTCGAAGAGGGCCAGAAGATCGACATCACCACGGGCCTCTGAGAGCTGAGGGGAACGGGACAAGACCATGGCGCTGAAGCATTTCAAGCCGGTCACGCCGAGCCTTCGCCAGCTCGTGATCGTGGACCGCTCCGGCCTCTACAAGGGCAAGCCGGTGAAGACGCTGACCGAGGGCAAGAGCTCCTCGGGCGGGCGCAACAACAATGGCCGCATCACCGTCCGCTTCCGCGGCGGTGGTCACAAGCAGACCTATCGCCTGGTGGATTTCAAGCGCACCAAGCGCGGCGTCCCGGCGGTGGTGGATCGGATCGAATATGATCCGAACCGCTCGGCCTTCATCGCCCTCATCAAGTATGAGGACGGTGACCTGGCCTACATCCTGGCGCCGCAGCGCCTGGCGGTGGGCGACCAGGTGATCGCCGGCGAGCAGGTGGACGTGAAGCCGGGCAATGCCGGTCCGCTGTCCTCGCTGCCGGTGGGCACCATCGTCCACAACGTGGAGCTGAAGGTGGGCAAGGGCGGCCAGATCGCCCGCTCCGCCGGCACCTACGCGCAGATCGTCGGCCGCGACCAGGGCTATGTGATTGTGCGTCTGAATTCCGGTGAGCAGCGCCTCGTTCTCGGCGCCTGCTATGCCACCGTGGGCGCGGTTTCCAACCCCGACCACATGAACATCTCGCTCGGCAAGGCCGGGCGTAACCGGTGGCTGGGCCGCAAGCCGCATAACCGCGGCGTGACCATGAACCCGGTCGACCATCCGCACGGCGGCGGCGAAGGCCGCACCTCCGGTGGCCGCAACCCGGTCACCCCCTGGGGCTTCCCCACCAAGGGCAAGAAGACCCGCAACAACAAGGCGACGGACAAGTTCATCGTGTCCAGCCGCCACAAGCGGAAGAAGTGAGGGCCTGACACATGACACGGTCTGTTTGGAAGGGCCCGTTCGTCGACGGCTACCTCCTGAAGAAGGCGGAAGCCGCTTCTGGCACCGGTCGCCGCGACGTGATCAAGATCTGGAGCCGGCGCTCCACCATCCTGCCCCAATTTGTGGGCTTAACCTTCGGCGTCTACAACGGGCACAAGCATGTGCCGGTGAACGTCTCCGAGGAAATGATCGGCCACAAGTTCGGCGAGTTCGCGCCGACCCGTACCTACTACGGGCACGCGGCCGACAAGAAGTCGAAGCGGCGGTGATCGGTCATGGGTAAGCAGGCAAAGCCCCGCGCGCTCGCGGACAACGAAGCCAAGGCGGTGCTGCGCAATCTGCGCATCTCCCCCCAGAAGCTCAACCTGGTCGCGGGCCTGATCCGCGGCAAGAAGGTGGCGACGGCCCTCGCCGATCTCGAGTTCTCCCACAAGCGGATCGCCCGCGACGTGCGGAAGTGCCTCGAGAGCGCGATCGCCAACGCCGAGAACAACCACGAGCTGGACGTGGACGACCTGGTCGTCGCCGAGGCGCACGTGGGCAAGGGTCTGGTGATGAAGCGGTTCTCGCCGCGGGCGCGCGGTCGCGCCTCGCGCATCGAGAAGCCCTTCTCCCACATCACCATTGTGGTGCGGGAAGTCGAGGAGCGGGCCTGATGGGTCAGAAGGTCAATCCGATCGGGCTTCGGCTCGGCATCAACCGCACGTGGGACAGCCGCTGGTTCGCCAACAAGGGCGAATACGGCAAGCTGCTCCATGAGGACATCAAGATCCGCGAGATGCTGTTCAAGCAGCTCAAGCAGGCCGCGGTGTCCAAGGTGGTGATCGAGCGTCCGCACAAGAAGTGCCGCGTGACCATCTACTCCGGTCGTCCCGGTGTGGTCATCGGCAAGAAGGGCGCGGACATCGACAAGCTGCGCAAGAAGGTGTCGGAGATGACCTCCTCGGAGGTCTTCATCAACATCGTCGAGATCCGCAAGCCCGAGATCGACGCCCGTCTCGTCGCCGAATCCATTGCCCAGCAGCTCGAGCGCCGCGTGGCGTTCCGCCGGGCCATGAAGCGCGCGGTGCAGTCGGCCATGCGTCTCGGCGCCGAGGGCATCCGTATCAATTGCTCGGGCCGCCTCGGCGGGGCTGAGATCGCGCGCCTTGAATGGTACCGCGAAGGCCGCGTGCCGCTGCACACCCTGCGTGCGGACGTGGACTACGGCACCGCCACGGCCTTCACCACCTACGGCACCTGCGGTGTCAAGGTGTGGGTCTTCAAGGGCGAGATCCTCGAGCACGATCCCATGGCGCAGGACAAGCGCCAGGCCGAGCAGGAAGCCGGTCCCTCCTCGCGTCCCCAGCGGCGTGAGCGCGGCGACCGCGAGCGTGGCGATCGCGGCGACCGCGATCGCGGCCACCGCGCCTGACGGCTGCCGAGAGAGAAGGCGATTAAGCCATGCTGCAACCCAAGCGCACCAAGTTCCGCAAGCAGTTCAAGGGACGCATCCACGGCGTCGCCAAGGGCGGTACGGAACTGAACTTCGGCGAATTCGGCCTCAAGGCCGTGGAGCCGGAGCGTGTCACCGCCCGCCAGATCGAGGCGGCCCGCCGCGCGCTCACCCGTCACATGAAGCGTGCCGGCCGCGTGTGGATCCGCGTGTTCCCGGACGTGCCGGTCTCTGCCAAGCCCACGGAAGTGCGCATGGGCAAGGGCAAGGGCGCTCCCGAATATTGGGCGGCCCGCATCAAGCCCGGCCGCATCATGTTCGAGATCGACGGGGTGAGTGTTGAGACCGCCCGCGAGGCCCTGACCCTCGCGGCGGCCAAGCTGCCCATCAAGACGCGCTTCATCCAGCGCATCGCCGAGTAAGGAGAGGCTCATGAAAGCCGAGGACGTTCGGGCCCTCAGCCCCGATCAGCTCGCGGATGAGCTGCTGAAGCTGAAGAAGGAACAGTTCAACCTGCGCTTCCAGAAGGCGACGGGTCAGCTGGAGAACACCGCGCGGTCCAAGCAGATCCGCCGCGATATCGCGCGGATCAAGACCGTGCAGACTGTCAAGCGTACCGGTGCGCCGGTGCAGAAGGCGAAGTGAGGAAGCGATGCCGAAGCGCGTGCTCCAGGGCGTCGTGGTGAGCGACAAGACTGACAAGACCGTGGTGGTCCGGGTGGAGCGCCGCTTCACCCATCCGCTGCTGAAGAAGACCGTGCGCCGGTCCAAGAAGTATCACGCCCACGACGAGGCCAATGCCTGGACCGTGGGGGATACGGTGTGGATCGAGGAGCACCGGCCGATCTCCAAGCTCAAGAACTGGATCGTGATCCAGGGCGAAAAGCGGGCCGAGGTCTGATAGAAGATTTTCCGTCCGGATGGATCGTCCGGACGGAGAAGGCTCCGGCGCCGGGTCCGTCGTCTCGATGAGAGACCGAGTGGAGACCGCACCGCGGCAACACCGTGTTCCGATGAGCGGCCACGGTAAACAAGGGTTGAGGCAATGCCGGCGCGCCGGCGGCGCCGGATGACGAGAACAGGTGCGTCATGATCCAGATGCAGACCAATCTCGACGTGGCGGACAATTCCGGTGCGCGTCGCGTCATGTGCATCAAGGTACTTGGCGGTTCCAAGCGGAAGTATGCCCACGTGGGCGACATCATCGTGGTGTCGGTCAAGGAAGCTATTCCGCGCGGCCGCGTGAAGAAGGGCGACGTGATGAAGGCCGTGGTGGTTCGCACCGCCAAGGACATTCGCCGCGTCGACGGCTCGGTGATCCGCTTCGACCGCAACGCGGCCGTGCTGATCAACAACAACAAGGAGCCGGTGGGCACTCGTATCTTCGGACCGGTTCCGCGCGAGCTGCGCTCGAAGAACCACATGAAGATCATCTCGCTGGCGCCGGAGGTGCTTTGATGGCCGCGAAGATCAAGAAGGGCGACAAGGTCGTCGTCCTCACCGGCCGCGACAAGGGGCGCACCGGCGAGGTTATCCAGGTGATGCCGAAGGAGGAGCGTGCGCTCGTCCGCGGCGTCAATATCGTTAAGCGTCACCAGCGCCAGACGGCGAACCAGGAGGGCGGGATCATCTCCAAGGAGGCTCCCATCCAGCTGTCGAACGTCGCCGTTGCCGACCCCAAGGACAGCAAGCCGACCCGCGTCGGCTTCCAGGTGCTGGAAGACGGGACCAAGGTCCGCGTGGCCAAGCGTTCCGGGGAGAGGATCGATGGCTGAGGCGACTTACACCCCGAAGCTGCGCACCTTCTATGATGAAGTGGTGCGGCCGAAGATGATCGAGCAGTTCGGCTACAAGAACCCCATGGAAGTGCCGACGATCGACAAGATCGTCATCAACATGGGCGTGGGCGAAGCCACTGCCGATACTAAGAAGGTGACGACCGCTGCCGCCGACCTGGCGCAGATCGCCGGCCAGAAGCCGGTGATCACCCGGGCCCGCAAGGCGATCTCGAACTTCAAGCTGCGCGAGAACCAGCCGGTCGGCGCGAAGGTCACCCTTCGCAAGGCGCGCATGTACGAGTTCATGGACCGGCTCGTCAGCATTGCGCTGCCGCGCGTGCGGGACTTCCGCGGCCTGAACCCGAAGAGCTTCGACGGCCGCGGCAACTACGCCATGGGCGTCAAGGAGCACATCGTGTTCCCCGAGATCAACTACGACCGCGTCGAGCAGATCTGGGGCATGGACATCATCGTGTGCACCACCGCGAAGACGGACGAGGAAGCCCGCGCCCTTCTGAAGGCGTTTAATTTCCCTTTCCGTCAGTGAGCGTCTAGAAGGGGCGCTTCGCGCGAGCGGGGCGCCCGGCCTTTCCGCCCGGGGCGGGACGGTAAAGCGACAAGTGACAGCGTGATTTTCCGGCCGTGAGGGGCTTTCAGCTGCCTCAGACGCGGAGAACAGGAGCAAAAGATGGCGAAGAAGAGCGCGATCGAGACGAACGAGCGCCGCCGCAAGCTGGCCACCAGCCATGCGGCGAAGCGCGCGCGTCTGAAGGCGATCGTGAATGACAAGACGCTGCCGATTGAGGAGCGCTTCCAGGCGACCCTCAAGCTGGCGGAAATGCCGCGCAATGGCGCGAAGATTCGTATCCGCAACCGCTGCGAGGTGACGGGCCGTCCGCGCGCCTTCTACCGCAAGCTCAAGATGAGCCGTATCGCGCTGCGCGAGCTGGGCAACCAGGGCATGGTTCCTGGCCTCGTGAAGTCGAGCTGGTGAGGAGGGAACGATGGCTGTAACTGATCCCATCGGCGATCTGATCACCCGCATCCGCAACGCCCAGATGCGCCGCAAGGACAAGACCTCCACGCCCGGCTCCCGCCTGCGTGCGAGTGTCCTCGAAGTGCTCCGCACCGAAGGCTATATCCGCGGCTATACCGCGACGGATCACGGCAACGGTCGCACCGAGTTCGAGATCGAGCTCAAGTATTTCGACGGCGTTCCGGTGATCCGCGAGATCGCCCGCGTGTCGAAGCCCGGCCGCCGCGTGTATGCGTCGGTCAAGAATCTGCCCCGAGTTGCCAACGGTCTCGGCATCGCGGTCGTCTCCACGCCCCAGGGCGTGATGGCGGACCACGAAGCCCGCGACAAGAATGTTGGCGGCGAAGTGCTCTGCACCGTGTTCTGAGGCGACGGAGGACGACATGTCGAAGATCGGCAAGCTGCCCGTCGCCATCCCCGCTGGCGTCACCGCCAGCCTGGACGGACAGACGGTGAAGGTAAAGGGCCCCAAGGGCGCCCTCGAACTGACGCTCGTGGAAGAGATCGAGGCCGCCATCGAAGGCTCCGAGCTCAAGGTGTCCATGCGCGGCGAGACCACCCGGCACAAGGCCATGTGGGGCATGTCCCGCACCCTGGTGGCGAACCTGGTGGAAGGCGTGACCAAGGGCTTCGAGAAGAAGCTGGAGATCACGGGCGTCGGCTACAAGGCCGCGGTTCAGGGCAAGAACCTGAACCTGGCCCTGGGCTACAGCCACGACGTGATCTTCCCGATCCCGGAAGGGATCCAGATCGTCACGCCCAAGCCCACCGAAGTGGTCATCTCCGGCATCGACCGCCAGAAGGTCGGTCAGGTGGCGGCAGAGATCCGAGAGTTCCGCGGCCCCGAGCCCTACAAGGGCAAGGGCGTCAAGTACGCCGGTGAATTCATCTTCCGCAAGGAAGGTAAGAAGAAGTAACGGAGGCGAACCATGGCTAAGGATTTGGAGGCGCTGGCGCGCCGCAAGGCCAAGGTGCGCCGTGCGATTCGCGTCGCTGCGAACGGACGTCCGCGCCTTTCGGTGCACCGGACCTCGCAGCACATCTATGCGCAGGTCATCGATGATGCGAACGGCGAGACCCTCGCCGCAGCGTCCAGCCTTGAGAAGGATCTGCGCACGTCGCTGAAGACGGGTGCGGACACCGACGCGGCGAAGACCATCGGCAAGCTGGTGGCCGAGCGGGCGCTGGCGAAGGGCGTGACTGCGGTCGTCTTCGACCGCGGCGCATACATCTTTCATGGGCGCGTCAAGGCGCTCGCTGAGGGCGCCCGCGAAGGCGGCCTTCAGTTCTGACGCGAAGGACACGCGAATATGGCCCGTGAACGGGAACAGCGCCACGAGCGCGAAGATCGCGACAACACGTTTGTGGACAAGCTTGTCCACATCAACCGTGTCGCGAAGGTGGTGAAGGGCGGCCGTCGCTTCGGTTTCGCCGCCCTGGTGGTTGTGGGTGACCAGAAGGGCCGCGTCGGCTTCGGCCACGGCAAGGCTCGCGAAGTGCCCGAGGCCATCCGCAAGGCCACGGAGAGCGCCAAGCGTGCGCTCATCCGCGTGCCGCTGCGTGAAGGCCGGACCCTGCACCACGACGTGCATGGTCATCACGGCGCCGGCAAGGTGATCCTGCGCGCCGCCCCGGCGGGTACCGGCATCATCGCCGGCGGCCCCATGCGCGCGGTGTTCGAAACCCTCGGCATGCACGATGTGGTGGCGAAGTCCTTCGGGTCTTCCAACCCCTACAACATGGTGCGCGCCACGTTCGACGCCCTCAAGAACCAGGACAGCCCGCGCTCGGTCGCGGCCCGTCGCGGCATCAAGGTGTCGCAGCTCCAGTCCCGCCGCCGCGTCGAAGACGCGGAAGCGACGGACTGAGCGTCGGATTAGGAGCGCGCCATCATGAGCGACAAGACAGTCACCGTGGAGCAGATCGGCTCGCCGATCCGCCGCCCGTTCGACCAGGAAGCAACCCTGGTCGGGCTCGGGCTGAACAAGCGGCACCGCCGCTCCACCCTCAAGGATACCCCGGCCGTGCGCGGCATGATCGCGAAGGTCGCCCACCTCGTCCGCGTGGTCGAGTGAGGAGCGGGACATGAATCTCGACGAAATCAGGGACAACCCCGGCGCTCGCAAGAAGCGCATGCGGGTCGGCCGGGGGATCGGCTCCGGCAAGGGCAAGACCGCGGGTCGCGGCGTGAAGGGCCAGAAGGCCCGGACCGGCGTGGCCATCAAGGGGTTCGAAGGTGGCCAGATGCCGCTGCATCGGCGTCTGCCGAAGCGTGGCTTCCACAACATCTTCCGCCTCGACTACAACGAGGTCTCCCTGGGCAAGATCCAGGCGGCCGTCGAAGCCGGCAAGCTCGATGCCGGCCAGCCGGTGACCGAGGCAGCGCTGGTCGCGGCCGGCGTGCTGCGCCGGGCCAGGGATGGCGTCCGCGTGCTCGGCACGGGCGAACTCACTGCCAAGGTGACGCTGGAAGTGGCCTATGCCACCAAGTCCGCCGTTGCCGCGGTGGAAAAGGCCGGCGGTTCCGTGACGGTGCTTGCGGCTCCGGCCGTCGCCGAAGCGGAGTGATCCGAGGCCGGCCGGCTGTCCCGGCCGCGTCGGTTTGATGTGAGCGGCCGGGCGCGCCCGGCCGTTTTTTCGCATGAGGAGCCGGGTGCGTCGTCTCGCCCCAGTCCTCCTGTGATCCCCGGTTTTGGGCTGGATGAGCATGCAGGTTGGTTCAACCTGCATGATCCGGCTCCAAGCCCGGGGACGAGAACGCGCTATCCGATCTGCTTGCGATGCAAACTGATCGTCGCGTGCTCTAGCAACCCGGCCCAAGGCCGGGTATCTGCATTTCCCGGGCGATGCTCCGGTGCCGCCGGATGCGGGAAGGATTTTCGACCCGGGGCGGGTGGACGCAGACAGCGTCCTGGCCCGGCCGCGGTTGGGGTCCCGAACCATCGGCAAGAAAACGCCTGTCGATCCGCTTTTGACCGGATCCGCGCACTAGGCACCCGCGAATCGCGCCCTCATATAAGGGCTGCCCCAACCCGGGCGGCGTCCAGCGGAGCAAGGCATGGTCTCGGCGGCGGAACAACTCGCGGCGAACCTCAATTTCGGAGCCCTCGGCAAGGCCGAGGAGCTCAAGAAGCGCATCTGGTTTACCCTCGGCGCGCTCATCGTCTACCGGCTCGGCACCTACATCCCCATGCCCGGAATCAATCCGGACGCGCTGGCCGACGTGTTCAAGAACGCGCAGCAGGGGATCATCGGCCTCTTCAACATGTTCTCGGGCGGCGCCGTGGAGCGCATGGCCATCTTCGCCCTGAACATCATGCCGTACATCTCGGCCTCCATCATCATCCAGCTGCTCACCAGCGTCTCGCCGACGCTGGAGGCGCTGAAGAAGGAAGGCGAGGCCGGCCGCAAGCAGCTCAACCAGTATACCCGCTACCTCACCGTGGTCCTGGCCGTGTTCCAGGCCTACGGCATCTCGGTGGGCCTGGAGGGCTCGGGCAGCGTGGTGGCCGAGCCGGGCTGGTTCTTCCGAATCACCACGGTGATCACCCTCACCGGCGGCACCATGTTCCTCATGTGGCTGGGCGAGCAGATCACCTCGCGCGGCATCGGCAACGGCACGTCGCTGATCATCTTCGGCGGCATCGTCGCGGAACTGCCCGGTGCGTTCGTGCGCACCCTTCAGCTCGGCCGCGAGGGCGCCATCTCCACCGTGCTGATTCTCGCGGCGCTGGTGATGGCGGTGGTGGTCATCGCCTTCATCGTGTTCATGGAGCGGGCCCAGCGCCGGCTGCTGATCCAGTATCCCAAGCGCCAGGTGGGCAACCGCATCTATGAGGGCCAGTCCTCGCACCTGCCGCTGAAGCTGAACACCTCGGGCGTCATCCCGCCGATCTTCGCCTCGTCCCTGCTGCTGATCCCGACCACCATCGCCAGCTTCATGCAGGGCTCGGGCCCGGAATGGCTGCAGACGATCACCACCCATATCGGGCACGGTCGCCCGGCGTACATGGTGCTCTATGTGCTGCTGATCGTGTTTTTCTGCTTCTTCTACACCGCGATCGTGTTCAATCCGGTGGAGACGGCGGACAATCTGAAGAAGCACGGCGGCTTCATTCCCGGCATCCGGCCGGGCGAGCGGACCGCCGAGTACATCGATTATGTGCTCACGCGCATCACGGTGGTGGGGGCGGCCTACATTGCGGCGGTTTGCCTCTTCCCCGAACTGCTGATTTCCTACGCCTCGCTTCCGTTCTATTTCGGAGGGACATCGCTGCTGATCGTGGTCAGTGTGACCATGGACACAGTGTCCCAGATCCAGGGGCATCTGTTGGCCCACCAGTACGAAGGTCTGGTCAAGAAGGCCAAGCTGCGCGGAGGGAGGAGAAAATAACATGAGGCTGGTGCTGCTCGGGCCGCCCGGGGCGGGCAAGGGAACCCAGGCACAACGGCTGGTCACCCGTCATGGGATCGTCCAGCTCTCGACCGGCGACATGCTGCGCGCCGCTGTGGCCGCCGGTACGCCGGTGGGCCTGAAGGCGAAGGCGGTCATGGATGCCGGCGGCCTCGTCTCCGACGAGATCGTGATCGGCATCATTGCCGAACGCCTTGATGCGCCGGATGCGAAGAACGGCTTCATTCTCGACGGCTTCCCGCGCACGGTGGCGCAGGCCGAGGCCCTCGACCATCTCCTCGCCGACAAGGGCATGAAGCTCGACGCGGTGATCGAACTGGTGGTGGACCAGGAGAAGCTGGTGAACCGCATCCTCAACCGTGCCGCCGAAGCCCATGCCAAGGGCGAGGCGGTGCGCAAGGACGATGATCCGGTGGTCTTCAAGACGCGCCTGGAGGCCTACAACCGCGATACCGCGGTGGTGGCGCCCTATTACAAGGCCCGTGGCCAGCTGAAGCAGATCGACGGCATGGCGCCCATCGATCAGGTCACCGCCGCCATCGACGGGGTGCTCGCTGAGGCGGCGTGATGCCATGCGGGATCTTGGCCGCGCCATCGGCGAGATCCTGCTGGTTCACCGGGATCCCATCGCGGCCCGCGGGTGAAGCTGCGGCTCGCAGGTGTCGGTGCGCTGATCGACGCGTTTCAGCCGACGCGTTTCAGTCGCCGTCGAGAACTGGCGAAGCCGCCGGCCGGCGGCGGGTGGAATGCACGTGACATGGGTGCGAGCTTGCCGATTCGGCTCGCGTCGCGCTCCGCCGCCCAAGGCCTCTCGCGCACCGGTCGCCGAGCCTTGAAGGGGCGGAATAGCACGGACAAGCAGCAAGATCCGGGCCGTTGGTTCGCGCGCAGCTCTTGACGCTTCCTTAAAACCCGGCTATGGGCACTCCCTCGCTTCGGAATTGGTGCCGTTCGGTCCGCCCGAAAGGGTTCGGACAGGGCGGCCGCTTTGTCGTATCTGAGGCGTTTCCTTTTCCCCCGCAAGGGCCGGCCTCCACCGGACGCGGGGATCATTCCGCCGGCACGTGCCGCAAGGCCCGCCGGCGTCACATGGAGAGAGCAGTGGCTCGTATCGCAGGCGTCAATATCCCGACCAACAAGCGCGTCATCATCGCGCTCCAGTACATTCACGGCATCGGCTCGAAGCATGCCGAGGAAATCGTGACCAAGGTCGGCATCCCGGCAGAGCGCCGCGTGAACCAGCTTACCGACCAGGAAGTGCTGCAGATCCGCGAGACCATCGACCGCGATTACGTGGTGGAAGGCGATCTGCGCCGCGAAGTGGCCATGAACATCAAGCGGCTGATGGACCTCGGCTGCTATCGCGGCCTGCGCCATCGTCGCGGCCTGCCGGTGCGCGGTCAGCGGACCCACACCAATGCCCGCACCCGCAAGGGTCCGGCCAAGCCCATCGCGGGCAAGAAGAAGTGATCGGTCGCAAGACCCTTTGAAAAGCATGGGCCGGCCTTGCCGGCCTATGCCTGTTGTCCGGCCCCCTCAAGGGCCATCCCGAGCGCCTGGAGCTACGGGCGCGCCTGAAGGATCGAAACAAGAATGGCTAAGGAAGCTACCCGCGTTAAGCGCCGCGAACGCAAGAACATTGCCTCGGGCGTCGCGCATGTGAACGCCTCGTTCAACAACACCATGATCACCATCACCGACGCCCAGGGCAACACCATCTCCTGGTCCTCGGCCGGCGCCATGGGGTTCAAGGGGTCGCGCAAGTCCACGCCCTACGCCGCGCAGGTGGCGGCCGAGGACGCGGCCCGCAAGGCGGCCGAGCACGGCATGCGCACCCTCGAGGTGGAAGTGTCGGGTCCCGGCTCGGGACGTGAATCCGCCCTGCGCGCGCTGCAGGCGGCGGGCTTCCTCGTCACCTCCATCCGCGACGTGACGCCGATCCCGCACAACGGCTGCCGTCCGCGCAAGCGCCGCCGCGTCTGATCTGTTCTTCGGTTCGCCGTGGGGCGTTTGCCCTGCGGATCGTCTGCCCGGTTTCTCCTCCCCGATCGGGACGGGCCCGGCCTCCGGTTGAGGCACTAGACCCCGGCAGCTGCCGTGGCCCGGCGAGAAAGCAAGGTGAAGCAAGTGATTCAGAAGAACTGGCAAGAGCTGATCAAGCCCGAGAAGCTGCAGGTCAATCCCGGTCACGATCCCAAGCGCTTCGCGACCGTGATCGCCGAGCCGCTGGAGCGCGGCTTCGGTATGACGCTGGGCAATGCCCTGCGCCGCATCCTGCTGTCGTCGCTTCAGGGCGCGGCCGTGACCTCGATCCACATCGACGGCGTGCTGCACGAGTTCTCGTCCATCCCCGGCGTGCGTGAAGATGTCACCGACATCATCCTCAACGTGAAGGATGTGGCCATCCGTATGCAGGGCGACGGTCCCAAGCGCATGGTGGCCAAGAAGACCGGCCCGGGCGTGCTCGTGGCCGGCGACATCCAGACCGTGGGCGACGTGGCCATCCTCAACCCGAACCTGCCCATCTGCACCCTCGACGAGGGCGCGGAGCTGCGGATCGAGTTCACGGTGGACACGGGCAAGGGTTATGTCGCCGCCGACCGCAACCGGCCCGAGGACGCGCCGATCGGCCTGATCCCGATCGACAGCCTCTATTCGCCGGTGCGCAAGGTCTCCTACAAGGTCGAGAACACCCGCGAGGGCCAGATTCTCGACTATGACAAGCTGACCCTTCAGATCGAGACCAACGGCTCGATCACGGCCGAGGACGCGCTCGCCTATGCGGCGCGCATCCTGCAGGACCAGCTGGAGATCTTCGTCAACTTCGAGGAGCCCAAGCGCGAGAGCGAGACCACCGCGATCCAGACGCTGCCGTTCTCCCCGGCGCTGCTGAAGAAGGTGGACGAGCTGGAGCTGTCCGTGCGCTCGGCCAACTGCCTGAAGAACGACAACATCGTCTACATCGGCGACCTGATCCAGAAGAGCGAGACGGAGATGCTCCGCACGCCCAACTTCGGCAGGAAGTCGCTCAACGAGATCAAGGAAGTGCTCGCCTCCCTCGGCCTGCATCTGGGCATGGAAGTGCCCGGCTGGCCGCCGGAGAATATCGAAGAGCTGGCGAAGCGCTTCGAAGAACACTACTGATCTGAACCTTAAGCGGCCCGAGCCGCGCCACCGATCGCCGGCTCGTCCGCCGCCATCTTTCAGGAGTTCGCCGTCATGCGTCACGGCAAGGTACATCGCAAGTTCAACCGCACCTGGGAGCATCGCAAGGCGATGTTCTCCAATCTCGCGGGCGCCCTCATCACCCACGAGCAGATCGTGACCACCCTGCCCAAGGCGAAGGATCTTCGCCCGGTGGTGGAGAAGCTGGTGACCCTCGCCCGCCGCGGCGACCTTCACGCCCGCCGCCAGGCGATCGCGGAGCTGAAGGACGTCACCATCGTCAAGAAGCTCTTCGACGTGCTCGCGCCCCGCTACAAGGAGCGTCCGGGTGGATACACCCGCATCATCAAGGCCGGTTTCCGCTACGGCGACAACACGGCCATGGCGGTGATCGAGTTCGTGGATCGCGACGTGAACGCCAAGGGCGCCGCCGACCACGCCCGCACCGCTGCGGCGGCTGAAGCCGAGGCGGCCTGAGGACAGACGACCATCCGGCGTGGGCTTCGGGTACCGCGCCGGATGTGACGCCATGGGCATTCCATGGCGCGTCTTTCAAGGTCCGGAGCTGCCGGTCGTGCATTACGATATCGAAGCGGATTGGCAGCTTCTCAACACCTGCAACTACAGGTGCGATTATTGCTTCTTCCCGGGCGAGGTTCTGGGGGAGAAGACGGTCCGCTACGGCGCCCCGGACGAATGGGCGGATGCCTTTTCCGCCACCGGGCTGACCTGGCTGCTCCACCTCACCGGCGGCGAGCCTTCGGCCTATCCGGGTTTCGTGGATCTGTGCGCAGCGCTCACCCGGCGCCATTTCATCTCCCTCAACAGCAACCTGACCCAGACCTCGCTCGCGGATTTCGCGCGGCGGATCGATCCTGCGCGCGTCAGCGTCATCAATGCGGGCCTCCACCCCGACGAGCGCGCGCGCCGGCGGGGGCTGGAAGTCTTCAACCGCAACCTGGGACTGCTGCACGACGCGGGGTTTTCCATCTTCGTTTCGGTGGTGGCGACCCCGCAGGTGCTGGCTGCCGCTGACGAGGTGGCCCGTCTGCTGGCGGTGCCGGGGTTGGTGCCGGTGCCCAAGCTGCTGCGCGGCACCTATCGCGGCCGGCATTATCCCGATGCCTATGAAGCGGGGGAGCGCGAGGTCTTCCGCGCCATGAGCCGCAAGGCCCGCTCGGCCTATGGCGACTGGCGTGCCCAGCGGTCCGAACCACCGACCATCGATCCGTTCGACGACGACAGCTTCCTTTCCGGGACGCCGACTTTCCGTGGCAAGGCCTGCACCGCCGGAAGCCGCTTCGTGCGAATCGAGCCGCAGGGGGATGTATTCCGCTGCGGCTCGGATACGGCCCTGCAGGGCAATATCCTGGCTCGGACCTTCGTGCCACATGTCGGGCCGAGCCCGTGCAATTCGGGCTACTGCTTTTATTTCTGCCGCAAATACACCGACGTGAAGTACACCGGCCCGGCGGTCTCCATACCTGGGCCGACCCTCGCGTCCTTGGTTCCGCCGCATTTCATGAAGCGAGTAAGCACCGCCCTGCAGCGCGTTCTGAGGCGGTGACGGGCGGGGCCTGGGACGCGCCCTCGCCCGACGGTACGGTGGCCCGGGCCACAGCGTTCTCGGTCCCGAGGCGTCTGGACCATGGAACGCCCCAAGGTCGGTTCAGGCTGAGCGGGTTTGGCTCTGCATCGCAGGTTCACCACATGAAAAGACAGATTGCATTCGCGCTGCTCCTGCTCGGCTCCGCCGCCCTGGCGTCGGGCGCCACGGGGGCGGCAATTGGGGCGGCAATGGGCTGTCTCTTATACAC
>NZ_JAIVFO010000102.1 GCF_029991245.1 Xanthobacter autotrophicus
CCCCCGCCCTCCCCCGCAGGCGGGAGAGGGAGTCAGTCCTCGGCCCTCACGCCGGGAAGGTGCAGGCGTTCTCTTCCGGGGTCGGGGCGATAGCCGAGAGCGCGGTCTCCGGGCCGGGCACGGCGGGGCCGAGGATCATCAGGTCCCACTGGTCCTTCACCTCGGCCACGGGCCGTGCGGTGACGGTGTACATCTCCTGGATGAGCTGGTGGTCCCAGGCGCGGAAATAGCCCTTGCGCCCCTTCAGGATGTCCAGCTCCGGCTCCTTCTCGAAGAAGCCGATGAGGTCGGCCGCGGTGGTGCTCTTGGTCTCGATCATGGCGCGGGCCACCACCTTGGTGGCCACATAATCGCCCCAGGCCTGGTTCTCCGGCGGCTTGCCGAACTTCTTCACGAAGGCGGCGACGAAGGCCTTGGACTGGGGCGTGGGCACGTCGTGGTGCCAGATCATGGGCCACAGGCCGCCGAAGGTGCCCTTGCCGGCGCCCCAGGCCACCGCCGTATCGAAGCCGAAGCCGCCGAACGGATACTTGAGGCCGAACTCCGAATACTGCTTGATGAAGTTGGTGATCTGGTTTCCGGCGAGGTTGGAGATCACCACATCCGGCCGCGCCTGCCGCACTTTCAGCAGATAGGGCGAGAAATCGGTGGCGTCGGTGGGCACCAGTTCGTCGGCCACCACCTCGCCGCCATTGGCCGTGATGTAGCGCTTGGCCACGCGCGAGAGGTCATGGCCGAAGGCGTAGTCGGCGGTGAGGAAGAACAGCTTCTTGCCCTTCACCAGCCCGTCGCGGACCATGGCCGCGCCCACCGCCTTCACATATTGGGTGTTGGCGCCTTCCACATGGAACATGAAGCGGTTGCAGTCCTTGCCACGCAGGGCATCGGAATTGCCGCCGGTGTTCACGAACACCACCTTGTTGCGGGCCGCGACCTGGGAGATGGCCAGCGCCGAGGCGGAGGAAATCTCGCCGATGATCACCGGAACCTTGTCGCGCTCGATGTAGCGCTCCGCCTTGGAGGAGGCGGTGGCGGGGTTCACGCTGTCTTCCATCACCAGATTGATCTTGCGGCCGTTGATGCCGCCGGCGGCGTTCAGCTCCTCCACCGCGAGCTGCACGCCCATCTGGCCATAGGCGCCGAGCGGGCCGAGGAAGCCGGTGAGCGGGGTGAGATGGCCGAACGTGATTGTGTCGGCCTGCGCCCGGACGATGGCGGGCATGCCGACGCCGCCGAGCAGCGCGGCCGCGCCGACGCCCTTCAGCACCGTGCGGCGGGCCAGCGGGACGGACGCAATGGAGGCGGGATGTAACGTGTCTTTCACGGCGTGGGTCTCCTCCCTTTTGAACCGGCGTGTTGCGGAGGCGGGATTTTCCCTGTCCAACCCGCACCGGGTGATTGCCGATAGGCTCGGCTATCTGTTATCTGTGATCACACATAGCAGACGGGAAACATGGAACACAAGACGGCATCTGCGGACGAGGATGTGGAAGCCGGGACGGAGGGACCGCCCCCCGGCCTCGACACCCGCGTGGTCCGGATCGTGCGCCAGACCCTGGCAGACCAGGTCTATGGCGACCTGAAGGAATTGCTGCTGGCGGGCCGCGCCGCCCCGGGCGAGCGCTTCACCCTGCGCGGCCTCGCGAGCGCCATCGGCACCAGCGCCATGCCGGTGCGCGAGGCGGTGTCGCGCCTCGTCGCCGAGAATGCCCTGGAAGTGCTCCCCAACCGGGCGGTGCGCGTGCCGCTGATGCCGCGTGCCCGCTTCAAGGAATTGCGCCTCATCCGCTGCAGCCTCGAAGGCCTCGCGACCGAGACCGCCGTCCGCGCGGCGAGCGACGCCGAGATCGCGGAAGTGGAGGGCTTCGAGCGCCTGTTCGCCGCCGAGCGGGACAAGCCGGAGCCCGACGGCGCCGCCGCCATGTGCCACAACAAGGACCTGCACTTCGCCCTCTACCGCGCCGCCCACTTGCCCACCCTGTTCCAGATGATCGAGGGCCTCTGGCTGCAGATCGGTCCGGTGCTGAACCTCGATTTCCGCGCCGGCCCCGATCGCGTGCGCCAGGGCGAGGCCCACATCCGCCACGCTGCCATGGTGGCCGCCCTGAAAGCCCGGGACCCGGAGGCCGCCCGCACGGCCCTCGTGGCCGATATCTGGAGCGCCGGCGATTTCATCCTCTCCCGCAACGTCCTGCCGGACTGACGCGGCCTTCGCAGCAAAACCAGAACTCGACTTCAACGGAGAAACGCCATGGACCTCGGCATCACCGGCATCCGCGTGATCATCACTGCGGGCGCCGGGGGCATCGGCCTCGAAATCGCCCGCGCCTTCGCCCGCGAGGGGGGGCGCATCGAGGTGTGCGACGTGGACCAGGCGGCCCTCGACGCCTTGCCGCAGACCGATCCCGGCATCGCCGGCTCCGTTTGCGATGTCGCCGACCGCGCGGCGGTGCAACGCTTCATGGACGGGGCCCTCGGCCGGCTCGGCGGCCTCGACGTGCTGGTGAACAACGCGGGCATCGCCGGCCCCACCGGCCGCGTCGACCAGATCTCCCCCGAGGACTGGGACCGCACCCTGGCGGTGGACATCACCGGCCATTTCAACGTGACCCGGCTGGCCGTGCCGGCCCTGAAGCAGAGCGACAATCCCTCCATCATCGGCCTCGCCTCGGCGGCCGGGCGCTTCGGCTTTCCGCTGCGCTCGCCCTATGCGGCGGCCAAATGGGGCGTGGTGGGCTTCATCAAGTCGCTGGCCATGGAACTCGGGGAATATGGCATCCGCGCCAATGCCATCCTGCCCGGCTCGGTGGACGGGCCGCGCATCCGCTCGGTGTTCGAGCACAAGGCGCGCGAGCGCAACCTGTCCATGGAGGAGGTGCAGGCCATGGCGCTCTCCGCCACCTCGCTGAAGCGCCTCATCCCGCCGCAGCATCTGGCCCATGTGGCGGTGTTCCTCGCCTCCCCGCTGGGCTCCAGCATTTCCGGCCAGGCCATCGCGGTGGATGGGGACCTGCAGATGCTGGTGTAGCCGCAGCCGATGGCTTTTGGCACGCCCCCTCCCCTGCACGCGCGAGACCTCTGCGAAAGCGCCTTGGGCGGCCGTCCTCCCCTCTCCCCTTGCGGGAGAGGGGTTGGGGGTGAGGGGTCGGCACCACGAGAAAACGCCTTCCCCTGAGGATATCGCCCCCCTCGCCCCGGCCCTCTCCCGCAAGCGGAGAGGGCCGGCGTCTTGCACCGGCCGCGTGGGTGACTTTTGCAGAGGTCTCACTTGCGGGAGAGGGGCCATCTCATTTCAAGCCGGGACCCGCGGCCCGACAGCCGATGAGCCTGGCCCGTCAGCCGTGGGTCAAGGACCGAGCCGGGCGCCGGCCACTGGACAGGGGCTGGTCGCGCTGGGACAAGGCGTCTGCGCAAGGGGGCACCGGCATCGTGACGGCAAGGCAGATCATCGCATTCCCGGACCCGCGCCTGCGCCACGTGGCCGAGCCCGTGACCGTCTTTGACCATGCGCTGGGAGATCTCGTCGCCGATCTGCTCGACACCCTGCGTGCTGCGCCGGGGATCGGCATCACGGCCCCCCACATCGGCATTGCGAAGCGGGTGGTGGTGCTGGAGCTTTCGGCCGAGGACGGCGTGCGCTCCTACATCAATCCGCAGATCGTCTGGGCCTCCACCGACCTGATCCGGCATCCGGAAGGCAGCGTGTCCATGCCCGGCGTGTCGGAGGAGGTGGAGCGCCCGGCGCGCGTCCGCGTGCGCTACCAGGACCTGAGCGGGGCCGAACACCTCGAGGAGGCCGACGGCCTGCGCGCCGTCTGCCACCAGCACGAGATCGACCAGCTCGACGGCGTGTTCTGGATCCAGCGGCTCTCGCGACTGAAGCGGGACCGCGTGATCAAGCGCTATGAGAAAGTCCGGGGCGCGCCGCGGGGCTGAGCCCGCGCCGCACCCGTCACGTCTCACGCTTCACGTCTCATTTGGCGAAAAGCTGGCCGAGATCCTCGAAGGCCTTGATTTCGATGGCGTTGCCGCTCGGGTCGCGGAAGAACATGGTGGCCTGCTCGCCGGGCTGGCCCTTGAAGCGGACATAGGGCTCGATATCGAAGCGGGTGCCCGCCGCCGTCAGCCGGTCGGCGAGGGCCTGCCAGTCGGCCATCTTCAGCACCACGCCGAAGTGCGGCACGGGCACATGATGGCCGTCCACCGCATTGCCGCCCCGGTCGGCCTCGGCCATGCCCGGCACCACATGGGCGACGATCTGGTGGCCATAGAAATCGAAATCGATCCATTCGTCAGAGCTGCGCCCCTCGGGGCAGCCCAGCGTTTCGCCATAGAAGGCGCGGGCGGCGGCAAGATCATGGACGGGGAAGGCAAGATGGAAGGGCCGAAGCGAGGTGGAGGGCAGCGACATGGGGCAATCTCCTGTGCGGCGCCTTGCTACGCCAGGTCGATAGACGATAAAAGCTGCGGGAGCCTGACTTCAGGCATCAGGAAAACCTGCGGATGGACACCGAGTTCGTCAGGACCGCCATCGCCGTGATCGAGGAGCGCTCGATCGCCGCCGCGGCGCGCCGGCTCGGCCTGACCGCCGGGGCCGTAGCGCTGCGGATCAAGACCCTGGAGAGCGAACTGGGCACGCCCCTCATCGGCCGGGCCGGTCGCAGCATTGCACTGACAGCGGCGGCGGCGCGGCTGCTGCCCGGCCTGCGCGCCATGGTCGACCAGGCCACCGACCTTCAAAGGCGCGCGAGCGACAGCGGCGGGATCGCCGGCGAACTGCGGCTCGGCACCATCGCCACCGCAAGCACCGGGATTCTGCCGCCGCTGCTGTGCACCCTCACCAGACTTCATCCCGACCTGGACGTGATGATCGAGCCGGGAACCTCCCTCGACCTGTGCGAGCGGGTGCTGGACGGCTCGCTCGATGCCGCCATCGTGGTCGAGCCGCCCGCGCCTTTGCGCAAGGGCGAGCGCTTCAGCCCCTGGGCCGTGGAGCCGCTGGTGCTGATCGCGCCCCCCGCCTGCGCCGGGCGCGACCCGCTCTCGCTTTTGTCCAGCGAGCCCTTCATCCGCTACGACCGCCGCAACTGGGGCGGCAGGATCGTCGACCGCTTTCTGCGCACCGCCGGAATTGCGGTGCGCGAGCGGATCGAACTGGATGCCCTGGACGGCATCGTGGCCATGGTTTCCGCCGGCCTCGGCGTGGCGATCATCCCGGACTGGACCGGTCCCCGCCTTGAGGGGGCGAAGGTGCTGACCCTGCCGTTGCCGCCGCCCCAGCCGACGCGCACCATCGGTCTCTACAGCCGCACCCTGTCCATCCGCCAGGACCTGATCGCCCTCGTGGAGGACAGCCACCGCGCCGGCGCGGGCAAGGCGTGACCGGCAGACGAGGAACGGCCAGCCGCGGCATCACTTCCAGATGCGATCGTGCTCCGCATGGCTTGACAGGTACGCGCCGGGCGCGAAATGCGTGTCGTAGAATTCCGTATCGAGCCGGTGCGCCTGCAGGTAAGTGTTCAGAAACACCGCCGGCACCGTGGCCGGGAAGCGCCCGAAGGTCTGGAACACATAGTCCGCCATGGTCGTGGTGATCTCGATCGCCTCGGCGTCAATGGGCGCCGCACTCGATCGCACCGCTGCGGTCTCCTTGTAGGGTCCGCCGATGGTCGGATCGAAGGGCCCGCCTTTGCCGAACTTGCGCCGGACCGCGGATTCCACCGCCGCACGCATGTCGGCGTGGTGCGGGGGAACATGCGCCTCGAACACCCCCGGCAGGCCGGTGAAATGCGGCAGCGGATTGCCGTCCAGCATCTTGAAGCGGAAGCCGAGGCCCGGCACCGTGGGGTCGCCGCTCGCCCCCAGAACCGTGAAGGGGTTGAGCCCGGTGAACATCCAGCCACCCAGGCCGAGCGCCTGGAGCATCAGCGCCCCCGCATAGCAGGCCGTGCCCATTTCGACCGAGACATCGGTCAGCGCCGTCTGTTCGAGGAAGGACATGGGGTAGGCCACCTCCAGGTTGAGGCGGTGCGTATAGCGCTCCAGTCCGGGAACGGGTCGGGCGTTCACGTCGTCGTAGATGCCGGTGCCGTTCTGCACGAGATAGAGCAGAAGCAGGATCACGTGCTGTGCCAGATCGGCCACCGGAATGATCAGCGTCGAGCCCGGCACGTTCGCGCACCAGGTGTTGTGCCCCTCCATGTGAGGCATCTCGGCAGGGATGTGCAGTCGCCCGTCGGCAAGCTTCACAGCACGCGCGCGCTGGATGTCGAGCCAGTCGGCGATATCTGTCTCGTCCTGCAAGCGGTCAGGCGTCAGGTCGCGCGTCGGCAGGAAGTAGACGCCACTGTCGTCGGTAAAGAAGAACTCGGAGGTGTTGAACCCCGCCGACGAGGGAAAGCTGCGCCCGCCCGCCGCCGTCGTGTAGTTCGGCAGCTTCGCGCCATAGGCCGGATGATGGGAGAAAAGGTTCGCCCATCCGGTGTTGCCGGCGACGGTCGAGATCAGCAGCATCTGTTCCTGCGGATCGAGCGGCTTGGCCGCGTGACGCGAAGTGAAGGCCAGCGGCCCGTCCGGGATCGAGGCGCCCTTGGCGAAGCGGCGGGAGCGCCGCCCGCGAATGGCATCGATCAGAGGAAAGGTCGCCGCCTGCACGAGGCCGCGATGCGGCGAGGAGAGTGTATCGAGCATGATCTGTCCTTGACTGTGGGAACGCCGGAAGCGGCGATGCCGATGCCGGACGGTGGCGTGCCGGGGCGCCTTTCCCGCGGCACCCGGTGCCCGCAACAGGTCCCACGATCCGGCCCGTTGCCGTCAGATGCAGACTCGACGAAAACGGGCTGAATGTGCCACTCATGACGCCATGAGCGCGTCTTTTGCCCCCGCCCGTGTCTCCGTGTGCCTTCTGGCCGTGCCCGAAATCTCCACCGGCGTCCTGAACGGCTTGTGCGAGGTGTTCGTGTATGTCGGGTCCGGCTGGGAAATGCTGACGGGTTGGCCCGCCGTCTCCCGGCGCTTCCAGCCGCGGATCGTGGCCGAGGACCGCACGCCGTTCCGGAATGTGGCGGGCCTGCCGGTCGCGCCGGACCTGACCTTCGCCGAGGCGAAGCGCGCCGACATCGTGATCGTCGGCGATCTGGCGGTCGGCCGGGATGAAGACACCCGTGGCCGATGGCCGGCGGCGGCCGCGTGGCTGCGTCAGCAGCATGCGCAGGGTGCACTCATCTGTTCGGTCTGCACCGGCTCCCTCATGCTGGCGGAGGCCGGGCTTCTGGACGGCGAGGAGGCCACCTGCCACTGGGCCGCCGTCGACCAGATCCGCAGCCGATATCCCCTTATCCACCTGCGTCCCGAGCGGGTGCTGGTCTGCGCCGGCGCGGAGCATCGTCTGGTGACCGCTGGCGCCTCGGCGTCCTGGACCGACCTCGCCCTCTACCTCGTCGCCCGCTTCTGCGGCGAGGAGGAAGCCCGTCGCACCGCCAAGATCTTCCTGTTCGGCGACCGGAGCGACGGCCAGCTTCCCTTTGCCGCGCGCGTGCGTCCCCCGCAGCATGACGACGCTGCGGTGGCGGCAGCCCAGGTCTGGGTGGCCAACAATTATGCCACCCCCAATCCGGTGGCCGGGATGACCCGCGCCTCCGGGCTGGCGGAGCGCACCTTCAAGCGTCGTTTTCGGACCGCGACCGGCTACGCGCCGCTGGACTACGTGCAGTCGCTCCGGGTCGAGGAGGCCAAGCAGGTCCTCGAAACCACCGATATGCCCATTGACGCGATCGCCGGAGAGGTCGGCTATGGGGAGGCCGCCGCCTTTCGCCGCCTCTTCAAGCGCGCCACCGGCATCTCGCCGCTTCAGTACCGACAGCGCTTCCGTATCCGGGAGCACTGATTGCAAGGTCGGTGCGCAAGGGGCTGGGCGCCCTCACACGGTGAGGACGCACTCAGTGCGTTCCACGCCTTTGGGTGCCCGGCGCTGACCGAAGCGCGACGACCAGCCGCCTCGCCCGGCGCAGGGCCGTGAGGGCAGACCCGACGGCGATCACCCAGAGCGCGAATTTCAGGACATCGTTGTGGCCGTTCCAGAGCGGCTCAGAGACGGAAAGGATGGCCGCCGCGGTCATGGTCGCCATGCGATGCTGCTTGGCCATCGGTCCGGAAAAGTCGGCGGGCTGGCCGCAGGCACGGCCCAGTTCACGCGTATAGGCGGTCAGAACCGCAAGAGCGGTGGCGGCCCAGCCGAGATCGGGCGCGCCGATGCCGTATCCGGCACCGACCAGAATGGCCAGGTCCGCCACGCGGTCGGGAAACTCGTTCCAGAAGGCGCCATCGGGCGATTGCTTGCCGCCTTCGATGGCGACCATGCCATCGAAGAGATTGCAGAGCAGGCGAAGCTGGCAGAACAGCGCCGCCGCGAGCAGGAGCAGGAGGCGCAGGCCGCCGTCGGCTGCACCGGCACCCCAGAATGCGATGCCTGCAACAGCCGCCATGACCATGCTCGCCATGGAGATCTGGTTCGGCGTGACCCCGGTGGCGGTCAGTGTGCGTGCGAGGGACCGCGCCCAGCCCGTATTGCGGCTGGCGAGGGGACGGCGATCATCATCCATGGTCATGGCAGCGGCGTTTCCTGAGGCTGTGGATCGATCAGCCGCCGACCCCGTGGTCGGGTGGATGACCGGTGATGGCGTCGTAGATCAGGACGCAGGAGCTGGGCCGGGGGCAATGCGGCAGCAGCGCGCCCGGAACCGCCACGAGGAACACCCCCGCGCAGCCGCGGCCGGCGGCCCACGAAAAACACGACGCCGACCACCGGCACAGCCCACCTCATCCGCGCCCCGCTTTGGCGCGCCACAGGGCGAAGCTGTAGAGCGTCGAATAGCTGGCCGAACTGGTCAGCGGCAGGGCGATCGTCCGGCCGATTTCGGGCGTGCCGCCGATGGTGTGGAAGATCCAGAGCACGATCGCGGAGATCGCGAAGGCGATGAGAGGCGGCGCGACGAGTGCTGCCACTCCGGCAAGGTGGCGGGCGAGCGCCTCGATCATGCCCTTGAGAACCAGCGTGATGCATGCCGAGATGGTGCCCTGGATCAAGGCGGCGACGAGAGGCGCGGGCATCGGATGCGCATGATTGGCGAAGGCCGACCAGGTCCCCATGGCGACGAACGCAAGGGCCATGTGCACGCCGCTGCTGCGCGCGAGCCGGGCCACGCGCGCGCTCATGGGACGGACCACCAGAAGCGCGTCAGGTGGAAGAAGATCGGCGCGGAAAACAGCACGGAATCGAGGCGGTCGAGAAAGCCGCCATGGCCGGCAATGAGATGGCCCCAGTCCTTCACGCCGCGGTCGCGCTTGATGGCCGACATGACGAGGCCGCCGAAGAAGCCCATCACGACGATGACGAAGGCGAGAAGCGCCGCCTCCAGCGGGGAGAACGGCGTCATCCAAGAAAGGCCGGCCCCGATCGCGGTCGCGCTCAGCGCACCGCCGAGGAAGCCCTCGACGGTCTTCGAGGGGGACAGCTTCGGGGCGATCCTGGTCCGGCCGAGCAGCTTGCCCCAGACATATTGCAGCACATCGCTGATCTGCACCACGATGACGAGGAAGGCGATGAGCAGCACGTTGCGCCCGGCGAAGCCCGGAATGTCGAGGCTGAGCAGCGCCGGCACATGCGAGGTGCAGAAGACGCAGATCATGAGCGCCCACTGCACTTCCGCGATGCGCACCAGAAAATGGTCGGTGTCGCCGCGCAATGCCGCGACGATGGGCATCAGCAGGAAGGCGTACACCGGGATGAAAATGGCATAGAGGCCGTACCAGTCGATCCAGATCAGATAGTATTGAACCGGCAGGACAACGAAGAAGGCAAGTGCCAACGCCCAGTGGTCGCCCTGGCGTGTGTCGGTGAGCGTGATGAATTCGCGCAACGCGGCGAAGGAGCAGAAGGCGAAGAAAACCGTCACGCCGATCCTGCCACCCATGAGCGCCAGACCCATCAGGATGACCATCACCCACCAGGCGCGAATGCGGTCGTTGAGGTTTTCGATGACCACGTTCGATCCATCGGCGGACAAGCGCCGTTGCAGCGCGTAGCCGATGACGGAAGCGACGGCCAGAACGCCGAGCAGGCCGGCAAGGACGGCGACGAGGTCGAGGGGCGGCAGGGTCACGGGGTATCGGCTTTCACGGACAGCGACAGGAGCGCCGCTTCGGCGCGATCAAGGAAGGCCTGCTTGCTCTCACCCTCACCCATGTGGAGAGCCGCGCCGAAGGTGACGGTGCAGATCAGCGGGATCGGAACGAACTCCCCCTTCGGCATGACGCGGTTGAGATTGTCGATCCAGGTTGGGACGAGGCTGACATGGCGTCGCATACGGGCGAGATGATAGAGCCCGCTCTTGAAGGGCAACAGGGGGGCGTCGGTGACGTTGCGCGTGCCTTCGGGGAAGAGGATGAGCGAGGCGCCTTCGTCGAGCGCCTGTGCCATCAGCCCGATCGGGTCACTGGTCCGCGCCACGCGGTCGCGCTCGATCAAGACAGCATTGAACACGTCACGGCCGATGAAGCGTCGGAGCGCGGACGTGAGCCAATAGTCCGCGCCGGCGACCGGTCGGGTCTTGCGGCGCATACGGGGCGGCAGAACCGCCCAGACGAGCACGAAATCGCCATGGCTGGCGTGGTTGGCGAAGTAGATCCGCTGCTCGTCGTCCGGCGCCACGCCGTCCCATTTGCCGCGCACGGCGGTGATGAAATGGGCGAAGAGGAGGACGCCTGTACCGACCACCCGGGCGAGGAAGCGCTGCTGTCTCGGCCGGGCGGGCGGCGGCGTTTCCGTTGGGCCGGCGGACACATCAGCCACGGGCGCGCCTTTCGTGTGCCATCTGCCTGCTCGGCATCGCGGGAGCCTTTTGAAGCGGCGTGAAAAGAACGGTTGCCATTCGTCATTTATACCATCGGCCTTCTGTCTTCGACCTATGCCGGAACCGGGCGCGCGCGGGCTTGACCAAAGGCCCGTGAGTCAAGCCCATGGGCCTTTGGCCTTATCGCCCGGGCAGCACCAGCAGGGTCGGCACCTTCGGCAGGGTCTCCCGCGCCAGCATGACGCTGGCGCCCGGGGAGCGCTCCACCTGCCACTCCCGGCCGAGGCGCGACAGGAACCGCTCCAGCCCCCACGCGCTGAAATAGTGCATGGGGATGACGAGGGGGGCGTTGATGGCCTTCAGCGTCTCCACCATGCCCTCGATGTCGAGGGTGTAGGAGCCATCCACCGGCGCCAGCACCACGTCGATGCGGCCCAGCGCCTCCAGGTGGGCGGGGGTCAGCAGATGGTGCAAATGGCCGAGATGGGCGATGCACAGGCCGGCCACCTCGAACACGAACATGGAATTGCCGTCATACTCGGTGCCGGCGCCCCGCCGGATGTTGGTGGGCACGTTGCGGATCCACACGTCGTCGAGGGTCAGCTCGTGGTGCGCCGGGCCCCCGTCCGGGCTCCAGCCGCGCAGCACGTATGGGATCCCGGCCTCGGGCACTTCCGTGTAGTGGGTGTCGTGGGCGTGGTTCATGGTAACCACCCGCGGCACCAGGGGCGGGCGGATATAATCGTTATAGTCGGTGACGATGGTCACGCCCGCGGGGCTCTCGATGAAAAAGCTCGCGTGGCCGAGGAAGGTCAGCCGGACGAGGCCCGCCGCCGCCGCGAGCCGCAATCCCTCGCCCTCCAGCGCCGCGAGGCGGACCGGTGCGCGATCGGCCACCATGCGGGGGCATTTCTCCGGCCGCGCCAGGGCAAGGCCCGGCGCCAGCAGCACGGCGGCGAGAGAAGCCAGCAGCGCGCACCATGAATTGTGCATCGCAACAAGAATGAGGCGGGCCAACCGGGGGCGGGCAAGGGCGTCCATGGAGCCTCTCTCGGATCGCCGCTCACGCGGATCGCGCCAGCGCGTGGCGCGCGGACCCAAGCCCCGGGGCGGGAAGCAGACCGGAATGCCTTCAATTGTCCCCAGTTACCGCGCCTGCGCAATGGCGCTCCACGTAACGGCGGCGTGAGCGCGACCCGGAGCGGGCGCCTGCGTCGCAGGCTGATGGGATAATCCGATCTCCATCTCTGGATGAGAGAGCGATTCACCGAGCAAACGGATTCAATTTGCCCGGTGCGCGCTCTAGCATTGGCATGGGACCACACTAAATCACACGCCTTGAGGAAATTTCACAATGTCTTTCAACCTCGTCATTATTCAGCCTTGGGTCGCCTTAGCGGCGGGCATCCTGATCCTTGCCTTTCCACGCCTTCTCAACGTTCTGGTGGCGATCTACCTCATCATCATCGGTCTCACGGGGTTGCTCGGCCACTAAGGCGCCACCCCGGGCGGGCGGGGGCTGCGGCGATGGCCCCTGTTGATGCTTTGTGCGCTGCACGCTAAGCATCTGCCCATTCCGCACATCCCAGCTACAGGGATCAGCTACATGACAAAATGGGTCTACACCTTCGGCGACGGGAAGGCCGAGGGCAAAGCCGACATGAAGAACCTGCTCGGCGGCAAGGGCGCGAACCTCGCCGAGATGTCCAATCTCGGCTTGCCAGTCCCTCCCGGGTTCACCATCCCTACCGAGGTGTGTACCTATTATTACGCACACGGCCAGACCTACCCGGCCGAGCTGAAGGCGGACGTGGAAGCCGCCCTGGCCCAGGTCGGCCAGCTCACCGGCAAGTCGTTCGGCGATGCCGCCAACCCGCTTTTGGTCTCGGTGCGCTCCGGTGCCCGCGCCTCCATGCCGGGCATGATGGACACGGTGCTGAACCTCGGCCTCAACGACGAGACCGTGGAAGCGGTGGCCAGGCTCGCCGGCGACCGGCGCTTTGCCTATGACAGCTACCGCCGCTTCATCACCATGTACTCGGATGTGGTGCTGGGCGTGAGCCATCACCACTTCGAGGAGATCCTGGAGCACTTCAAGCTCCATGGGGGCCACACCCTCGACACCGACCTGTCCGCCGACGACTGGGCGGCCCTGGTGGTGAAGTACAAGGAGAAGGTCGCGGCCGAACTCGGCAAGCCCTTCCCGCAGGATCCCCACGAGCAGCTGTGGGGCGCCATCGGCGCCGTGTTCAGTTCGTGGATGAACGCCCGCGCCATCACCTACCGCCGTCTGCACGCCATCCCGGAGAGCTGGGGCACCGCGGTGAACGTGCAGTCCATGGTGTTCGGCAACATGGGCGAGACCTCGGCCACCGGCGTCGCCTTCACCCGCAACCCGTCCACCGGCGAGAACGCGCTCTATGGCGAGTTCCTGGTGAACGCCCAGGGCGAGGACGTGGTGGCGGGCATCCGCACCCCGCAGGACCTGACCGAGAAGGCCCGCAAGGCCGCCGGCTCGGACAAGCCCTCCATGGAGCTGGCCCTGCCCGAGGCCTTCAAGGAATTCGAGCGCATCTCCCACGTCCTCGAAAACCACTACCGGGACATGCAGGACCTTGAGTTCACGGTGGAAAAGGGCAAGCTCTGGATGCTCCAGACCCGCTCCGGCAAGCGCACCGCCAAGGCGGCCCTGCGCATCGCCGTGGAGCTGGCCGCCGAGGGCCTCATCACCGAGGAGGAGGCGATCGGCCGTGTCGATCCCGCTGCCCTCGACCAGCTGCTGCACCCGGCCATCGACCCCAAGGCCGAGCGCAAGGTGATCGCCACCGGCCTGCCGGCCTCCCCCGGCGCGGCGGCGGGCGCCATCGTGTTCACCGCCGACGAGGCGGAAGCGGCCAAGGAAAAGGGCCTCAAGGTCATCCTGGTGCGCGTGGAAACCTCGCCTGAGGACATCCACGGCATGCATGCGGCCCAGGGCATCCTCACCGCCCGCGGCGGCATGACCTCCCACGCGGCCGTGGTGGCGCGCGGCATGGGCAAGCCCTGCGTCTCCGGCGCCGGCTCCCTGCGCATCGACGCCGCCGCCCAGACCCTGACCGTGAACGGCCAGGTGTTCAAGAAGGGCGACCACATCACCATCGACGGCGGCACCGGGCAGGTGCTCTCCGGCGAGGTCGCCATGCTCCAGCCGGAGCTGTCGGGCGAGTTCGCCACGCTGATGGGCTGGGCCGACAAGGTGCGCAAGCTGAAGGTGCGCGCCAATGCCGAGACCCCGGCCGACGCCCGCATGGCCCGCTCGTTCGGCGCCGAGGGCATCGGCCTGTCCCGCACCGAGCACATGTTCTTCGATGCCGGCCGCATCCTGGCCGTGCGCGAGATGATCCTCGCGGACGACGAGGCCGGCCGCCGCGCGGCGCTGGCCAAGCTGCTGCCCATGCAGCGCGACGACTTCGTCGAGCTGTTCGAGATCATGAAGGGCCTGCCGGTCACCATCCGCCTGCTCGACCCGCCGCTCCACGAGTTCCTGCCGCACACCGCGGAGGAAACCGAGGAGGTGGCGAAAAGCCTCGGTGTCGACGTGGAGCGCATCGAGCGGCGCAACAAGGAGCTGCACGAGGTCAACCCGATGCTCGGGTTCCGCGGCTGCCGCATCGCCATCGCCTTCCCCGAGATCGCGGAAATGCAGGCCCGCGCCATCTTCGAGGCGGCCATCATCGCCGCCAAGACCACCGGCGAGGCGGTGGTGCCGGAGATCATGGTGCCGCTCATCGCCACCAAGGCCGAGTTCGACATCGTGGACGCCGTCATCCGCAAGACCGCCGAGGCGGTGGAGAAGGAGACCGGCGAGAAGCTCACCTTCCAGGTGGGCACCATGATCGAGCTGCCCCGCGCCGCCCTGCGCGCGGAGGAGATCGCCAAGGGCGCCGAATTCTTCTCCTTCGGCACCAACGACCTCACCCAGACCACCTTCGGCGTCTCGCGCGACGACGCGGGCACCTTCCTCGGCCCCTATGTGCAGAAGGGCATCATCGAGGTGGACCCGTTCGTCTCCATCGACGTGGACGGCGTGGGCGAGCTGGTGAAGATCGGCGTGGAGCGTGGCCGCAAGTCGCGTCCCGACATCAAGCTCGGCATCTGCGGCGAGCATGGCGGTGATCCGGCCTCGGTGGCCTTCTGCCATGAGGTGGGGCTCAACTACGTGTCCTGCTCGCCCTTCCGCGTGCCGATCGCCCGCCTCGCGGCGGCGCAGGCGGCGCTGAAGAAGTAGGACCGGCTCCGGATATCCGGACGGGCCCTGCTCGTCCGGATGCCGCTTCGGCCAGAATACGACGCAAGGCCGTCCGGAGGAGCACTCCGGGCGGCCTCTTCGTTTTCGCATTCCGGTGGCAGGCACCGGAACAAGCCGCGCCGTCGGCCGTTTCGCCTCAGTCACCCTCACGGTGACGCCAACGGTTGAGGCACATCATGCAGGACGCACAGATCGGCTGGATCGCCGCCATCATCATCGGCGGCTTCGCCGGATGGATCGCATCGAGCGTCATGAAGAGCGACACCGGCCTCTTCATGAACATCATTCTCGGCATCATCGGCGCCGCCATCGCCAGCTTCCTCTTCGGCCTGCTGGGCGTGAACTTCGGCGGCTGGCTGGGCTACCTCATCGCTGGCGTGGTCGGCGCATGCATCCTCATCGGCGGCGCGCGGGCGATCCGGCGATAGGCCCGTGCCGCTCTGATCGCGGTTCCGGCGGACACCTGTTGTCCGGTCCGCCGGAACCGGGGAGCGAGCCATGTCACTGCACGAAGGTGTTGCGCAGCGTGCCGATGCCTTCGATCTCGATGGCGATGTCGTTGGACGGCTCCTTCATGACGCCCACCCCGATGGAGGTGCCGCAGGCGATGAGATCGCCGGGGTTCAGCGTCATGTCCTGCGACAGCAGGGAGACCAGGCGCGCCGGCGGGAAGATCATGTCGGCCAGCGGATAATTCTGCCGCTCCGCCCCGTTCAGGATGGTGCGCACATGGGCCGCCGCCGGATCGAAATCCGTCACGATCCAGGGGCCGAACGGGCCGTAGCCGTCGATGCCCTTGGCCCGCGCCCACTGGGGAAAGGTGGGATCGCGGTTGAGGATGTCGGCGGCGGTGATGTCGTTGACCACCGTGTAGCCGAAGATGTGGGCGGCGGCCTCTTCCTCGGACACGTTGGAGCAGGCCGTGCCGATGACGATGCCCAGCTCGCCCTCGTAGACCGTCTTGCCGGAATAGGCCGGCGGACGGCGAACGGTCGCGCCGGGCGCGGCCACCGAGGTCACGGCCTTCAGCAGATAGAGCGGCTCGGCAGGCTCCGCCACATTCAGCTTGGCCGCAAGCTGGTGGAAATTGTTCCACAGGGCGACGATCTTGGTGGGGACGCAGGGGGCTTCCAGCGTCACCTCGGCGAGCGGGATGCGCGCTCCGGTGGGGCTGGCGCCGGAGAACAGGTCGCCCTCGTGGACGAGGATGGTCTCGCCTTCAAGGGTGCCGAAGCCGGTGGTGCCGTTGGCGCTGAAGCGCAGCCAGGTGGTCATGGGTGTTTCCTCGTTGGAATTGTTTGGCGGCGCGACTCCCGCGCACCGGCGAAGCCCTCTCCCGCTTGAGGGGGAGGGTTGGGAGGGGGCGGGGTGTTGGGCCTCTAGAGCGCTTTCCGCTCGCCTTGGCTCACGAAAATCGCTCTAGAAGGTTGCATTAACGCGTCTTCTTCACGCGAACCGGTGCCCGCTTCGCTCGAAAACGCTTTAGCCAAGCGCCTGGAATGCGGAGAGGGCCTGCCCCCCCCCCCCCCCCCCCCCCCCTGCGGG
>NZ_JAIVFO010000103.1 GCF_029991245.1 Xanthobacter autotrophicus
GTCGGGGCGGGAGGCGCGGGGCGCGGGACCTCGCCGGCGCCGGCCACCGCCTGTGCCGGGCGGATCTTCACCGCGGCCATGATGAACTTGAGGTATTCCTTAACCAGAAGCTTCAGGGTCCCGGTATCGCTCCACCAGCTTTCCGGCTGGGTGCGGGTGGTGACCACGGGGTAGGACACCAGCTCCACGTCCGGCAGTGCCCGGCCCAGCTCCATCATGGCGCGGGGCATGTGCCAGGAGGAGGTCACCACCACCAGCGAGCGGAAGCGCTTTTCGCGCGCCCATTCCGCCGCTTCCAGCGCGTTGCCCCGGGTGTTCAGCGCCTTGTGTCCGAGATCGATGCAGCAGCGCAGCAGATGCTCGCCGTCGGGCAGGGCGCGGCGCATCTCGTCGGTGGTGATGGCGGGATTGACTCCGGTGATCAGGAGGCGCCGGCCGCGCCCGTCCGCCAGCAGGCCCACCGCATCCACGATCCGCGACGGCCCGCCGGTGAGCACCACGATGGCGTCGGCCGATTTCACCGCCGCCGGCTCACGCCCGGCGATGCGCGCGGTGAAGGCCAGGAATCCCGCCGCACCGGCCACGCCGGCCAGGCCCGTGAGCAGCACCAGGACGACGAAGAGGCGGCGCAAGAGGTTGCGCGGGCGGGCCGGGGTCTGCTCCCGCGTTCCCGTCCCCCCTGTCGCGGACGTCTTCTGCCGCACCGCTCTGCGCCCGGTGTTGGACATGGTCATGGAACCGAGAGTGCCGGTGGAATGCGGCGGAGGCGAGGAAGATCGCAACGGATCGGCCGCTCCCGCTCCCGCCGGCCGGATTTCATGTAATCGTCCTCAATGTCCGGTAAACGGTGACGCGGGAGGTCAGGGCAGTTGCCAGTGCCACCACCGCCACCGCCACCGCGATGCCGAGGAAGCCCCACAGGCCGGGATTGAGCCAGCTCACCACGGTCGGCAGCTCCGGATCGCCGCCGAGGCCGAGCCGCGGCAGGGCGGCGATGGCGCCGAACACCGCCGCCGCGCCGAGGCCGCCGATCAGCCCGCCCTGGGTGCCGATCTTCAGGAAATGGCGCTGGAACTGGGCGGCGATGAAGCCGTCCCGGGCGCCGACGAAATGCAGCACTTCCACCACCGCCCGGTTGGTGGCCACCGCCGCGCGGGTGGCGAACACCACCGAGAGCACGGTGGCGAGCCCCACCAGCACCAGCATCACCACGCCGATGAGCATCACCGCATCGGTCACCGCGACGAGGCGCCGCGACCAGCCGCGATGATCGTCGAGGGAGGCGGTGGGGATCTTGTCGGTCAGCGTGCGCTTCAGCCGGGAGAGGTCGGCGGTGCCCGCGCCGTCGAGGCGCAGCACCACCACGCGCGGCACCGGCAGGTCATTGAGGTCGAGGCCGGAGCCCAGCCACGGCTCCAGCAGGCGGGCGGTCTCCTCGCCGGTGAGGATGTGGGCGTCGGCGATGCCTGGGGTCTTGCGCGCGATATCGGCGGCGGCCTGCACCTGGGCATCGGTCGAGGCCTTGTCGCCTGCGCGGATCTGGATGGTGACTTCCCGCGTCACGTCCGAGCGCCACTGGCTCGCCGTGCCGCGCACGGCGACCGCCGTGCCGATGGTGATGGCGGCGAGGAAGGTCATGATGGCCACCACCGCCACCAGCGCTCGCCCGGCGATGGTCGAGGAGGGCACGATGGAGGTCGGCTGGCGCGCCTTTTCCGGCCGCGGCTTGGTGGGGATTGCCTTCGCGGTGCTTGATGGGGCGGCCCGCGGGGGATCGCCTGGCACGGCGGCGGCCGGCGGCTTGCCGGCGGGGGGAGCGTCATTCGTAGACATAGAGGCGACCATCGGCGATCACGAGGCGGCGGGCGTCGTACTGGTCCATGAGCGCGATGTCATGGGTGGCCAGCAGCACCGAGGTACCTGACTTGTTGAGTTCGATGAACAGGCGCAGCAGCCGGCGGGCCAGCGTGGGGTCCACATTGCCCGTGGGCTCGTCGGCGAGCAGGAATTCCGGCCGGCCGATGAGGGCGCGGGCGATGGCGGCGCGCTGCTTCTCGCCGCCCGACAGGATGGGCGGCAGCACGTGCATGCGGTCGCCGAGGCCCACCCAGCCCAGAAGCTCGGTCACCTCGGCGCGGTAGCTCGCCTCCTCCTTGCCCAGCACGCGCAGGGGCAGCGAGACATTCTCGTAGGTGGTGAGGTGGTCCAGCAGGCGGAAATCCTGGAACACGATGCCGATGCGCCGGCGCAGCACCGCCACCTCGTCCGGATCGAGGGAGGAGACATCCCGCCCGAACAGGGTGATGAGCCCGCGCGTGGGCTTCAGCGACAGGAACAGCAGGCGCATGAGGGTGGTCTTGCCGGCGCCCGAGGGGCCGGTGAGAAACTGGAACGAATTGGGCTGGATGCCGAAAGAGACGTCCTTCAGCACCTCCTGTCCCATCCCGTATCTCAGGCCGACATTCTCGAACCGGACCAACGCCCCTTCCTTCCCGCGAATCGCCTGCGACGTGTGTGCTCCCAACATAAACGAAGCGCGCCGCCCCGCCACCGGCGGGGACGGTCCGGTTCCGTGGCGGCTTGATGCGATATCATCAAATGATACTCTTCGCGGGAAGGAGAACCCGCATGCCGTCGAGCTACACCCTGGGCAGCCACTTGGAAGGACTGGTGCGGCGCCTGGTCGAAAGCGGCCGGTACGCCTCTGCCAGCGAAGTGGTGCGGGACGGTCTGCGGCTGCTGGAGCAGCGTGAAGCGCTCCATGCGGCGAAGCTGGAGGCCCTGAAGGCTGACATGGCGGCGGGTCTCGCGGCGGGTCCGTCCGCCCCGCTCGACATGGATGAGATCAAGGCGGAGGCGCGCAAGCGGCGCGCGGCAAGTGGGGGGTGAGGTTACCCGCTCACCGCTGGCGCGGCTCGATCTCGTCGAGATCTGGACATTCATCGCCGCCGACAGCGAGCGCGCCGCCGACCGCAGGGTTGACCGCATCGGCGCGGCGGTCGGAATTCTGGCGGTCAACCCTGCGGCCGGTCGCGCCCGGCCGGAGCTTGGCGACGGCATCCGCAGCTTTCCGGTCGGCGCCTATGTGATTTTCTATCGCATGGCAGAAGGCGGAATCGACATCGTTCGGGTTTTGGCCGGCTACCGCGACATCGGGCATGGCGATTTCGAGGGCGGCCCGACCTGAGGCAGGCGCTGGCGACGGCCCGCGCCAAAGCGCCCGCCCATCGTCCGGCTGGACGGCCCGGCCCTCAAGGCCCATGCTCGCGCATCTTGCGACGAGGAACCATGACCCTGCCCAACGTCACCGTTCTCTACGACGAGAACCGCATCGCCGCCCGCAACCATTCCCTCGCGGTGGAGATCGCCGCCACCAATCCGGAGCGCCTGCTCGCCGTTGCGGTGCTGAAGGGCTCCTTCATGTTCGCCGCCGACCTGCTGCGCGCCCTGCACGGCTCGGGCCTCGAGCCCGAGGTGGAGTTCATGCACCTGTCCTCCTACCGCGAGGCCACCATCTCCTCCGGCCAGGTGGAGATCCTGCGGGACGTGCAGAGCGACGTGCGCGACCGCGACGTGCTGCTCATCGACGACATCCTCGAATCGGGCCGCACTTTGGCCTTCGCCAAGGACCTCCTGATGGCGCGCGGGGCGCGGCGGGTGCTGGTGTGCGTGCTGCTGGAGAAGCCCGGCAAGCGCGCCGTGCGCATCGACCCGGACTTCGTCGGCTTCACCTGCCCGGACCTGTTCGTGGTTGGCTACGGCATGGACGTGGCCCATGCCTTCCGCCAGTTGCCCTTCATCGGGCACATCAAGGGGCTGGAATAGGACCCATGGGGGGCCGATGGCATTGAAGCCCCCCCGGGGGCTTCAGCCGCCCTTCATGCGGGCGGCGATACGCTGGCCGATCTCGTAGGCCCGCTGCTCCAGCAGCACCGGCATCTCGCACACATAGGTGAGGGAGCGCGCCCGCTCGTCGAAGATGCGGGCGTCCCAGGTCAGCTGCTCGTCCAGGGTCTTGGTCTCGGCGGTTTCGGCAATGGTATTCGTGATGACGGCGCTTGCCTTGGCCTGGCTCAGCTTTTCGCCCTCCTCGCGGATGCGGTCGGCGAGGCGCTGCTGGCCGCGGGCATAGCGCTCGATGCCGTGCATGACGCGGCTGCGCTCGGTGTTGATGATCTCGTAAGCGCCCGCCATCACCCGCAGCAGCCTTGTGTTGGCTTCAGCCCCCGCCTCCCGCGCGAACAGCTGCAGCACCACGTCCACCTCGTCCATGGGGGTGCGGCGGGAGGCGATCCTCTGGGCGACGGCTGCGGCCTCCTGGTCGTCGGTCCATTTGCCGGCGGTGGCGGGGTCCGGCCCGTTCCACACCTGGGCAAGGTCGATCTCCGGCGCCTTGCGCTGGATGCACGGCCAGTCCGGGTCAGCCTTGGGCTGGGCCAGCGCCGGGAGGGACGCGGCCAGAAGGATGCCGGCGGCGATGAGGGGGAGCGAAACGGAGCGCATCACGCGGCTTCTCCTTTGGGACCGCCACGCCGCCCCATGATGCCGCGCCCGGGATCATAGGCGACGACGGCGAGGGCGAAGAAAACGATGGTGGTGCCGAGCACGACGGCGAAGGAGACCGGCTCGAACACGCCATAGAGCGCGTTGCGCACCAGCTCCACCGCATGGGTGAAGGGATTGAGCAGGCAGACCATGTAGAGCGTCTCGCTCGCGTCGCGCACCCGCCACAGGGGGTAGAGGGCCGAGGAGGCGAAGAACATGGGGAAGATGACGAAGTTCATCACGCTGGCGAAGTTTTCCAGCTGCCGGATCGCCGAGGAGATGACCAGCCCGATGGAGCCCAGCATCAGCCCGGTGAGGATGAAGGCCGGCAGGGCCGCCAGATAGCCCATGGGCGGCATCTCCACCTCCCACAGCCGGGCGATGGCGAGGAAGACATAGACCTGCGCCAGCGACACCACCACGCCCGCCACCAGCTTGGACAGCAGCAGGTACCAGCGCGGGAACGGGCTGGTGAGCAGCACCCGCATGGAGCCCACCTCCCGGTCGTAGACCATGGAGAGGGAGGACTGCATGCCGTTGAACAGCTGGATCATCACCGCGAGGCCCGGCGTCACATAGACCTCGTACAGCACATAGGTCTCGTAGGGCGGGATGATCGACACGCCCAGCACGCTGCGGAATCCGGCGGCGAAGATGAAGAGCCACACCAGCGGCCGCACCAGGGCGGCGAGGAAGCGCTCCTTCTGCTGCACGAAGCGCAGCAGTTCGCGGTTCACGATGCCGGCGAGGCACACCCCGTAGCCGGCGAGGCCCAGGGGCCGGACGATGGAATGGGCGATCTTGCGAGGGGGCAGCGCGGTGTCGGTCATGCTGTCGTCCTCTTGGGGCCCGTCCTCATGCCGCATCCTCCGCGCGGGCTGCCGTCATGGCGCGGAAGGCGGCTTCCAGCGACGCCGTGGCTCCCTCGGGGGCCGGCGCCTCTTCCTTGAGCCGGGCGGGGGCGAGATGGCCGCCGGCCACCTCGCCCGCCGTGCCGTGGGCGATGATGCGGCCCTTGTCGAGCACATAGATGTCGTCCTGCGGGCGCACCTCGTCGAAGATGTGGGTGGCCCACAGCACCGCGAGGCCCTCCTGCGCCACCAACTGGCGCACGATGTCCACGATGGCGGCGCGGGAGGCGAGGTCGAGGCCCACGGTGGCCTCGTCCAGCAGCAGCAGGCGCGGGCGATGGATGAGGGCGCGGGCGATCTCCACCCGTCGCGCCTGCCCGCCGGAAAGGGTGCGCACCTTCTCGTTCAGCCGGTCGGCGAGGCCCACCAGATGCAGCAGCGCCGAGATGCGCGCCTTCAGCGGCCGGCCGGCGAGGCCGTGCAGGGCGCCGTGATAGGCGAGGTTCTGGCTGACGGTGAGGTCGAGGTCCAGCGTCCGGTTCTGGAACACCACCCCCAGCTCCGCCAGCGCCGCGGAGGGGCTTGTGGCAAGGTCGCGGCCGAAGATGCGCACGGCGCCCTCGCGCGTGCTGTAGAGCCGTGTCGCCAGCGAGAACAGGGTGGTCTTGCCCGCGCCGTTGGGTCCGAGCAGCGCCACGAAGCGCCCCGCCGGCACGGTCAGGGATACGTCGTCCAGCGCCCGTCGCATCGAGCGCCCGGTGCCGAAGCCGTGGCTGACCGCGCGGATATCGAGCGCAGGCGCGTCCTGATCGTTCATGCCGCCTCTTTTTCAGTTCCCCGGCCGACTGGAGCGCAAAGCGGAAGGAGAGCCGGGACCCGGCGCAAAAGTCCGCCGCAGGCGCTTCGTGTGCTGCGTAGCAGTCCTGCACTGGATCCCGGCTCTCCTTCCACTGCGCTTTCGCTCCGTTTCAGTCGGTCGGGATACGTGGAAGACTGCTTGGAAGACTGCCACCTATTGGGGCGAGACCACAACGCCCCACGGGGCACTGCCCACCTTGATGGATTTCACCACCTTCAGCTCCGGCACGTCGATGACGGACACGTCGTTGGAATTGCCGTTGGTGGTGAACAGCAGCTTCTCGTCCGGGGTGAGGGCGAGCTGCCACACCCGCTGGCCGACGAGGAGATATTTCTCCACCTCGAAGGTCTCGGCGTTCACCACCGCCACGCGGTTGGCGGGGCCGAGCGCCACGAAGGCGCGCTTGCCGTCCCGGGTGAGGCGCACGCCGACCGGCTGGATGGATTCCCTGGACACGCCGGGGATCTTGAAGTCGATCTTCCTGATGATCTGGCGGGTCTGCGGGTCGATCACCGCGACCGTGCCGCCCACTTCGGCGGACACCCACAGGCGCTTGCCGTCGGCGGAGAATTCGGCGAAGCGCGGGCGGGCGTCCACCAGCACGTTGCCGATGATCTTGTTGGTCCTGGTCTCGATGAAATGGGCCATGTTGGTGGTTTCGGAGGTGGCCACCAGCGTGCCGCCGTCCGGGCTCACCGCCATGCCTTCCGGCTCGGTACCCACCGGCACCTGGGCGATGACCTTGTTGGCCTCCACGTCGAGCACGGTGACCTGGTTGTCGTCCTCGTTGGCGATGTAGAGCGGGTTGCCGGTGGGATGCAGCGCGAACAGCTCCGGATCCGGGCCGGACTTCAGCTTGCGCAGCACCTTCAGGGTCGTGGGATCGATCACCTGCACCGCGTGGTCGTCGCTGGCGCAGACATAGACCGCCTTGCCGTCCGGGCTCATGGTGATGCCGCGCGGGCGCCGGCCAACCTTCACCGTCTGCTTCACCTCCAGCGTGGCGGAATCGATCACGCTGATGGAATTGCCCTTCTCGTTGGACACATAGACCGTATAGGCGGACGCGGCATCGGCGGCGAGCAGCGCGGCGGCGCCCGCCAGAAGCCCGGCGAGCCGGCGGGGACGAAGATAGGTCATCAAGTGTCCTCCCGGACGGTGGCGCTTTTCGCGCGCTTTCATTTCAGGCGGCATCTGGATTCACCCTGGTCGGTGCCGAGGGTGTCGAGGGGGGTGCGCTGGTGCAGGAAGCCCTCTTCCGGCGCCACCGAGACGATGCCGAGGGGCTGCGCGATCAGCAGCGGCTGGCGCAATTGCTGGTCCCACGGCCGGATGCTCACCGGCACGCCCTTGAAGGCGGCGAGGCTGAAGTCCGGCGTGCGCAGGAAGGCGGCGAGGGTGGCGGGGTCGGCGCTCCTGGTGCGGGTGGCCGCCTCGCCGATCATGCGCGCGGCGACCCAGGCCTGGTAGTCCGCCGGCCGCATGGTGCGGGAGGCCGAGCGCAGGAAGCGGCTCTGCAATTGCGCCGAGCCCCAGGCATCCTGCGCCGGATGCCAGGTGGAGGCGGTGAGGCCCTGCGTGCCCGTCACGAGGCGCGGCTCAAAGGTGCGGAAGGGAATGTAATTGCCGAAATCGTTGGCCTCGTCCGCCACCACGATCACGTCCGCGTCCACGCCGCGGCTGAAGACGAGGGCGTCGGAGCGGGTGATGCTGTCGGAGCGCTCGCGCCCCAGCGGGCCGAAGGTCCAGGGCTTGTCGGCCACGATCTTCAGCCCGAACTTCTTCGCCGAGCGGCGCAGCGCCTCGGCATAGAGGGCGTCTGCCGGCTGCGGGCCGGTGATGAGGAAGAGCTTCGACCAGCGCTTGCTGGCGAGGAACTGCACCAGCGCATCGGTGAGCATGGCGCGGCTTGGCGCCACATGGAACACGTCGGCCCGGCAGTCCTGCGCGCGCAGCGCATCGTCGGGCGCGCCCACGTTGAAGATCACGGCGCCCTTGTCCTTCACCGCGTCGGCCACCTTGAGCAACTCGGCGCCGGGCAGGTTCACGATGAGGAGGCGCGTGCCCTTGGCCGCGAGGGCGCGGGCGGCGTCCGCCGGGTCCTCGTCCTCGGCCAGCGTGGTGGTCTCAAGGGCGAAGCTCTGGCCGGTGAAGCGGCCGGTGGTGGAATTGTCCTTCAGCGCCAGTTCCGCGCCGGCCACGGCCTCGTCTTCCGGCACCGCCAGAAGGTCGTAGAGCGGGGGCGGCGGCACCGCGCGGGTGATGAGGCCGATGCGGATCTCCAGCGGCTTGGCTTCGGCGGTAGGATTGGCCTCGGCTGGCGCTGCGGCATCCGCCGGCTGCTGCGCCTGCGCCGGCCTGAGGCCGGGAATCGGGCACAGGGGCGCCGCCGCGAGCAGCGCGGCCGGTAGCAGCAGGCGAACAACGCGCGTCAGCATGGGGCCAAAATCAGCATCGGTTCAGCGGGGTCCGGGGCGATCACCATCCGAAGAGGCGAAGATCTAGACACCATCATCACAGGGGTGCAACCGAATAGATCTAAGAAAACAATAAGATGTTCCCGGCTTGCCACGCGCGGTGCGGCTGTGACACCCTCTGGCTGAAAAGGTTGGCGCCATGTGGTTTGCTTACGACGTTCTGCCGTCCGCCCGGCGTATCGGCGCGGGCCTTGCCGTGGCGTTGGCCTTCGCGTTGGCTTTCGCCTGGACCCTGGCCTGCGGGCCGGCGGCGGCTGCCGGCGTGCCCACCGCCGTGTTCGGCTTTGAATTCTTCGACGACACCCTCGATACCCGTGCCGAGGTGCAGGCCGAGCAGGCGGCGCGCCTGAAGCTGGTGAATGCGGAGCTGGCGAGGCTTGTCGCCGAATCCGGCGAGATGGCGCCGGTGGACCTTGATGGCGAGGCCGCGCGCATTGCCGAGCTTATGCCCTTCTACAAGTGCAACGGCTGTGAGGCGGAGATTGCCGGCGCCGCCGGCGCCCGGCTCGAAGTCCTCGGCATGGTGCGCAAGATGTCCAATCTCATCCTCACGCTCACGATCCGGGTGAAGGAGGTGGGCGGGACCGAAAAGGTGGTGCGCGGCGGGCAGGTGGACATCCGCGGCAACACCGATGAATCCTGGCTGCGCGGGGTGCGCTACCTGATGAAGAACCGCATCCTGGCGCCGGGACAGCCGCCGCTTGACGCCAAATAGGACCGCCGCCCGCCGGATGGCACGCCGTCCCGCGGGAGCGCCTTTGCACAAGACTGCGGCCCGGGAAACGGGCCGAGCCATCGGAGGAACGTGTTTCATGAAGCTGTTGCTTGCCGCCGCCGCGGCGTTTTCCCTCGCGCTCCTGCCCGTCGCGGCCGACGCGCACGGACCCACCCGCAAGAAGGTGACGGAGACCGTCGAGATCAACGCCCCCGCCGAGAAGGTGTGGGCCGCCATCGGCAATTTCCAGGACATGAGCTGGCATCCGGCCGTGACCGCCAACGCCGGCCAGGGCGGCAATGCGGTGGATGCCACCCGCAAGCTCACGCTGAAGGGCGGCGGCACCATCGACGAGGTGCTCTACAAGTTCGAGCCCGCAGAGAAGAGCTACTCCTACCGCATCACGGAGGTGGACGTGAAAGTCCTGCCCGTGACCAATTATTCCTCCACCCTCACCGTCACGCCCATCGACGCCACCCATTCCAGGGTGGAGTGGCGCGGCGCCTTCTATCGCGGCTACCCCAACAATGATCCGCCGCCGGAACTGAGCGACGAGGCTGCCATTGCCGCGGTGACCGGAGTCTATCGCGGTGGCCTCGACGCCCTGAAGGCCAAGCTGGAAAAGGGCTCCTGATGGGGCTTAAGGCGAGGGGGGCTGCTGCCGCCCTCGTGCTGCTGGTCGGCGCGGCCGTCCCGGCCGGTGCGGAGGAAGCCTTCGTCACCAACCAGCCGGCCAACGAGGTGGCGGTGGTGGACCTCGGCGGAACGGAAGGGGGGCCCCCGCGCCTCCTCGCCCGCATCGCCGTGCCCGGCCAGCCGGCCGGCGTGGCGGTGTCACAGGACGGCCGCCGCGCCTTTGTCACCAGCCCCGAGGGCAAGACCCTCAGCGTCATCGATACGGCGGCGCGAAAGGTCACCGCCCGCATCCCCCTCACCGGCGGGCCCCTGGGGGTCGCCGTGGCCCCGGCCGGCAGCCCGGTCTATGTGGCCGACTGGTACGGCGCGCGCCTGCTGGTGGTGGACCCCGACACCCCCGACGCCATCCGCACGGCGCCTACGGGTGCCTCCCCCTCCGGCCTCGCGGTGACGCCTGACGGCGCCTTCGTGCTGTCGGCCGACCGGGACGACGACACCGTCTCGGTCATCGACGCCGCGCGGCTGGAGCGGGTGGCGGTGATCCCCGTGGGCAAGCGGCCCTTCGGCATCACCCTCTCGGCGGACGGACGGCGGGCCTACACCGCCAACGTGGGCTCGGACGACGTGAGCATCATCGATGTCGCTGCCCGCGCCGTGGTGGGCACGGTGAAGGTGGGATCGCGGCCCTATGCGGTGGCGCTGGCCGGGCGCCTGGCCTTCGTCACCAACCAGTATGCGGGGACGGTGAGCGTGTTCGATGCGGAGACGCTGGAGCCGCGCGGCCTCGTGCCGGTGGGTGAGTATCCCGAAGGCATCGCCGCCAGTGCCGACGGCCGGCAGGTCCATGTGGCCAACTGGTTCGACAACACGCTCTCCACCATCGATGCGCGGACGCTGAAGGTGGTCGCGACCGTGCACGTGGGGGAGGGGCCCCGCGCATTCGGCACCTTCATCCGGCGCGACCCGACGCCTTGATACCGTCGGCCTCGGTCGTTGACCGATGCCGAGTGGGTACGCTCAAGTGCCGCGCGGGCTTAACCGATGGCCCATGAGCCAAGCTCACAGGCCATCGGTTAAGCTGTGCCCAAAAGAAACGACCGGCGGGAGTGCCGCCGGCCGCTTCAGACTCACCTGTTGAAAAATAGGGCGGCCAACCGCTGAAGCAGACCCTTCGGCATCGCCGGAAGGTCGCCGCTCTGCCCAGGGTGGTTTCCGCTCTAGGCCGCCGCGAAGGGGTGCTTCACCAGATCACGCTGCTCGGTCGCTTCCTTGGCGGAGGGGAAACCCGCCACGGCGCGCTCGATGGAGAGCTTGGTCGCCTCGTAGTTGTACTGCTGGATCTTGGCGTCGTCCGCCGCTTCCCAATGGATGAACACGCCGACGGAGATGTAGAGGTCGTCGGCCTCGTCCAGGGGGATGGTGCCTTCGGCCACCGCATCCTGCACCGCCTTGGCGACGCCGCGCTGCGCGGGTCCGAACATCTGCACCGCCTGCCGCGCATCCTTGATGGTCACCTTGTTGAACAACAGGGTGTTGGGCTTGCAGGGCATGTTCGGGGCGAGCACCGCGAGAAGCGAGGTGAAGCCGTCCTTGTTGTTGGTCAGGCTGTTGCAGAACGCCGTCTCGGCGGCGCTGCCGCGCGGGCCGATGATGAGATCGATGTGAGCCACCTCGTTGCCGTCGCCGACAAGCGCTTCACCGATCAGAACCTTGTTAATCTTAGCCACCTTATGCCCTCCCTTGTAGATCGACTAGGGATGACCGCCCCGAAGGCATTCCGGGAAGCGGTCATACGCCGCCTACCCTTGTTGTCAGCGCCCGGCAGGAGTGCCGAACCGGTTCACCAGATAGCGGGCGGGACACTAGCCGAGCCCGCCTTCGCCAGCAAGCCGGCCGCACTGCGAAACCATGCGGCACTGCAGCGTGGCCGCCGGTGCCGGCGACACCTCCAGCGCCCCTGATTCTGCTGCGGTCACGATCGGTTAGAAGACGTTATTGGGAGCTGCGCCGGCTTTCATGGCAAGATCGGCCCGATAAAGGTGGCGGCCGTGAGCGTGGCTTGAAGCCGCAGCCGAGGTATTCCCAGGCGCGGGAGGAGAAGAGCCCGGATCGGAGGGCCGGTAGTCTGGCCCCATCTTTGGCATCATATTTGCTTCGAATTGAAACCTGAGACATTCATAAGAAGAACCGCGGTAGACCACGATAATACCGCGGACCAAAGGTCGCTGCCGGTGCGAGGCAGCAGGACAGGAAACGGAAGGGCGGCAGACCCAGCACAGCCAAATGGGGAAGTCACCGTCATGTTCGTCGTGCTCTATGCTTGCCTGATCACTGCGCCGGCCACCTGCCGGGAGGAGCGGATCAACGTCTCCATCGAGGCGGCTGCGCCTACCGCCTGCCTGATGTCGTCCCAGTTCACCATTGCCCAGTGGAGCGAGGAGCATCCCCAGTGGCAGGTGGGCCGCTGGAAGTGCGTGCCCGCGAGCCGCCTTTCCCGCGACATCTGAGCCAGGGCCTGGCCGACGCGTCCCCGCGGGGCTGCGTCCCGGACGGCTCCTGCGAAATCTGGGCGCGCCCGGCCTCCCCGTCGCGCCTCCCCGTCGCGCGTCCCCTTGCGTCGGCGTGGCCGCCCTCCCATCCTCTAGGTCGAGGCGCGGCTGCCGCGTCGGGAGGCGTGGGATGAACCACCTGAAGACGGCGATCCTGCTCGCCGGCCTGACCGCCCTGTTCATGGCGGTGGGCTTCGCCATCGGCGGGCGGAGCGGCATGATGATCGCGTTCGTGGTGGCGGCGGGCACCAACCTGTTCAGCTACTGGAATTCCGACAAGATGGTGCTGCGCATGTACGGCGCCCGGGAGGTGGACGAGACCACCGCGCCGGATTTCGTGCGCATGGTGCATGAGCTGGCGCGCCGCGCCGACCTGCCCCTGCCGCGCGTGTTCATCATGGACAACCCGCAGCCCAACGCCTTTGCCACCGGCCGCAACCCCCAGAATGCCGCGGTGGCGGCCACCACCGGCCTGCTCCAGTCCCTGAGCCCCGAGGAGGTGGCGGGGGTGATGGCGCACGAATTGGCGCATATCAAACACTACGACACCCTCACCATGACCATGACCGCCACCATCGCCGGCGCCATCTCCATGCTGGCGAACTTCGGCATGCTGTTCGGCGGCGGCAACCGGAACAACAACAACCCGTTCGGTGTCATCGGTACCATCCTGATGGTGATCCTGGCCCCGCTCGCCGCCATGCTGGTGCAGATGGCCATCTCCCGCTCGCGGGAATACGAGGCCGACCGGGGCGGGGCGGAGATCCTGGGCCGGCCCATGGTGCTGGCCTCGGCGTTGGCCAAGATTTCCGGTGCGGCCCACGAAGTGCCTAATTATGAGGCGGAGGCGAACCCCGCAACCGCCCATATGTTCATCATCAACCCCCTGTCGGGGGCGCGGATGGACAATCTCTTCTCCACCCATCCGGCGGTGGAGAACCGCATCGCCGCGTTGCGCGCCCTGTCGCAGCAGATGGGCGGCGGCGGCTTTGCGCCCGGCCCGGCACCGGCCGCCCGTCCGCCGGGCGGCAACCCGTGGGGTGGAGATCCCGGCCCGCGCCGCGGCCCGTGGGGGTGAAACCTGGGGGCGAGGCCCAAAGCAGCGCCATCCCCGCATTTCCTGTCGATGCCGGACCCCGGCGCGCTGACAGGGCGCGGACCGCCCGATACCGTGCGGCCATGACCCCAGACAGCCCAGACCGTGCCCGGACCTCCGCCCCAGATCTCCCTCACGATACGCCCGAGCCCGCCAGCGCCGCTCCGGCCCCCGCGCGGGCGGAGGAGACGCGCGTCACCCCCATGATGGCGCAGTATCTGGAGATCAAGGCGGCCAATCCGGACAGCCTGCTGTTCTACCGCATGGGCGATTTCTACGAGCTGTTCTTCACTGACGCGGAAGCCGCCTCGCAGGCGCTCGGCATCGTGCTCACCAAGCGCGGCAAGCACCTGGGCGAGGACATCCCCATGTGCGGCGTGCCCATCGACCGCGCCGAGGAATATCTGCACAAGCTCATCGCCCTGGGCTTCCGCGTGTCGGTGTGCGAGCAGCTGGAGGACCCGGCGGAGGCGAAGAAGCGCGGGCCGAAATCCGTGGTGCGGCGGGACGTGACGCGCCTCGTCACCCCCGGCACCCTCACCGAGGACGCGCTGCTGGACGCCCGGCGCGAGAACGTGCTGGCGGCGCTCGCCCGCGTGCGTGCCGGCTCGGGGCCGCAGGATTTCACCTACGCCCTGGCCTACACCGACATGTCCACCGGCAGCTTCCGGGTCGCCGCCACCAGCCGCGACGACCTCTCCGGCGACCTTGCCCGCCTCGACCCGGCGGAAATCCTGGTCTCCGACGCGGTGCTGGACGACGGCGAGCTGCGCGCCCTGCTGCGGGATTTCCCGGCGGTGACGCCGCTGCCGCGCCAGTCCTTCGACGGGGCGGGGGCGGAAAAGCGCCTCGCCGATTTCTTCGGTGTCGCGGCGCTGGACGCCTTCGGCACCTTCGCCCGCGCCGAGCTGATCGCGGCGGCGGCCATCGTGTCTTACGTGGACCGTACCCAGCTTGGGGCAAAGCCACTGCTCTCCCGTCCGGTGAAGGAGGCGGAAGGCGGCATCATGGCCATCGATGCCGGCACGCGGGCCAATCTGGAGCTGGTGCGCACCACCTCCGGCGAGCGGCGCGGCTCCCTGCTCGCCGCTGTGGACCGCACGGTGACGGCGGCCGGCGCGCGCCTCATCGCCCGCCGCATCGCCGAGCCCCTCACCGACCTTGCCGCCATCCGCGCCCGGCACGATGGCGTCGCGCACCTGGTGGAGGACAGCGAGCTGCGGCGGGAGCTGCGCGCCCGGCTTTCCCGCGCCCCCGACATGGCCCGCGCCGTCACCCGCCTCGCGCTCCAGCGTGGTGGCCCGCGCGACCTTGCCGCCGTGCGCGATGCCCTCGACGGCGCGCTTTCCATCGCCGCCCTGTTCGGCGCCGTGCCGCCGGAGGATCTGGCGCGCGCGGTCGCGGCGCTGGCGCGGGTGCCTCACGCGCTGGTGCTCGACCTCGCCTCGGCGCTGGCGGAGAGCCTGCCGCCCCACCGCCGCGATGGCGGCTTCATCCGCGAGGGCTGCGACGCCGAGCTGGACGCCACCCGGGCGCTACGCGACGAGAGCCGGCGCGTGGTGGCGGCGCTGGAGCGGCGCTATGTGGACGAGACCGGTGTGCGCGCCCTGAAGATCCGGCACAATGCGGTGCTGGGCTATTTCGTCGAGGTTTCCGCCCAGAACGCCGACCGCCTGCGCGAGCCGCCCCACGGCGCCGTCTTCGTCCACCGCCAGACCATGGCGGGGGCGGTGCGCTTCTCATCGGTCGAATTGGGCGATCTGGAAAGCCGCATCGCCAGTGCCGGCGAGCGGGCGCTGGGGCTGGAGCAGGCCATCTTCGACCGGCTCGCTTCCGCCGTGGTGGCCGCGACCGAAACCATCCGCGCCGCCGCCGAGGCGCTGGCGGAACTCGACGTGGCGGCAGGCTTCGCGGAACTGGCGGCGGTGGAAAACCATGTGCGCCCGCACATGGAGAGCGGCGTCGGCTTCGCCATCGCGGGCGGGCGCCATCCGGTGGTGGAGCAGGCCCTCGCAAGGGAGGGCGGGCCGTTCGTGCCCAATGATTGCGACCTCTCCCCGCCGGAGGGGTTCGAGGACGGGCGCATCGTGCTGGTCACCGGGCCGAACATGGCGGGCAAGTCCACCTTCCTGCGCCAGAACGCGCTCATCTGCGTGCTGGCGCAGGCCGGCGCCTTCGTGCCGGCGCGTTCGGCGCGCATCGGCGTGGTGGACCGCCTGTTCTCCCGCGTGGGCGCGGCCGACGATCTCGCCCGTGGGCGCTCCACCTTCATGGTGGAGATGGTGGAGACCGCCGCCATCCTGAACCAGGCCACGGCGCGCTCCCTGGTCATCCTCGACGAGATCGGGCGCGGCACCGCCACCTTCGATGGCATGTCCATCGCCTGGGCCAGCCTGGAGCACCTGCACGAGGTGAACCGCTGCCGGGCGCTGTTCGCCACCCATTTCCACGAGCTGACGGCCCTGTCCCAGCGCTGCAAGCGGCTTTCCAACGCCACGGTGAAGGTCACCGAATGGCACGGCGACGTGATCTTCCTGCACGAGGTGGTGCCGGGGGCCGCGGATCGCTCCTACGGCATCCAGGTGGCCAAGCTCGCCGGCCTGCCGGAGGCGGTGATCATCCGCGCCAAGGCGGTGCTGGCGGAGCTGGAGGCGGCCGAGCGTGCCTCCCCCGCCCAGAAGCTCATCGACGATTTGCCCCTGTTCGCGGTGCGCCCCAGGCCCGTAGCCGCCGCCGCATCCGTGGACCCGAAGGCCGAGGCGGCGCTGGTCGCCCTTGATGGCCTCGACCCCGACAGCCTGAGCCCGCGCGAGGCGCTGGATGCGCTCTACCGGCTGAAGGGGCTGCGGCGGGAGG
>NZ_JAIVFO010000104.1 GCF_029991245.1 Xanthobacter autotrophicus
GGCGGGGGAGGTGTTCGACGTGGCGGCCCTGGCCGACGTGGTGCAGCGGCGCGCGCCCATCTACGACAAGAGCGAGGACGGCCACTACAACCTCATCTCCGCCCTGCACAAGGCGGTGCGCGGCTCGGACCCGGATGCGGCGCTGTATTATTTCGCCCGCATGCTGGATGCCGGAGAGGCGCCCCTGTTCCTCGCCCGGCGTATCGTGCGCATGGCGGTGGAGGACATCGGCAATGCCGATCCGCAGGCGTTGGTGGTCGCCAACGCGGCCAAGGATGCCTTCGACTTCCTCGGCTCGCCGGAGGGGGAGCTGGCCCTGGCGCAGGCGGTGGTCTATGTGGCCACCGCGCCCAAGTCGAACGCCGTCTACAAGGCCTTCTCGGCGGCCAAGCGCGCGGCGAAGGAAGGCGGCTCGCTGGTGCCGCCCAAGCACATCCTCAACGCCCCCACCAAGCTGATGAAGGGCGAGGGCTACGGCGCCGGCTATCGCTACGACCACGACGCGCCCGATGCCTTCTCCGGCCAGAACTATTTCCCCGAGGCCCTCGGCCGGCAGAGCTTCTACCACCCGGTGGAGCGCGGCTTCGAACGGGAGATCAGGAAGCGCATGGACTATTGGGCGCGCCTGCGGGCCGAGCGCGGCGAGCCGTGACGGCGCGCCGCCGGTGCGCGGCACGCCGCTCTGGCGTATGCTTCAGGAACACATGGAGCCGGCCATGACCAAGCTGATGCGCGAACTCATCGAGAGGCTCGAAGCCCTGCCCGACGCCGAGCAGGATGCACTCGCCCGTGAATTCCTCTCGGTGCTCGAAGGGGAGGTCTATGTGCTCACCCCCGAGCAGGAGGAGGAGGTGCGCAAGGCGCTGGAGGACGGCGAGCCGAACGCGAGCCCGCAAGAGGTCGAGGCCTTCTTCGCGCGCTTCCGCGGATGAGGATCGTTTTCCGCGCGCGGGCCCTGCGGCATCTCCGTGAGATCGAGCACCATATCGGCCAAGACAATCCAAAGGCGGCGGCGCGGGTGATCGGCCGGCTCGAAACCGCCATCAACACCCTTGCCGATCATCCCTTTTCCGCCCCGGCAGGGATGGTGCCCGGAACCCGTCAGCTGACCCTTCCAGGCAGCCCCTACCTTGTCGTTTATCGCGTCGCAGGCGATGAAATCACCATACTTGCGGTGCTCCATGCCGCACGGCGCATTCGCTCCTGACCCCCGCCCGGACTGGCCATGATCTTCACCCTTCCCCCCGCTCTCGTCGTCTTCCTCGGTGCCGGCCTCGGCGGTGTCGTGCGGCATTTCATCAACATGGCGGTGCCCAAGCTGCTCGGCGTCGACTTTCCCTTCGCCACCTTCTTCATCAACGTGTCCGGCAGCTTCCTCATGGGGATCATGGTCGGGTATCTGGCGTTCAAGGACGGCGAGTTCTGGAACCAGACCATGCGGCTGTTCCTGACCACCGGCATCCTCGGCGGCTACACCACCTTCTCTACCTTCTCGCTGGATTTCTTCCTGCTCATGGAGCGCGGCGCCTACGGTTCCGCGCTCGCCTATGTGACTGGCTCGGTGGCGCTTTCCTTCATCGCCGTGTTCGCCGGCATCGCCGTCATGCGCGCGCTGACGTGACGGACGGCGCCGGTTGCTCTATTGCTGCCGTTCCGGTTCCAGGCGCCCGTTCGCAAGACATTTGTTCAAAGGACATTTCGATCCATGGCCGTCGCGATGAAGACCGTGGCCGAGGACGAGGCTGGCATGCGCCTCGACCGCTGGTTCAAGGTCCATTTTCCTGATCTCTCCTTCGGTCACCTGCAGAAGCTGGTGCGCACCGGGCAGGTGCGCGTGGATGGCGGGCGGGTAAAGACCTCGTCCCGCGTCGAGCCGGGCCAGAGCGTGCGCATTCCCCCCCTCGGCGACGAGCCGCAGGACGAACCGGCCGGCAAGCCGGGTGCCGGGGGCAAGGCGGCCGAAGCGGGCAGGGCTTCCGCTCCGGGCGAGGCGTCCGGCGCTGCCGACGCGCCGGCCAAGCCGCGCCAGTCCTTAAGCGCCGCCAGGCGCAAGGAGGACGAGGACCGCGCCTTCCTGAAATCCATCACCCTGTTCGAGGACAAGGACGTGATGGTGCTGAACAAGCCCTTCGGCCTTGCCGTCCAGGGTGGCTCGGGCACCTATCGCCATATGGACGGCATCCTGGAGGTGCTGCGGGACAAGGACGGCCAGAAGCCGCGCCTGGTCCACCGCATCGACAAGGACACCTCCGGCTGCCTGCTGGTGGCCAAGACGCGGCTCGCCGCCTCGGTGCTGGCCAAGAGTTTCCGCTCGCGGGAGGCGCGCAAGGTCTATTGGGCGGTGGTGCCCGGCGTGCCGAAGCCCAAGCAGGGGCGCATCTCCACCTATCTTGCCCGCGACGAGGACGAGGAGAAGATGCGCGTCGCCCGCCACGGCGAGGACGAGGCGAGCCACGCCATCACCTATTATGCCGTGGTGGACCAGGCGGCGCAGAAGATGAGCTGGCTGTCGCTGAAGCCGGTGACGGGCCGTACCCACCAGTTGCGCGCCCACCTTGCCCATATCGGCCACCCCATCGTCGGCGACCCGAAGTATTTCGACATCGAGAATTGGGAGCTGCCGGGCGGCCTGCAGAATCGCCTGCATCTGCTGGCGCGACGGCTGGTCATTCCCCATCCCCGCGGGCAGGGGCTGATCGACGTGTCGGCGCCGCTGCCCCATCACATGGCGCAATCCTTCGCCGTGCTGGGCTTCGATGCCTCCCAGTACGATCCCATCCTCGAGGCGCCGGAGGGATGAGACGGCTCGTCGCCGTCCCGCCCGCCCTGGTCCGACGTTCCGGCAAGGCTTTAGATCGGGACTTGCACGCGTGAGCTTCGGCGCGGACGCGGGAGATGCGACCTTCGTCTAATGCGGGCGGGCGTTGGGCGCGGGGTTCTCGCGTGCGGCTTGAAGTCGCCGCGTCTTTGCCTATGGTGCCGCGCCAAGGCCGCATGGCCAAACAAGAAGCAACCCGAAAAGCGGCACCAGCCGCGCGCCCAGGGAAACGGTTTCCATGTCCATCCTGCTCGCCCTCGCCCGGGGCATCGATGCCATGAACATGCGCATCGGCAAGGCGGCCTCCTGGCTGATCCTTGTTGCCATCCTCGTCTCGGCGGCCAATGCCGTGGTGCGCAAGCTGTTCGACCTCAGCTCCAATTCCTGGCTGGAGCTGCAATGGGTGCTGTTCGCGGCGGTGTTCCTGCTGTGCGGGTCCTGGACGCTCATGGACAACGAGCACATCCGCATCGACATCGTGAACGCGCGCCTCACCAAGCGGGTGCGGGACGGCATCGACATCTTCGGGCACATCTTCTTCCTGCTGCCCTTCTCCATCCTGCTGCTGTGGACCTCCTGGCCGTTCTTCCTGTCGTCCTGGTCCATCAACGAGCAGTCGCTGAATGCCGGCGGCCTGCCGCAGTGGCCGGCCAAGCTGCTGGTGCCGCTGGGCTTCTTCTTCCTCACGCTGCAGGGCTTCTCCGAGCTGATCAAGCGCATCGCCATCTTCACCGGGCGGATGGAGGACCCCAACGAGCGGGAGGGCGGCAGCCACGCAGCGCTGGCCGCCGAGGCGGAGCGCCTGCTCGCCGAGGTGGAGGTGCCCGGCGCCGGCACGCCGGTCTCCCCGGCCTCTTCCCCCGCACCCAAGCACTGACGGAGCGCGAGACATGTTCAACGCCCGCCTTCTGAAGGCGCGTTTCGTCGCCGCCGCGCTGGTGCTCGCCCTGGTGCTCGCCGTGGTCCTGCCCGATGTGGCCTTCGCGGCCGAGCCGGGGTTCCGCGGCTGGTTCATCCACAACATGGCGCCCATCATGTTCGGCGCGCTGGTGGTGTTCCTGCTGCTGGGCTACCCGGTGGCCTTCTCGCTGGCCGCCAACGGCCTTATCTTCGCGCTGGTCGGCATCTGGCTGGGCCTGTTCGAGCCGAAGTTCCTGCAGGCGCTGCCCGAGCGCGTCTACGGCACCATGAACAACGAGGTGCTGCTGGCGGTCCCCTTCTTCACCTTCATGGGCCTCATCCTCGAGCGCTCCGGCATGGCGGAGGACCTGCTCGACACCATCGGGCAGGTGTTCGGCTCCATCCGCGGCGGCCTGGCCTATGCGGTGATCTTCGTGGGCGCGCTGCTGGCGGCCACCACCGGCGTGGTGGCGGCCTCGGTGATCTCCATGGGCCTCATCTCCCTGCCCATCATGCTGCGCTACGGCTACGACCGGCGCGTGGCCTCCGGCGTCATCGCCGCCTCGGGCACGCTGGCGCAGATCATCCCGCCGTCCCTCGTGCTCATCGTCATGGCCGACCAGCTGAACCGCTCGGTGGGCGACATGTATGAGGGCGCCTTCGTGCCCGGCCTGCTGCTCGCCGGCCTCTATGCCCTCTACATCTTTCTGGTCTCCACCATCTTCCCAAGCGTCGCCCCCGGCCTGCCGCTGGAGGCCCAGACCCTGCGCGATCCGGACCAGAAGATCGTGCCCTCCCGTGTCCTCGGCGCCATCGCCGCGGCGGGCTTCGCCTTTCTGATCGCGACCGGCTCCCTGCCGCATCTCACCGCCGGGCTCATCCCCGGCATCGCCAATCAGGCGGTGTGGGGGGCGGTGGCCTTCGTGCTGCTCTATTTCGTCATGTCCGGCACGGCGCGGCTGCTGACGCCCTCGCTGTTCATCGTGCTTACCATCGCCATCGCCGGTGCCCTGTTCCTGATGACGGAAACGGGGGTGAAGTTCGGCGCGGACTATGTGGTGCTCACCATGTCCGCCACCGTGGGCCTCGCCTTCGTGGTGGCGGTGATCAACCGGTTGTTCCGCCTCGGCCTGCTCTCCAAGCTCGCCGAGCAGGTGGTGTTCGTGATGGTGCCGCCGCTGGCCCTCATCTTCCTGGTGCTGGGCACCATCTTCATCGGCGTCGCCACGCCGACCGAGGGCGGCGCCATGGGCTCGGTGGGCGCGCTCATCCTCGCCTTCGCCCGTGGCCGGCTGAAGTTCGACCTGATGCGGCAGGCCACCTATTCCACCGCCAAGCTCTCGGCCTTCGTGCTGTTCATCCTGCTCGGCGCGCGCGTGTTCTCGCTCACCTTCTACGGCGTGGACGGCCACAAGTGGGTGGAAGAGCTGCTGGTGTCGCTGCCCGGCGGGCAGCTGGGCTTCCTCATCGCGGTGAATGCGCTGGTGTTCGTGCTGGCCTTCTTCCTCGATTATTTCGAGCTGGCCTTCATCATCATCCCGCTCTTGGGGCCGGCGGCCGACAAGCTCGGCATCGACCTCATCTGGTTCGGCGTGATGCTGGCGGTGAACATGCAGACCTCGTTCATGCATCCGCCCTTCGGCTTCGCCCTGTTCTTCCTGCGCTCGGTGGCGGCCAAGGTGCCCTACATCGACCGGGTGACGGGCAAGCTGATGCAGCCGGTCACCACCGGCCAGATCTATTGGGGGGCGGTGCCGTTCGTCTGTATCCAGCTGGTCATGGTGGCCCTCATCATCCTGTTCCCGGGCATGGTGACCCACTACAAGAGCGGCGGGGTGCAGCTCGACCAGAACCAGATCCAGCAGCAGTTCGAGAACCTCTCGCCCGGCCTCGACGCCACGACGCCACCGCCGCTGGACCTCGGCTTCGGCAAATAGGACCGCGCGCCTTGCCCTGCTATGGGCGCATTCGGATCGGACATCACGAGGTGGACAAACGCGAAGCGGACGGCATGACGCCGGCCGCTTCCTCGTGCATCTGTGGTGGATCGTCCCACGATGCCGATTCGCGGCGGTGCCCCGCGTGCGCGGGGGTGAATTGGCGGAGGTGAATTGAATGAACCCCAGGCCCGACTTCTGTCCCGGCTGCGGGGCGCAGGTCTACCCGGAGGAGGCCAGTTGCCCCTTCTGCGGCCGCAAGCTGCACACCAGCTTCCTGATGCCCTTCCTGGTGGGGCTCGGCGGCACGGCGGTGGCTGTCGCATCCGGCGGTCTCGTCTGGTGGGTCATGTCGGCGCCGCCCGCGGAGCTTGAGGCCGGCGCGCCCCAGAGCGCGGTGGTTGCGCCCGCGCCGCAGGCTGCCGTGGCCCCGCCTGTCCCCACCGCCCAGACCGCCCCGGCCACCGCCTCGCCCCAGGCCGGGAGCGGGCAGGGCGCCGGCGGCACCCAGGAAGCGGCGCTGCCGCTGCCCACGGTGAACGGTCCCATCACACCGCCGGCGGCGGATGCCACGGCGCGCCGGGCGTTTGCCAAGAGCAAGCAGGAGAGCTTCGCCCAGAACGGCCTCGACCTCACGGTCACGGCCGGGGGCGAGGACGCGACCATCCTCACCATCAAGTTCAACTTCCCGGCCAAGACGGCGGCGGAGCTGATCGTCTCGGGTCCCTTCCCCAAGCAGTGCGAGCAGCGGGGGTTCCGTCAGGTCCTGTTCGTGGACCCGTCGGGCATCACGTGGGTATATGATGTGGCGACCCAGCAGATGACGCAGAAATGACCCCCCCAGAGAGCGAAGCCGACCCCGCCCCGGATGCCGCGCCCCTGAAGCTGGTGCTGTTCGATTGCGACGGCACGCTGGTGGACAGCCAGCACATGATCGTCGCCGCCATGCGCGACGCCCATGCGGCCCACGGCGTGGTGCTGCCCGAGCGGGACCGGCTGCTCTCGGTGGTGGGTCTCTCCCTGCCGGAGGCGTTCGCCACGCTCTCGCAGGGCGACCGGGCCTATCCCATAGAGGCCCTGGTGGACGCCTATCGCAACGCCTTCACCCGTCTGCGCAACGCCGAGCCCCCCGAACCCATGTTCGAGGGCGCGCGCGAGGTGCTCGACGCTTTGCGCCGGCGCGACGACGTGCTGCTGGGCATGGTCACCGGCAAGGCGCGCCGGGGCGTGGACCGGGTGCTGAAGGCCCACGACATGGAAGGCTGGTTCGCCACCATCCAGACCGCCGACGACGCGCCCTCCAAGCCCCATCCGGCCATGGTGTTCCAGGCCATGGGGGAGATCGGCGTGCGGCCGGAGGAGACGGTGGTGGTGGGCGACACCACCTACGACGTCTCCATGGCGTTGCAGGCCGGGGCCTCGGCCCTGGGCGTCGGCTGGGGCTATCACGAGGTGGCGGATCTGGAGCGGGCCGGGGCGGACCATATCGTCCACCGGTTCGACGAGGTGCCCGCCGCCATCTTCGATCTTCTGGCGCGCCGCCGCGCCATCGCCGGATAGGAGACGGATCATGGGTGATCCCTCAGGGGCCGATCCCACCGGGCCCCAGACCCTGCGCGATTTTCTGGAGGGCATCGAGGAGCCCGTGGCGGGAGACGATCCCGTCGCCCGCGCCCGCGCCGCCCAGCGCACGCCGCTGCCGAAGCGCTTCTACACCGATGTCAGCGTCGGCGAGGCGGACGGCGGCTTCACCATCCTGCTCGACGGCCGGCCGGTGCGCACCCCCGCGCGGGGCCTGCTGCTGGCGCCCACGCGTCCGCTGGCCGAGGCCATGGCCGCCGAATGGGCGGCGCAGGAGAAGGAGATCAACCCCTTCTTCATGCCGCTGACGCGCCTCGTGAATGTCGCCCTCGACCGGGTGGGGCCCGAGGCCGAGGCAGTGCGCGACGAAGTGGTGGGCTATGCCGGCTCCGACATGCTGTTCTACCGGGCCGACGGCCCCCAGACGCTGGTGAACCGGCAGGCGGAGCAGTGGGACCCGGTGCTCGACTGGCTGAGCGGCAGCCACGATGCCCGCTTCTTCCTCTCGGAAGGCATCCGGCACGTCACCCAGCCGGACGCGTCGCTGGAGCGGGTGCGGGCGCTGGTGCCGCAAACCCCGCTGAAGCTCGCCGCCGTCCATTCCATCACCACGCTCACCGGCTCGGCCCTGCTGGCGCTGGCGGTGGCCGAGGGCGCGCTCGATGCGGACGCCGCATGGGCCGCAGCCCATGTGGACGAGGATTTCAACCGCGAGCAATGGGGCGAGGACGAGATCGCCACCGCCCGCCGCGCGGCCCGCCGCACCGAGATGGACGCCGCCGCCCGGCTGCTGGCGCTCATCACCTGATCCGCGCAGCCTGCGCGCTCTGAGCAGGTGAAAGGTCCGCGGGGCGCTTGAGCAAAATCCTCTCGCGCCGCTCGAAGAATGGGGCCGGTGGCCTGAAGTCAGGGGGAAAGGGATGGACGAGGACACCATCGCCGACCTCTTCTCCGCCTTCGGCGCGGTGCGCACGCGGCGCATGTTCGGCGGCCGTGGCCTCTATGCGGACGGGCTGATGTTCGCCATCGAGGTCAGGGGCACCCTTTACCTGAAGGCCGACGCCGACCATGCCGCCCTGCTTGAGAGCCGCGGCTCGGTGCCCTTCTCCTACCTCGCCAAGGGCGCGGTGCGCACCATGACCGGCTTCTGGTCTGTGCCGGAGGCAGCGCTGGACGATGGCGAGGACCTCGCTGCGCTCGCCCGCCGTTCCCTCGCGCTCGCCCGCGCGGCTGCCGCGCTGAAGCCGGTGAAAAAAACCGGAGCCCGACCCAAAAAGAAAACCCCGCGCGGCTGACCGGCGGGGTTGTTCCGTGGTGATCCGCCGGCGCTCCGAAAGGCGCGTCGGCGAGAGGGGTCAGCCGGCCTTCACGCGCACCGGGCGCAGGAGGAAGGCGGGCAGGTGGCTCATGTCCGCTGGCTCGCTGGCGGGGGCGCGTTCGCGGCGCACCGGCCGGGCTTCGGGAGCCTCCTCACGGGCGGGACGACGGCTGCGTTCCTGCCGTTCGGGACGTGGCGCGCGGGTTTCCGCCTCCACGCGGGGCTCGCTGGCGCGCGCCTCGCCTGCCGGGGCTTCGCGCTCGCGACGGGGTTCCCGCTCCCGACGGGGCTCACGTTCCGGACGCGGTGCGCGCTCCGCACGGGGCTCGCGTTCTGGACGCGGCTCGCGTTCCGCACGCGGCTCGCGCGCGACGCGGGGTTCACGTTCTGCACGGGGCTCGCGTTCTGGACGGGGCTCTCGCTCCGCACGGGGTTCGCGTTCTGCACGCGGCTCGCGCTCGGGACGGGCCTCGCGGGGTTCCTTCTCCACGCGGCGCTTGCCGCGCAGCCGGCCGCCGTCTTCGCGGCGTTCCCGCCGCTCGGACGCGGGCGGGGCATCGCCCAAAGGCGCACCGTGCCAGGGCACGGCATTGCCGATCAGCTTCTCGATGGCCGTCACCGACTTGGCATCGGTATGGGTCACCAGCGTGTAGGCCGTGCCGGCACGCCCGGCGCGGCCGGTGCGGCCCACGCGATGCACATAGTCTTCCGAATGGTGGGGCACGTCATAGTTGAAGACGTGGCTCACCGCCGGAATGTCGAGCCCGCGGGCCGCCACGTCGGACGCCACCAGCAAGGTGGCCTCGCCGGCGCGGAACTGGTCGAGGGCCTTGATGCGGGCGTGCTGGTCCATGTCGCCATGGAGCGCGACGGCGTTGAAGCCGTGCTTCTGCAGCGAGCGGTGCAGCACCGCCACGTCGCGCTTGCGGTTGCAGAAGATGATGCCGTTCTGCAATCCCTCGCAGTTACGGATCAGCTCGCGCAGCACGTCGCGCTTGTCGTAGTCCTCCCGTCCGGAGGCGACCAGCATGTGGGTGACCGTGGCGGCGGTGGAGGCCGGCTTCGACACTTCCACGCGCACCGGATTGGACAGGAACTGGGAGACGAGGCGCTGGATCTCCGGCGGCATGGTGGCCGAGAAGAACAGGGTCTGGCGGGTGAAGGGCACCAGCTTGCAGACGCGCTCGATGTCCGGAATGAAGCCCATGTCCAGCATGCGGTCGGCCTCGTCGATGACGAGCACCTCGATGCCGGACAGGAGCAGGCGTCCGCGCTCCACGTGGTCGAGCAGGCGGCCGGGGGTGGCGATGAGCACATCCACGCCGCGTGCCAGCTTGGAGTCCTGATCGCCGAAGGACACGCCGCCGATGAGCAGGGCGACGTTCAGTTTGTGGTTCTTGCCGTAGCGGGTGAAGTTCTCTTCCACCTGCGCCGCGAGTTCGCGGGTCGGCTCCAGGATGAGGGTGCGGGGCATGCGGGCGCGGGCCCGTCCGTGCTCCAGCAGCGTCAGCATGGGAAGGGTGAAGGCGGCAGTCTTGCCGGTGCCTGTCTGCGCGAGGCCGAGCACATCTCGGCGCGCCAGCACATGGGGGATGGCCTGGGCCTGGATGGGCGTCGGCTGCGTGTAGCCGGTGTCAGCGACTGCCGCGAGGACCTTTTCGCTCAGGCCGAGTTCGGAAAATGACATTGCATCTTTTGGATGCGGCGGCGCGCCGCTGATCGAACGTCCCGTGCCGTACGGGCTCAGACGAGGGGTCGTCGGTCGGCGCGCTAGATTCGACATATCTCGGACGACGCATAGCAACATATGAAAATTGTGCGCCGTGTCAATGTTTTCCGGCTCGAAACCCGGATCCGTGGGAAACAACGGCCATCCAACGCCCGAACGAACTTCCATACCGCCCCCACCATGCGTCGTCGGAATGCGTAGGCGTCTTGCCATGCGTTCGGGACAAGTCTTGCGACTTGACCGCCGGGGCACCCCGCCGCAGGGATGCCCCTCCTCGTCCGGCGGCGGATACCGATGCCCTTTCTTCTCGTCCTCGGCCTCGCGGCCTTCGCGAGCGCATTCTCCATGCGCGCCGTCGATCCGATGCTCAACATCCTCGCCGCGGACCTGAAGGTGACGCTGCAGGAGGTGGCGCTGCTCGCCAGCGCCTTCACCCTGCCTTACGCCACCATGCAGCTGCTGTTCGGCCCCATCGGCGATGCGGTGGGCAAGGTGCGGCTGATCCGCTTCAACCTCGCCATGCTGGCGGTGGGGCTCGCCGTCTCGGCGCTGGCGCCCGGCCACCGGGAACTGCTCGCCGCCCGGGTGGTGTCGGGGGCGTTCGCGGGGGGCATCATCCCCGTGGTGCTCGCCACGGTGGGGGATCGCGTGCCCTACGAACGGAGGCCGGTGGCGCTCAGCCGGGTGCTGCTGGCCCTTGTGCTGGGCCAGCTGGTGGGCTCGGCGGCAGCGGGGTTCATCGCCGAATATGCGGGCTGGAGGCCTGTGTTCTGGTGTGCGTTCGCCGTGGCGGCCGTGGCCTGCCTGTCGGCCATGGCGGGGATCACCGAGGAGCGGGCGCGCCAGCCCCTGTCGTTCGGCGCGGCCCTCGCCCGCTACCGGACGGTGCTGAAGAACCCCCTGTCCCTCAAGGTCTATGCGGTGGTGGCGGTGGAAGGCGCGCTCACCTTCGGGGTGTTCCCGCTGGCGGCGCCGCTGATGGTGGAGCACGGCCTCGGCGATGCGGTGGAGGCCGGCCTGGTGCTGGGCGCCTTCGCCATCGGCGGCGCCTTCTACACCTTCGCCGTGCCGTTCCTGGTCCGCCACCTGGGGCTCGCCGGCATGGTGGGGGTGGGCGCAGCGGGCGTGGGCGTGCTGCTCATGGCGGCCGCCATCGGGCCGAGCCTCGCGGTGGTGATCGCCTTGTTCGCCGCCGCGGGCTTTGCCTTCTATATGATCCACAACGTGCTGCAGATCCTCGCCACCGAGCTGTCGGCGGAGGCGCGGGGCTCGGCGGTGTCGCTGTTTGCCTCGGCCTTCTTCGTGGGGCAGGCGGTCGGGGCCATCGTCCTTGCCCATGCGGCGGGGCTTCTGGGCGCGGCGCCGGTGTTCGCCGTGGCGGGGCTCGGCATGCTGATCCTCGCCGTGCCTGCCAGCCTGCTGCCGCCGCGCAAGGCCAGGGTGACGACAGGCTGAAGGCGCGAAGCCCGCGCCTCAGATGTCGAGCATCTCCTCGCCGGCGAAGGCCGCGCGTTCGGAGATGAAGGCGAAGCGCGCCTCCGGCTTGTTGCCCATGAGCCGTTCCACGACGTCGGTGGTGGCCGCCTGCTCGGCATCCTCGATGGCGACGCGCTGGAGCGTGCGCGTGCGCGGGTCCATGGTGGTTTCCTTCAGCTGAGCCGGCATCATTTCGCCGAGGCCCTTGAAGCGGCCCACCTCCACCTTGCCCTTGCCGGTGAACTCCTTCTTCAGCAGCTTTTCCTTATGGGCGTCGTCCCGCGCATAGAGCGTCTTGGCGCCCTGCGTGATGCGGTAGAGCGGCGGCACGGCGAGGAAGAGGTGGCCGTCCTCGATCAGCTTCGGCATCTGCCGGAAAAAGAAGGTGACCAGCAGCGAGGCGATGTGGGCCCCGTCCACGTCGGCGTCGGTCATGATGATGACCTTCTCGTACCGCAGGTCCGCGTCGCGGTAGTGGGACAGCGTACCGCAGCCCAGCGCCTGGCCGAGGTCGGCGAGCTGCTGGTTCTGGGCCAGCTTGTCCCGGGTGGCGCTGGCGACGTTCAGGATCTTGCCGCGCAGGGGCAGCACGGCCTGGGTCTTGCGGTCGCGCGCCTGCTTGGCCGAGCCGCCGGCCGAGTCGCCCTCCACGATGAAGATCTCGGAGCCGGCCGCCTCGGTATTGGAGCAGTCGGCCAGCTTGCCGGGCAGGCGCAGCTTGCGCACGGCGGTCTTGCGGGAGACTTCCTTCTCCTGCTTGCGGCGCAGGCGCTCCTCGGCGCGGTCGATGACGTGCTCGAGCAGCCGGCTCGCCTGCACCGGATTGGCGGCCAGCCAGTGGTCGAACGGGTCGCGCAGGCCCTGTTCCACGATGCGGGCGGCCTCGGCGGTGGCGAGGCGGTCCTTGGTCTGGCCCTGGAATTCAGGCTCGCGCACGAACACGGAGAGCATGGCGGCGCAGCCGGTGATCACGTCGTCGCCGGTGATGACCGAGCCGCGCTTGCCCTGGCCGGAGCGCTCGGCATGGTCCTTCAGCCCCTTCAGCAGCACGGCGCGCAGGCCGTTCTCGTGGGTGCCGCCATCGGGGGTGGGGATGGTGTTGCAGTAGGAAGAGATGGAGCCGTCCGCGTCCGCCACCCACGCCACCGCCCATTCCACCGAGCCGTGGCCCTTCGGCTTCTGGATGCGGCCGGAGAAGATGTCCGAATGCACCAGCGTCTGGCCTTCGAGGTCGGCGGCGAGATAGTCGCGCAGGCCGCCGGGGAAGCGGAAGCTGGTCTTCTCCGGAACGCCCTCGATGCCCTTCAGCAACTCAGGATCGCAGGACCAGCGGATTTCCACCCCGCCGAACAGATAGGCCTTGGAGCGCGCCATGCGGAACACCCGGGCCGGCTCGAAGCGGACGGCCGGGCCGAAGATCTCGGGGTCGGGATGGAAGCGCACGCGGGTGCCGCGCCGGTTGGTGATGCGGCCGACTTCCTTCAGCTTGCCCTGCGGCACGCCCTTGGAAAAGCTCTGGCGGTAGAGGGTCTGGTTGCGCGTCACCTCGACTTCGAGGTCGTCGGAAAGCGCGTTCACCACCGAGATGCCGACGCCGTGGAGGCCGCCGGAGGTCTCATAGACCTTGCTGTCGAATTTTCCGCCGGCGTGCAGGGTGGTCATGATCACTTCGAGGGCCGACTTGCCGGGGAACTTCGGGTGTTCCTCCACCGGAATGCCGCGCCCGTTGTCGGCGACGATGAGGTAGCCGTCGGCGGCCATCTGCACCTCGATGAAGGTGGCATGCCCGGCCACCGCCTCGTCCATGCAATTGTCGATCACCTCGGCGAAGAGGTGGTGCAGCGCCTTCGAATCGGTGCCGCCGATATACATGCCGGGCCGGCGCCGCACCGGCTCCAGCCCCTCCAGCACCTCGATGTGCGCGGCGGTGTAGTCGGCATCCATGGCCGGCACGGCGGCTGCCGCCGCCTTGGCCGGCTTGCCGGCGGGCTTCTGACGCGGGGTGGAGCCGAAGAGATCGTCGGATTGGGACATGGAGCCTGATTAACCGAAGTGGAGGGGCGAGGGCAGTGCTATTCGTCGCGTCGACCCCGCCTGGGTGCGGCGCATCATGGCCGCCGCCGAAGAGTGGTGCGCCCGCGCCCCGGACGCAAGCCCGAGCCTTGCGCTACGTAAGCTTGGCCACCCCGAGCCCGACGATTCTGCGGCGCGAAGATTAACAGAGGGTGATGCCCATTTCGGCTTGAAAGCGGAGTTGAATTGGTTGCAATGCAGCGTAACCGAAATGACATATTTTGAGGATAGCGAAGTAATCGAACGGCGGGAAAATTTTACCATCTTCGACTATCAAAGATTTGCAATCTGAGAACTTGAACGCCTTTCTTTAATGATTATAGTGAGTCGTCTCGACGGGTTATAGAGCGCGATCCGAGCCGGTTGAATAAATTTGCTCGGTGAATCGCGCTCTAAATCAAGCAAGGGAACGCGTTCTCCGATCCGCCTGCGATGCAAGTGGATCGGCGCGTGCGCAAGCCCGGGGGTATGTAGCGTGTGCGCAATTTCGGTTGCGGTCGTAGACGACCATCCGATCGTTGTCGAAGGGATCGTGACGGTTCTCGAAAAGACGGGGACTTTCAGCGTCGTCTCGACCGGCAGCGGTGTGAATGACATTCTCGGGACCGCCCAGAGCCACGGACCCGACGTGATCGTCGTGGACCTTACCATGCAGGGCGATGTGATCGGGGCGGTGTCCCAGGTGCGCGAGGCGTTTCCGGCGACCCGCATCGTGATCTTCACCGCCTCCAACAATGCGGAGCTGGCCGCCAAGGCGCTCAGTTCGGGGGCGTCGGCCTTCGTGCTGAAGGGATCGCCCCAGGGCGACCTGATCCAGGCCATCACCTGCGCCATGGCGGGGGAAACCTATATCACCCCGAGCTTCGCGGCGCGCATCATCGCCGAGCTGGAAGCCAAGGCCCGGCAGCAGCGCGCCCGGCAGGCCATGCACCTTTCCATCCGCGAGGACCAGATCGTCCAGCTCCTGCTGCTCGGCAAGAAGAACAGCGAGATCGCGCGGGCGCTGGCCCTCAGCGAGAAGACGGTGAAGGGCTATATGTCCACCCTCATGCAGAAGCTGCATGTGCGCAACCGCGTCGAGGTGGTCATCGCCGCGCAGAACCTCAACGGGACGCCGGAGGCCGGTGCCCAGGTGTCCAGGCGCAGCGCCTGAGGCCGGCGGAGACGGGAAAGCCGTCCGAGCTTTCTACAGATGTCATGGCCGGGCTTGTCCCGGCCATCCGCGCGGCCGGGCCGGCGCAAAGCTTTGAACAGGGTGCAGGCGGCGCGGCGTGGATGCCCGGCACAAGGCCGGGCATGACGGCGAAGCAATCAACTCAACACCGTGACATTTCCAAACGGGCTCTCACTGCTCGCGGAACGCGCGGTTGAAGTGGTCCATCAGCGGCTTCGCCAGATAGGCGAGGGCGGTGCGCTCCACGCCGGAGATGAACACCTCCACCGGCATGCCCGGGACCAGCTCGCGATCGCCAAGCTTCGTCAGGTCGTCATCAATGGCGATCTCCACGATGTAGGACACCGTTCCCCCCACCGGGTCGCGGATGGTGGCCGGCGAGACCTGCGCCACCCGCCCGCGCAGTTCGGGCGTGGTGTTCTGGTTGAAGGCGGAGAAGCGCAGGCGGGCGGGCTGGCCGCGCTCCACCTGGTCGATGTCGGTGGGCGCCACCTTCGCCTCCACCCGCAGGCGGGCGTCGGCGGGCACCAGGGTCACCACCTTCGCGGCGGGCGTGATGACGCCGCCGATGGTGTAGACGCTCAGTTCGTTCACCCGGCCGGTGAGCGGCGCGCGCAGCTCGGTGCGCGAGAGCCGGTCCTCGATCACCACGCGCCGGTCGTTCAGCTCGGAGATGCGGGCCTCCAGTGTCCTCAACTCGCGCTGGGCTTCGGTGCGGGCATTCTGGTCGAGGGCGATGATCTGCAGGCGGGCATCGGTGATGCGCACGTTGGCGCGGGCCATGGAGGCCTCGATCTCGCCCTTCTCGCCGTTGATCCGCGCCCATTCCCGGTTGAGGGCATGGACCCGGCTGCCGTCGGTGAGCCCCTTGTTGAACAGATAGACCACCTTTTCCCGCTCGAGGCCGAGCAGCTCGGTTTCCTCGATCTTGGCGGAGCGGCGGGCATTGAGCCCGCGGATCTCCTCGCCGGTCTGGATGATGGCAAGTTCCAGTTGCTCGGACTGGCTCCGGCGGGTGAAGCGGTTGCCGTCGAACAGGCGGGCCTCGTCGCGGGTCACCATCGCCACGTCAGGCGCGAGGGTATGGATCTCCTTCGGGAATTCGATGCGCTCCAGCCCGTCGCGCTCGGCGAGGAGGCGCGCGCGCCGCGCCAGAAGCTCGATGAGCTGCACCCGCACGATGGACAATTCCGCCCGCGAGGCGGTGTCGTCGAGCCGCAGCAGCACCTGCCCCGCCTGTACCAGGTCGCCCTGCTTCACGGCGATCTCGGCGACGATGCCGCCGTCGCGGTGCTGCACCTCCTTCAGGTTCTGGTCCACCGTCACCGTGCCTTGCGCGATCACGGCGCCGTTGAGCCGGGCATAGGCGGCCCATCCGCCGCAGCCGGCGAACAGCACAACCGCGAGGGCAAGGCCGGCCGCCACATGGCTGCGGAGCTGGAAGATGGGCTCGTCGCGGGACAGATCGCTCTCCTTGTTCATGGCGTCTCTCCGTCAGGCCAGGGCCAGCGCGTCGGGGGTGGGGGCCGGTGCCGCAGCGTCGGTGTCGTCCGGCG
>NZ_JAIVFO010000105.1 GCF_029991245.1 Xanthobacter autotrophicus
CCCCTCCCCAGCCCTCCCCCGCAAGCGGGAGAGGGGGCGACGGTGCTGAGTTTCAAAAGGGTGCTTCACGCGGCGGCGCTACCAAATCCATCGCGGTGCGATGATTTGCCTGCTGCGCAGGAGTCTTGCGCTGGATCCCGGCTCGGCGCTCCGGCTGCGCCGTCGCTGGTCCGGGACGCCAAGCGCCGTTCGGCGGGGATTGCGTTCCACCCGCTCTCTCAGCCGATTTCCCACCCGTCATCCCCCGGCTTGACCGGGGGATCCATGGACGGGCCGGGCCGGCTCTGCGACAGCTGGCAAAGCACCGGTGTCGCAGGACGCGGCCGCCTTTCCCAGCGTAAATTGCGCGCAAATGTCGCACCGCACCTTCGGCCGCGCCTCTGCTTTTCCCGCCGGCCCGTTTCACGGGCTTTCGCCGCGAAATGAAGCGCTTGGGCGTCTTTATGATAGTTAAAATCTATCAATATCGACAATCTTATCTATTTCATTTATCCCTAGCTCGGCCTTATGTTGCGTCGCGAAGGCCCTAGCCTCTCGCACCGCAACAGCCACCCAAGGAATTGCCATGTCCCTCGTCAATACTCCGGTCAAGCCTTTCAAGACCACCGCTTTCAAGCAGGGCAAGTTCATCGACGTGTCCGAGGCGGACCTCGCCGGCAAGTGGTCGGTGTTCTTCTTCTACCCGGCCGATTTCACCTTCGTGTGCCCCACCGAGCTGGGTGATCTCGCCGATCACTACGAAGACTTCAAGAAGCTCGGCGTCGAGGTCTACTCGGTCTCCACCGACACCCACTTCACCCACAAGGCGTGGCACGATTCGTCCGAGACCATCGGCAAGGTGCAGTACGCCATGCTCGGTGACGCCAACGGCTCCATCACCAACAACTTCGAAGTGATGCGCGCGGGCCAGGGCCTCGCCGATCGCGGCACCTTCATCGTGGACCCCAACGGCATCATCCAGGCTGTGGAAGTCACCGCCGAGGGCATCGGCCGCGACGCCTCCGAGCTTTTGCGGAAGATCAAGGCTGCGCAGTACGTCGCCTCCCATCCTGGCGAGGTGTGCCCCGCCAAGTGGCAGGAAGGCGAGGCGACCCTCGCCCCCTCGCTCGACCTCGTCGGCAAGATCTGAGGCACGTTCGGGTCCTTCCATTGGGGAGGACCCATCCCCTCCGCCGCGCGCTCTGCGCGTGGCGGATTTAGGGTGGCATCTTCCGCGCGTCCTGCGCGCGTCGGATGCAAAGCACCTTGTTCTATTCCAAGCATTCGTCGGAGAATTGCCATGCTCGACACAGCCATGAAGACCCAGCTCAAGGCGTATCTGGAGCGGCTGGTCCGGCCCGTCGAAATCACCGCCTTCGTGGATGATGGCGCGAAGTCGAAGGAGATGCTGGAGCTGCTCTCCGACATCACCGACTGTTCCGCCAAGGTCACCGTTGCCGAGCGCCGCGATGGCGATGCCGCCGGCGCCCGCGTGCCCTCCTTCGCCCTGTCGAGCCCCGGCGAGAGCATCGCGCTCACCTTCGCCGGCCTGCCCATGGGCCATGAATTCACCTCGCTGGTGCTGGCGCTGCTGCAGACCGGCGGCTATCCGCCCAAGCTGGAGCCGGAGGTTATCGAGCAGATCAAGGCGCTGGACGGCGACTTCACCTTCGAGACCTATTTCTCCCAGTCCTGCCAGAACTGCCCGGACGTGGTGCAGGCCCTGAACCTCATGGCCGTGCTGAACCCGAAGGTCCGCCACGTGGCCATCGACGGCGCCCTGTTCCAGAAGGAAGTGGACGCCCGGCAGGTCATGTCGGTGCCCACCGTGTATCTCAACGGCGAAGTGTTCGGGCAGGGCCGCATGGGCGTCGAGGAGATCGTCGCCAAGCTGGACACGGGAGCAGCCGCCCGCGACGCCAGGCGCATGGCCGAGATGAACCGCTTCGACGTGCTGGTGGTGGGCGGTGGCCCGGCCGGTGCCACGGCGGCGGTCTATGCGGCGCGCAAGGGCATCCGCACCGGCGTCGCCGCCGAGCGCTTCGGCGGTCAGGTGCTGGACACCATGGCCATCGAGAATTTCATCTCCGTGCCCTACACCGAGGGGCCGAAGCTTGCCGCAGCGCTGGAGCAGCACGTGCGCGAGTATGAGGTGGACATCCTCAATCTCCAGAAGGCGGTGAAGCTGGTGCCCGGCGCCGACATCATCGAGGTGGAGTTCGCCAACGGCGCCAGCCTGCGCTCCAAGACCGTGATTCTCGCCACCGGCGCCCGCTGGCGGCAGATGAACGTGCCGGGCGAGGACACCTATCGCAACAAGGGCGTGGCCTATTGCCCCCATTGCGACGGCCCGCTGTTCAAGGGCAAGCGCGTGGCGGTGATCGGCGGCGGCAATTCGGGCGTGGAAGCGGCCATCGATCTTGCCGGCATCGTCGCCCAAGTGACGCTGATCGAGTTCGACAGCGCCCTGCGCGCCGACGATGTGCTCCAGCGCAAGCTCAAGAGCCTGCCCAACGTCACCATCCTCACCTCGGCCAAGACCACCGAGGTGCTGGGCGACGGGCAGAAGGTGAGCGGCCTCGTGTACGAGAACCGCAACACCGGCGACAAGGTGAAGGTGGAGCTGGAAGGCATCTTCGTGCAGATCGGCCTTCTGCCCAACACCGAGTGGCTGAAGGGCGCGGTGGAGCTGTCCCCGCGCGGCGAGATCGTGGTGGATGCCCACGGCCAGACCTCGGTGCCCGGCGTGTTCGCCGCCGGCGACTGCACCACGGTGCCCTACAAGCAGATCGTGATCGCGCTGGGCGAAGGCGCCAAGGCCTCGCTCTCCGCCTTCGATCACCTCATCCGCTCCAGCGCGCCGAAGGAAGAGGCGGTGAAGGCCGCGTGAGCGGCCGGGCCGGCTCTGCGCTCCCCTCGCGGCTGGCCCCTTCATGGGGCCGCCCGCGATGACCCTGCGCGAACTGCAATATCTTGTCGCTCTGGCCGACCACCGGAATTTCCGGCGGGCGGCCGAGGCGTGCCTCGTCAGCCAGCCCACCCTCTCCACCCAGCTGCGCAAGCTGGAGGAGGAACTGGGCGTGCCGCTGGTGGAGCGGGCGCCGCGACGCGTCATGCTGACCCCCGCCGGCCGCGAGGCGGTGGAGCGGGCGCGGCGCATCCTCGACGAGGTGGAGCAATTGAAGGAAGGCGCCCGCCGCAGCTGCGCGGCGGAGGCCGGCGCCCTCAAGCTCGGCGTGTTCCCGACGCTGGGCCCCTATCTTCTGCCCCATGTGGTGCCGCTGATCCGCGCCCGCTTCCCGGACCTGGAGCTGCTGCTGTTCGAGGAGAAGAGCGCCGCCCTCATCTCCCGGCTGAACTACGGCACGCTGGATGCGGCCTTCCTGGCGCTGCCGGTGCATGACAGCCAGTTCCACACCGAGTTCCTGTTCGAGGAGCCCTTCCTCCTCGCCGTGCCGGGCACCCATGCCCTTGCCAGCCGCGACGAGCTCTCCATCACCGAACTGTCGCGCTACAATCTGATGCTGCTGGAGGAGGGCCACTGCCTGCGCGATCAGGCGCTGGACGTGTGCCAGCTGGCGGGGGCGCGGGAGAAGTCGGAATTCCGCGCCACCAGCCTTGAGACCCTGCGCCAGATGGTGGCGGCGGGGGTGGGCATGACGTTGCTGCCCATGCTGGCGACCCGCAATCCGGCCCAGCCGGCCGAGAACATCCACCTTCTGGAATTCAGCGATTCCAAGCCCAGCCGGCAGATCGCCCTGCTCTGGCGCAAGACCTCCGCCATGGGCCGGCTTCTGGCCGACGTGGCGCAGGTGTGCCGCGCCCTGCCGCAAGAGCTGCTGGCGCCGCGGCACTGACCGGCGGCCGGAGCCGGGCCCCTCTCCGCTTGCTCTGCCTGCGTGGTAATTGCTTAAGGCTAAATGGGCTACAGGGTGGCCTTGGGTCAGGCCATCGTGTAGGCTAGTTTGTGACAAAAAGATCACATCTATGCCGCAACAATGGCTAAAACTGAAGGCGTCGGGCAGGGTTGGTGGCGATATTCGGATTACATTATTGGACCCGGCTGCGTCCGTTACTGCTTGTCGCCGTGGCCGTAGTGCTTTCGGCTGCGCCCTCGCATGCGCAGAACGACGACTTCTTCGGTTCGATCGCCGCGTTGTTCAATCCGAATCCGACCTCCCGCCAGGCGCCTGTCATCGACGCCACGCCCTATACTTTGAACATTGAGGTGCAGGGCGGCGACAGCGGCCTGAAGAACGCCGTGACCCAGGCCTCCAACCTTGAAAGCCTGAAGGATCGTGCGCCCTCCGGCGCCGCCGGCCTGGTGCGCCGCGCGCTCTCCGATTTCGAGCGCATCACCGCCGCGCTCTACGGGGAAGGGCGCTATGGCGCCACCATCCGCATCACCGTCGCCGGCATGGCGCCCAATGCCCCCAACATCTTCGACGTGGTGGAGCGGGCCCGCAAGGCCGGCCCGGTGCCGGTGCGGGTGGACGTGGACCCCGGCCCGCCCTTCCTCTTCGGCGATATCCGCATCCTCGACGCGGCCACCCGCCGCCCGCTCGCGGACGGCCCCAGCCTGCGCGCCCTCGGCCTGGAGCCGGGCGAATCGGCGCGAGCCGATCGGGTCACCCGCGCCGAGGCGGTGCTGGTGGATTTCTGGCGCGAGCGAGGCCACCCCTTCGCCCGGCTTGCCGGCAAGGACGTGGTGGCCGACCACGCCACCACCCGGCTCAACGTCACGCTCCTGATCGAGACCGGGCCGGTGGCCACCTTCGGCACCTTCACGGTCTCGGGCGCCGATTTCCTGCCGCCGAACTTCATCGAGGAGCGGGTCGAGATCCCGCCCGGCACGCCCTATTCGCCGGATCGGCTGACCCGCCTGCGCAAGCGCCTCCTGACCTTTCAGTCCATCGCCAGCGTGCGCATCCGCGAGGGCGAGCGGCTGGATGCCCAGGGCCGGCTGCCGGTCTATATCGAGGTGCGCCCGCGCGATCCGCGCTACGTGGGCTTCTCGGCCAAATATTCGAGCACGGATGGCTCTTCCATCAACGGCTTCTGGGGGCACCGCAACCTGTTCGGCGGCGGCGAGACCCTGCGGCTGGACGCCTCCGTGTCGTGGTTCGGCGGGGTGCCGGAGGCGGTGCCCAATGCGGACCCGTTCGGCTACAAGCTCGCCGCCAGCTTCGTGAAGCCCGGCATCTGGACCGCGCAGGACGACCTCATCGCCAATGCCGCCATCCTGCGCGAGGTGACCAACGCCTATGTGCGCGAGGGCGTCGTCACGCTGCTGGCCGTGCGCCACCGCTTCGACGACCAGCTCTCCATGCAGGTGGGTATCGACTTCGAGGACGGGCAGGTGGAGGACACCACCGGCATCTACAATGCGCTGATCACCGGGATCCCGGTGGACGTGTTCTACGACACCACCGACAACGCGCTCGATCCCTCCCGCGGCATCCGCCTCAACGCCACGGTGGAGCCTTTCGCCTATCTCGGCGACAGCGGCGCCGGCCCGGTCATGCTGAAGGCGGCGCTTTCGGCCTATCACGCCTTCGACGACGACCGGCGCATCATCCTCGCCGGCCGGGTGGCGGCTGGCAGCCTCGTGGGGGTGTCCGACCTCTACAACGTGCCGCCGCAGCGGCGCTTCTATGTGGGCGGCGGCGGCTCGGTACGCGGCTACGATTTCCAGTCGGCCAGCCCGCGCAATGCGTTCGGCCAGATCGTCGGCGGCCTCTCCTTCTTCGAGGCTTCGGCGGAAGTGCGCGTCCGCATCACCGATACCATCGGCATCGTGCCCTTCTTCGACATGGGCTCGGCCTTCGCGAGCGAGTATCCTGACTTCAACGGCTTGAAATACGCGGCGGGCATCGGCCTGCGCTACTACACGCCCATCGGGCCGCTGCGGCTGGATTTCGCCGTTCCCCTCAATCCCGGCCCCGATGACGGGTCGTTCGGCGTCTATGTCAGCCTGGGGCAGGCCTTCTGATGGCAATCTTGCGCACCCTCGCCAAATGGACCGGCCTCGCGCTCGCGGCCGTGCTGGTGCTGCTCGCTTTGGCGTTCGGCGCCATCCAGACCCCGCCGGGCAAGGCGCTGCTGGAGCGCGTGGGCTCGGCGCTCGCCTCCTCCAACGGGCTGAGGGTCGAGGTTTCCGGCATCACCGGCTTCGTGCCGGCCACCATGGCGGTGGCGCGCATCCAGCTCTCCGACGCCAGAGGGCCCTTCGCCGAGGTGGAGAACCTGAGCCTCGACTGGAACCCCCTGTCGCTCCTCTTCGGCACCCTCGACATTAATGCCGCCGGCGCCACCCGCGTGGCGCTCCAGCGCAAGCCCGAGCTGCCGCCGGCCCCCCCGGAAATCCAGAGCACCAGCGGCGGCGGCTTCGCCTTGCCGGTGCGGGTCGGGCGCTTTTTCCTCGACGAGATCGTCATCGACGAGCCGGTGCTGGGCCATGCCGCGGTGCTGTCGCTGGTGGCCACCGCCGAGCTGCGCGCGCTGGAGCGGGGCCTGTCGGCCGCGTTCAACCTCAAGCGGCGGGACCAGCCGGGCAGCCTCACCGGCCGCCTCGGATACGTGCCGCAGACCGAGCATCTCGACCTCGACATCACCGCCGAGGAGCCGGCGGGCGGCCTTGTGGCGCGGGCCGCCGGCATCGCCGACCTGCCGGCCATCACGGCGACGCTCAAGGGCGTGGGTCCGCTCGACGCCTGGGATGGCCGCCTCGACGTTGCCGCCGGCACCGCCGCCAAGGTCAACGGTTCGGCGCAGGTGCGGGCTACCGGGGCAGGGCGGCGCGTGAGCTTCACCGCCGAGGCCGACATCGCCCGCCTGCTTCCGGCCCAGATCGCGCCCCTGCTGGAGGGCGGCGTGGAACTCGCGGGCGCCGCCACCATCGACAAGGCGCGGCGCATCGCCATCGAGAGCGCGACGGCCCGCTCCGCCGGCTTCGGCGCCGGCGTGCATGGCACCGTGGATGCGGACGCCATGACGGCCGATCTGGTGTTCGGCCTCAAGGCCGGCGAGGCGGCCCGCTTCGCCGCGCTCGCGCCGGGCGTGACCTGGAAAGCGGCGGCGGTGGACGGCACCCTGAAGGGCGCGTTCGCGGCCCCCGTCCTGTCCGCCCGCGCCACGGCCGAGGGCCTGAAGGGTGCCGGCTATGGCGCCGCCACCGTCGAAATCAACGCCGCCACCCTCCCTGACGCAGCCCGGAACCTGGCCTTCACCCTCGATGGGGCGGCGGACGGTCTTTCCGCCGACGACCCCAAGGTGGCGCAGGCGCTGGGGCGCACCGCCCGCTTCCACGTGGCCGGCGCGCAGCCCAAGGGGCGGGCCGCTGCCGTCACCGGCGCCACCGTGGAGCTGGCCGCCCTCACCAGCCGCTTCAGCGGCACCGCGTCGGCGGAGAAGATCGCCGGCACGCTCAAGCTGGAGAAGCTGGATCTTGCCGCCTTCTCCCCCCTCGTCGGCCGCCGGCTGGCGGGCACGGCGGCGCTGGACGCCACCCTCGACGCCAGCGGCGATCTCTCTCGCGTGGACGCCGCCATCACCGGCGGCACCAAAGATGTGGCCACCGGCATCGCGGCGGTGGACGGCCTGTTCGGCGGCACCACGACCCTTGCCGCCAAGCTGGCGCGGGACGGGCAGAACGCCATCCGCGTCGACCGCTTCAACCTCGCCTCGGACAGCCTGACGGTGACCGCAGACGGCACCATCTCCCGCGCCCGGGCGGACCTTGCGGCCAAGCTCGCGCTCGCGGATGTGGCAAAGCTCGATCCCCGCGTCACCGGCGCGGTGACCGGCGAGGCGGCGTTCCGGGGCAGCCTCGACAATCTCGGCCTCACCGCGCGGCTGCTGATGCCCGCGGGCACCGCCATGAAGCAGAAGGTGGAGGGGCTGAGCCTCGCAGTGACGGCCTCCGACCTCACCGGCAACCCTGCGGCGCAATTCACCCTCGACGGCCGCGTGGCCGGCAAGCCCGCCACCGGCTCCGGCGCCTTCGCCACGCTGGCCGACGGCGCGAAGCAGCTGAAGGACCTTGCAATCGCCATCGGCTCGGTCTCGGCCAAGGGCGACGTGCGGCTCGATGGCAGGGGCCTCGCGGACGGGACGCTGGCCGTCGAGGCCGGGGACCTCAACGATCTCTCGCCCCTCGCGCTCACCGAACTGGCCGGGCGGCTCAATGCCGATGTGCGCCTCGACGCCACCGGCGGCCGCCAGCGGGTGGCGGTGAAGGCCGACGCCGCCAATGTCTCGGCCGCCGGGCAGAGCGTGGGCAGCGCCCGCATCGACGCCACCGTGGTGGACCCGACCGGCGCGCCGGTGCTGGATGGCACGGTACGGCTGCGCGCCGTGAATGCCGGTGGCATGGACATTTCCCAGGCCGACCTCACCGCCAAAGGCGCGGCGGCGGGAACCAGCCTCAACCTCGACGCCGTGGTCAATGGCGCGACGCTGACCACCGCCGGCCTCCTGACCCCGCGCGACGGCACCATCGGCTTCCGCCTCGACCGCCTCAACCTTGCGCGCAGCGGCACCAGCATCACCAATGCCGCGCCGGCGAATTTCCGCTGGTCCGGTGACACCCTCGCCATCGACCGGCTGACCCTCACCACGCGCGGCGGCAGCGCCAGCGTGTCTGGCCGGGCAGGCGCGGCGCTGGCGCTGGACGTGACGCTCACCATCTTGCCGCTGGCGCTGGCGGACCTCGCCGCCCCCGGCCTCGGGCTGTCCGGCACGCTTTCGGGTTCCGCGCGGCTCGACGGGCCGGCGGCGGCGCCCACCGGCACCTATTCCCTCACCATGGCCCGCGTCAGCACCCGGGATTTGTCGGCCAACGGCATCGGCCCCCTTGATGTCCGCGCCGATGGCCGGTTCGCGGACGGGCGGGTGAGCACGCGGACGACCGTCACCGGGCGCTTCCTGTCGGACGTCACCCTCACCGGCTCGGCACCCTTGGGCGCCGGCGAACTCGATCTCGCGATCCGGGGCGCGCTGGACCTCGGGCTTGCCAACCCCATGCTCGCCACCTCCGGCGCGCAGGTGCGCGGGCGCGCGGCCATCGACGCCACCGTGCGCGGCACCGCCGCCGCGCCGCGGGCGGGCGGCACGGTGCGCATCTCCGGCGCCCGCTTCGATGATGGCGTGAACGGGGTCAACCTCTCCAATATCGAGGGCGTGATCACCGGCACCGATCGCTCGGTGACGCTTTCCTCCCTCACCGCCCGCACCCCCAATGGCGGCAGCCTCTCGGCGCGCGGCACGGTGGCGCTGGAGCCGGCGCAGGGTTTCCCTGGCCGCATCGACGTGGATCTCACCAATGCCGGCCTCGTCAACAGCGACCTGATGCGTCTCGTGGCCGAGGGGCGGCTCGCGGTGGAAGGGGCCTTCGCCAACAATCCGCGCCTCACCGGCCGGCTGGTGGTGCGCCATCTGGACGTGAACATTCCCGACCGCCTGCCCGGCGGCGGCGCGGCGCTGAACGTGCGGCACGTGAACGGCGGCCGCAACTGGAACGTGACCACCAACCGGCCCGGCACCAAGGCCGGGGCCAACGCCCCGCGCCGGAGTAATGCCGGCATGGCGCTGGACCTCACGGTCTCGGCGCCCAACAACGTGTTCGTGCGCGGCATGGGGCTGGAAGCTGAACTCGGCGGCGACCTCAAGGTGGGCGGCACCACCGCCAGCCCGGCGACGCTGGGCGGCTTCGAGATGCGGCGCGGCACCTTCGACGTGCTCGGCCGGCGGCTGAATTTCACCCGCGGCAAGATCACCTTCAACGGCACCACGGACCCGGACCTCGACTTCGTGGCGGAAACCACCGCCAACGACATCACCGCGCAGATCCTGGTCACCGGGGCGGCCTCGCGCCCCGACGTGACCTTCAGCTCCACCCCCACCCTGCCGCAGGACGAGGTGCTCTCGCGCCTGATGTTCGGCCGCTCGGCCGGCTCGCTCACCGGCGCCCAGGCGCTGCAGATCGCCCAGACCATCGCGCAATTCTCCGGCGGTTCCGGGGTGCTCGACCAGATGCGGCGCTCGCTGGGCGTGGACAGCTTGGACGTGGGCACCAATGCCGCCGGCACCGGCGGCCAGGTGGGCATCGGCCGGCGCCTCAACGACCGCATGTATCTGGGGGTGCGGCAGGGCACCACGCCCGGCTCCAGCCAGGTCACGGTGGACATGGACATCACCAAGAACATCCGCCTGCAGGGCGCCACCGGCGCCGACGGCTCCGCCGAGGTGGGCATCGGCGCCCAGTGGGATTACTGAGCGGCGCGGGTCAGGGGAGGGCGATTGCTGCGCTCAAGTTGCGCCATCGCCTTTAACCGGCCTGCAATGCGGACCATGATGCCGGGGCTCGCACCACCGAATCCCGGCGCCCGGCCTTCCCTGATGCGAACAACGCGCGTGCCGCCACGCCGCAACCGTCAGGGATCCCGTGGACCAGCCCGTCTCCGCCGCCAGCACCGCATCGCGTGACCTGCCGCAGGGGGCGGGACATGGCGGCCTCATCGCCGCCCTGTGGCACCGCAAATGGTGGATCGCGGTTCTCGTTCTGGCTCTGGCCGGCGCCGGTTTCCTGCTGCTGCGCTGGCGCGCCGGTCCGGAGGTGGTGGTCTATCCGGTGGTGAAGGCCGAGCTGGTGCGCTCCGTGGTCGCCACCGGTCATGTGGAAACCCCCTACCGCGTGGACATCGGCAGCCAGATCACCGGCACCGTCAAGGACGTGCTGGTGGAGGAGGGGCAGAGCGTGCGGGAAGGCCAGCCGCTGATCGCCCTCGACGGCACCGAGCTGAACTCGGCGGTGGTGCAGGCCGAGGGGGCGGTCGCCCAGGCCGATGCCCGCATGCGTCAGCTGCGCGAGCTGTCCCGGCCCGCCGCCGAGGAAGCGCAGAAGCAGGCCCGCGCCAACCTGGAAAATGCCCGGACCGCCTTCGATCGCGCCGACAAGCTGGCGAAATCCGGCGCCGGCACCCAGGCCACGCTGGACGAGGCCACAAGGGCGCTGAATGTGGCCATGACCCTGGCGCGGACCGCCGAGCTGCAGGTCTACACCACCAGCCCCGGCGGCAGCGACTTCGTGATTGCCGAAACCCAGCTCAGCCAGGCCAAGGCGAACCTCGCCACCGCCCATGCGCGCCTCGGCTACGCCACCATCGTCGCGCCGCGCGACGGGGTGCTCATCACCCGCAGCGTGGAGCGCGGAAGCGTGGTGCAGGCGGGCAAGACGCTGCTGGTGCTGGCGCCCGCCGGCGCCACCCAGCTCGTGGTCCAGATCGACGAGAAGAACCTCAGCCTGCTCAAGGTCGGCGAGAGCGCGCTGGCCTCGGCCGACGCCTATGCGGACCAACGGTTTCCCGCCAGCCTCACCTATATCAACCCCTCCGTGGACATCACCCGCGCCTCGGTGGAGGTGAAGCTCACGGTGCCCGATCCGCCCGCCTATCTGCGGCAGGACATGACGGTGTCCGTGGACATTGCGGTGGATCGCCGGCCGGATGCCGTGGTGGTGCCCGCGCGCACCGTGCACGGCCCCACCTCGGCGGCGCCCTTCGTGCTGGTGGTCCGGGACGGGCGGGCGCGGGAACAGAAGGTGCGCCTCGGCCTGCGGGCCGGCGACCAGGTGCAGGTGCTGGAGGGGCTCACCCCCGGCGAGGAAGTGCTACCCGTGGCGTCGGGGGTGCGCGCCGGCCAGCGCATCCGGCCGGTGCCGCGATGAACCGCTGGCTGCCGTTCGAATGGATCGCCGCCCTGCGCTTCCTCGGCGAGGGCCGCATGCAGACCGCCTTCATCCTCGGCGGCATCACCATCGGCGTGGGGGTGATCGTGTTCATGTCGGCCATGCTGGCCGGGCTCCAGACCAATTTCATCAAAAGGGTGCTGACCTCCCAGCCGCAGATCCAGCTGTTGCCGCCGGACGAGGTGGCGCGGCCGCTGCGCTTCGATCCGGGGGTGATCGAGGGTGCGCTGGTGCAGAAGCCGTCCCAGCGCATCCTCTCCATCGACCAGTGGCAGTCCATTGCGGTGGCCATGCGGGCGCGGCCGGACGTGGTGGTGGTGGCGCCCACGGCGTCCGGCTCGGCCCTCGCCGTGCGGGGCGATGCCAGCCGCTCCATCTCCATCACCGGCATGGAGCCGGAGCAGTATTTCCGCATCGTGCGGGTGCCGGACTATCTGGTGGCGGGGGAGGCGCGGCTCGGCACCGATGACATCCTGGTGGGCACCGAGCTGGCCAAGGATTTGGGCGCGGGCGTCGGCGACAAGCTGAACGTGACCACCGCCAACGGCAGCGGGCGCATCCTCACCATCACCGGCATCTTCGATTTCGGCAACAAGGGCGCCAACGAGCGCAACACCTATGTGGCCCTGCGCACCGCCCAGAGCCTGCTCAACCTCATCGGTGGCGCCACCACCATCGACATGACCGTGACCGACACCTACGCCGCCGAGGACATCGCCCGCGACATCGCCGCCGTGGTGCCGGTGGAGGCGGACAGCTGGATCACCACCAACGCCCAGTTCTTCACCGCGGTGCGGGCGCAGCAGACCTCCAACACCCTGATCCGGCTGTTCGTGGGCATCTCGGTGGCGTTCGGCATCGCCGCGGTGCTGGTGGTGTCGGTGATCCAGCGCTCCAAGGACATCGGCATCCTGCGCGCCATGGGCGCGTCGCGGGGGCGGATCCTGCGGGTCTTCCTCATCCAGGGCGGGGTGCTCGGGCTGGTGGGCTCGGTGCTGGGCTCGGCGGCCGGCGCGGGGGCGCTGATCCTCTGGCACCACCTGCTGCGGCAGGTGGACGGATCGGAGCTGTTCCCGCTGATGCTGGAGCCCAGCCTGTTTGCGGCCGCGGCGCTGCTGGCGACGCTGACCGGCGTGGTCGCCGGCCTTGCCCCGGCGGTGCGCGCCGCCAGCATCGATCCGGTGGAGGCGATCCGTGGCTGACGTGCTGGCGCTTCAGGCGATCCGCAAGTCCTACGCCATCGGCACCCCGGTGGAGACCGAGGTGCTGCACGGCATCGACCTCACCATGCGCGCCGGCGAGTTCGTGGCGCTCATCGGCCCGTCCGGCTCGGGCAAGAGCACCCTGCTCAACATCATCGGCCTTCTGGACAGCCCCACCTCCGGGCGCCTCGAGGTCACCGGGGCCGACACGACGCAGCTCGACGATGCCGCGCGCACGCGGCTGCGCGGCCACGCCATCGGCTTCGTGTTCCAGTATCACTACCTGATCTCGGCCTTCACGGCGGCCGAGAACGTGATGATGCCCATGCTGGTGGACCAGGGCCGCGCCGACCGGCGGATGGAGCAGCGGGCCGACGAGCTGCTGGACTGGGTGGGCCTGAGCCGCTGGCGCAACAACCGCGCCACCAACATGTCCGGCGGCCAGCAGCAGCGCGTCGCCATCGCCCGGGCGCTGGCCATGGAGCCGGCGCTGGTGCTCGCCGACGAGCCCACGGGAAACCTCGACACCGCCTCCGCCGACAGCGTGTTCGCGCTGCTGCGCCGGATCAACGCCGAGCGGGGCACCACCTTTCTCGTGGTCACCCACAACATGGCCCTTGCCGAGCGCTGCGACCGCATCGTCGAGCTGGTGGACGGCCGGATCAACGCCGAGCGCGCCGGACGCGCCGAGCCGGGAGCTGATTCCGCACGCTGAGGCCGGCGGGTGGCGGGCGGCACCCGATCAATCCCATACCCGCGGAACGCAATCGCGTCTTATCCTGAGGCAACAATCAAGGAGGAGCGCCATGTCCGAGAACGCCGCGCTGCAGGCCCGTCGAACCAAGGCCATTCCCCGGGGCATCGCCACCGCCTATCCAGTTTTCGCGCAGAAGGCGGAGGGGTCGGAGGTCTGGGACGCCGACGGCTCGCGCTACATTGATTTCGCCGGCGGCATCGCCGTGCTCAACACCGGTCACCGCCACCCCAGGGTGCTGGCGGCGGTGCGCGCGCAGCTCGACGCCTATACCCACACCGCGTTCCAGATCGTGCCCTACGAGCCCTATGTGGCGCTGTGCGAGAAGTTGAACGCCATCGCCCCGTTCTCCGGCGCGGCCAAGTCCATCCTGTTTTCCACCGGCGCCGAGGCGGTGGAGAATGCGGTGAAGATCGCCAGGGCCGCCACCGGCCGCACCGGCGTCATCGCCTTTTCCGGTGGCTTCCACGGCCGCACCGCGCTGACCATGGCGCTCACCGGCAAGGTGCTGCCCTACAAGAAGAAGTTCGGCATCTCCCCGCCCGGCATCTTCCATCTCCCGTTCCCCTGCGCCGACCATGGCGTGAGCGTCGCCGACACGCTCAAGGCGCTCGACTATCTGTTCCGCGCCGACATCGGCCCGCAGGATGTGGCGGCCATCATCATCGAGCCGGTGCAGGGCGAGGGCGGCTTCCTGCCGGCGCCCGCCGAGCTGCTCGTGGCCCTGCGCCAGACCTGCGACGCGCACGGCATCTTGCTGATCGCCGACGAGGTGCAGACCGGCTTTGCCCGCACCGGCCGCATGTTCGGCATCGAGCATTCGGGGGTCGAGCCGGATCTCGTCACCGTCGCCAAGTCGCTGGCCGGCGGCTTTCCCCTCTCGGGCGTGATCGGCCGGGAGGCGATCATGGATGCGGCCGAGCCCGGGGGCCTCGGCGGCACCTATGCCGGCAATCCCATCGCCTGCGCTGCAGCGCTCGCCGTGCTGGAGGTGATCGACGAGGAGAGGCTGGTGGAGCGCGCCAACGCCATCGGCGCCCGCATCAAGGACGCCCTCGCCCGCATGGCGTTGCGCAACGATGCCGTTGCCATCGGCTCGATCCGGGGACCGGGCGCCATGGTCGCCTTCGACGTGGTGAGGAAGCGCGGCACCGTGGAGCCCGACGCCGATGCCGCCAAGCGCGTGACCCAGGCGGCGCTGGCCGACGGCCTGATCCTCATCACCTGCGGCGTCTACGGCAACACCATCCGCCTCCTGAACCCGCTGACCATCACCGACGCGCTCCTCGACGAGGGGCTTGGCAAGCTGGAGCGGGCGCTGGTGGCGGCCGCAGCCTGAACCGCGGGATTTTCGACCAGCAGTCCGTGCCAGGCAGGACTCATCAAGGCGCCGGCCATCGTCGACGGCGCCTTCGTGACGGCGCCGTCGACGCGCGCGGGCTTCGCCGGGCGCGCTAGCTCGTTGCAACGGGCGATCTGCAGGGGCGCGGCCCCGTTTCCTCGGCCCTTTGGCGCGTGCCAAGGCTCAAGTGGCGGCCTGCGATGATCTGAGACGGTGGGGCGAGGCCGGACCCAGTCGCATATCACGCGCCGCGCTGCCGAGCCTTCGCTCCGCTGGCGCCCTATGGCGTGCTGTGCGGGGTGGAAATGGCTCCCTGAGCAGGACTCGAACCTGCGACCATTCGATTAACAGTCGAACGCTCTACCAACTGAGCTATCAGGGACCGTGGGTCTTGCGACCGAGGCGGGCGATATAGCAACCGCTTGCCCGCTTGTGAAGTCGAAACGCGCATTTTCTGCGCCCGCATTGCCGCACCCGGTCCGCGAACCGGGTGCAAAGCCTTGTAAAATCAGGCGTGGAGACGCGCACCGTCGGTCTCGCCGAGATTGTCCACAGGCGCGTCGGCGCTGCCGTCGGCGCCCTCCTGCTGCTTCTGCTCGTGCGCGAACTGGGCGAAATAGAAGCCGTAATAGCGGCCACGCCGGGCGATCAGCTCGTCATGGGTGCCGTGCTCCACCACGCGGCCGTGCTCCACCACGCAGATCTTGTGGGCGCGCACCACGGTCTGCAGGCGGTGGGCGATGACGATGGTGGTGCGCTGGTGCTGCAGCTCGTTCAGCGCCCGCTGCACCAGGGCTTCCGATTCGGAATCGAGGGCGGCGGTGGCCTCGTCCAGAAGCAGGATGGGCGCGTTCTTCAGGAAGGCCCGGGCGATGGCGATGCGCTGGCGCTGGCCGCCGGAGAGCTGGGCGCCGTGCTCGCCCACCGGCGTGTCGTAGCCATTCTCGAAGCCCATGATGAAGTCGTGGGCGTGGGCCGCGCGCGCCGCCGCGACGATCTCCTCGTCGGTGGAGCCGGGGCGGCCGAAGCCGATATTGTCCTTCACCGTGCCGGAGAACAGATACACGTCCTGGCTCACCAGGGCGACGTTGGCCCGTACCGACGAGCGCGTGACGCTGCGGGCATCGATGTCGTCGATGAGCACGGCGCCGCCCTGCGGGTCGTAGAAGCGCTCGATGAGGTTGATGATGGTGGTCTTGCCGCCGCCGGACTGGCCCACCAGGGCCGTGGTCTGGCCCGGCTCGGCCACCAGGTCGAGGCCACGCAGCACGTTTTCGCCGGGGCGATAGCCGAACACCACCTCGCGGAACTCCACCCGGCCGCGGGGGCGGGGCAGGGCCGGCAC
>NZ_JAIVFO010000106.1 GCF_029991245.1 Xanthobacter autotrophicus
ATAAGAGACAGGCCCTCCCCCGCACGCGGGAGAGGGTCCGCACCGTGCCCGGTCGAAGCAGCAGGCTTTCAAACCAGGGCTCCACCCGCCCGGTGCGCTTTCTTGGCGCTTGGCGCCGGCCGTTCCGCGTGGTCATCTCCCGCGACCATGGCAGGCCGCAGCGGCCGGCTGGATCACGCAGGCGGGACTTCAGGATGCCAGGTGGAGGACGAAGAAGGTGAGTGACGCCTTCCTCAAGGACGCGTTCGTCTATCTCCTCGCCGCCGGAATCCTTGTTCCGCTGTTTCACCGCGCCCGAATCGGTGCCGTGGTGGGCTTCATCGCCGCCGGCGCGCTCATCGGGCCCCACGGCCTCGGCCGGCTGGCCGACAGCCTGCCCCTGGTGCGCTTCATCACCATTTCCAGCCCCGAGCGCGCCGCCCCGTTCGGAGAGCTGGGGGTGGTGTTCCTCCTGTTCCTGCTGGGGCTTGAATTCTCGGCCCCGCGCCTGTGGAAGCTGCGGCGCGAGGTGTTCGGCGTCGGCGCTCTCCAGGTGCTGTTCTGCGGCGTCCCGCTGGCGCTGGGGCTGGCGCTGGTGGGGTCGCCGGGACCGGAGGTGGCGCTGGTGCTGGGCTTCGCGCTGGCCTTGTCGTCCACGGCCCTGGTCAGCCAGCTGCTCATCGATCAGCACCGCTCCCTCGCGCCGCTGGGCCAACTGGTCATCGCCGTGCTGCTGTTCCAGGACCTGATGGTGGTGCCCATCCTGCTCGCGGCCGAGCTTTTGGGCGGGCCGGCGACCGATGTCCTGACCCTCGCGGCCGGGGCGCTGGCCAAGGCAACGGGCGCAGTGGCACTCATCCTGGTGGCCGGGCGGTTCGTGCTGGCGCCGCTGGTGGCGGTGGCCGCCTCCACCCGCTCGCGGGAGCTGATCATGGCCATCACCCTGGTGGTGGTGGTGGGCTCGGCGGCGGTGACCCATGCCGCCGGGCTGTCCAGCGCGCTCGGCGCCTTCCTCGCCGGCATGGCGCTGTCGGAAACCGCCTATCGGCACCAGATCGAGGTGGACCTGGAGCCGTTCAAGGGCCTGCTGGTGGGCGTATTCTTCGTCACCGTGGGCATGAGCCTTGATTTCGGATCGGTGCTGCCGCGCGCCCTGTGGGTGGTGGCGGGCGTCGCCGGGCTGATCGCGGTGAAGGCCGCGTGCACCTATGGGGCGGCCCGACTGCTGCGCGTGAGCCCGCCCGCCGCCGCCGAGGCCGCGCTGCTGCTCTCGCAGACCGGCGAGTTCGCCTTCGTGGTGCTGGGTCTCCTCGCCGCCAAGGGGGTGCTGGGCGCGCAGAATGCCGCCACCCTCGTCGGCGTGGTGAGCCTCAGCCTTGCGGCGACGCCGGTGCTCGCCCGCATCGCGGCGCGGCTCGGGCGCACGCTGGACGCCCGGCTGCACGACGGCCTCGCGCCGATGGCCAGCACGGCGGCCAACCATGTGATCATCGGCGGCTTCGGCCGCGTGGGCCACACCATCGCCGACGCGCTGGACGAGGAAGGCGTGCCCTATGTGGCGGTGGATGCCGACCCCCGGCGCGTGGCGGAGGCGCGGGCGGCGGGACGCCCGGTGTACTTCGGCGATGCCGGGCGGGCGGAAATCCTCGACCGGCTGGGGGCGGAGCGCGCGCTTGCCTTCGTGGCCACCCTCGACGCACCCAACGCCGCCGAACGCATGGTGGCGGCGGTGCGCCAGCACTGGCCCGGCACGGCGGTGATCGCCCGCGCCAAGGATGCCGAGCATGCCCGCCGCCTCGCCGCCCTCGGGGTGGCCGGCGTCATTCCCGAGGCGGCGGAAGCCAGCCTCCAGCTCATGGCCCAGCTGCTGTCTGCCCTCGGGCTTCCCGACGAGGCCGTGGCCGACCGCACCGACCGGACGCGGGCGCGCATCCGTGACGACATCGAGCGGCGCGCCGGCGCGGAAGGGACCTGAGCGCATGGGGGAGCACAAGCCGCGCCTGCGCACGCTGCGCCGCCGCGTCTTCGACATTCTGGAGCGGGACCTGCCCGGCGATCACTTCGCCGATGCCCTCCACTATTTTCTCATCGTCACCGTGCTGCTCTCGGTTGGCGGAGCCGTGCTTGCCACCGTGCCGTCCCTGCAGTTGCGGGACACATGGTGGTTCCACTGGGGCGAGTTCACCGCCCTGGTGATCTTCAGCGTGGAATACGGCATGCGCCTGTGGGTGGCTCCGGAACACCCGCTGCTGCGGCAGCGCCCGCCCCTCGTGGCGCGGGCGCGCTATGCGGTGACGGTTCCGGCGCTGATCGATCTTGCCGCCATCCTGCCGTGGCTCGTCTCCTTCACCACCGATCTCGACGTGCACGCGCTGCTGGTGCTCCGGCTGGTGCGTTTCCTCAAGCTCGCGCGCTATTCCTCGGGCTTCAACGCGCTCTATCTGGCGGTGCGGCGCGAGCGCTATGCGCTGTTGTCCTGCCTCATCATCCTGTGCGCGGGCGTGCTGATGGCGGCCACCGCCATGTATCTCATCGAGCGCGACGTGCAGCCGGACAAGTTCGGCTCCATCCCGGAAGCCATGTGGTGGGCCATCACCACCCTCACCACCGTGGGCTATGGCGACGTGGTGCCGGTGACCAACCTGGGGCGCGTGGTCGGCGCCCTCACCATGGTGTCGGGCCTGATGATGCTGGCGCTGCCCATCGCCATCATCGCCAGCTCGTTCTCCGAGGTGATCTCCAAGCACAATTTCGTGGTCACCTTCTCCATGATCTCGCGGCTGCCGCCGTTCTCGGACCTGGAGGCGCCGGTGCTGGGGGACATCCTGCCCCTGCTCAATTCCCGCAGCTTCGACCGGGGCCACCACGTGGTGCGCCGGGGCGAGAGCGCCGCCCACCTGTTCGTGGTGCTGCAGGGCCATCTGGAGATGGAGGGCGAGGAGGGCATGCGCCGGATCGGCCCCGGCGATGTGTTCGGCCTCCTGCCCGGCCACACCAAGGCGAGCCCGCTGCCGGTGCGCGCGGTGGCCAAGACCAAGATCCTCGCCATTGAGGAGAACGAGCTTCACATGCTGGCGCTGCGCCATCCCGCGGTGATGGGACGGCTCGCCGCCGCCGCCCGGGACCGGGACCCGGAGGCGTGAGGGCCTGTGCCAGCGGCGCGGGCCCGCGCAGCGGTCAAAGCGCCAAACCGTCGGGCGGTGTCCCTGTTTGAAAGTCCGTGGCTTCGACTGGGAACAGTAGGAACCCTCTCCCGCTTGCGGGGGGGGGCAGGCGCTCTCCGCATTCCTGCCGCCGGTGGTCTTCCCTGCCGCCTCTGCCCCCTCCCCAGCTCTCCCCCGCACGCGGGAGAGGGCTGGGGCCGTTCCTTTCAAACTAAAAAGCGATCGCCCGTCAGCCCTGCCCGCAAAAAGAAAGGGGCCGCACTGCGGCCCCTTCCGGAACAGTCGATCAGGGGCGATGCCGCCCCCTCCCTTACCTCAGGCCGCCATGGCCTTGGTGAGGTTCTCGGAGATCTTGTCGAGGAAGCCGGTGGTGGAGAGCCACTTCTGGTCGGCGCCGACGAGGAGCGCGAGGTCCTTCGTCATGTAGCCGGATTCCACCGTGTCCACGCACACCTTTTCGAGGGTCGCGGAGAACTTGGCCAGGTCCTCGTTGCCGTCGAGCTTGGCGCGGTGGGTGAGGCCGCGGGTCCAGGCGAAGATGGAGGCGATGGAGTTGGTGGAGGTCTCCTTGCCCTTCTGGTGCTCGCGATAGTGGCGGGTGACGGTGCCGTGGGCGGCCTCGGCCTCCACGGTCAGGCCGTCCGGCGTCATCAGCACGGAGGTCATGAGGCCGAGCGAGCCGAAGCCCTGGGCCACGATGTCGGACTGCACGTCGCCGTCATAGTTCTTGCAGGCCCACACATAGCCGCCCGACCACTTGAGGGCCGAGGCCACCATGTCGTCGATCAGGCGGTGCTCGTAGGTGATGCCGCGCTTGGCGAACTCGTCCTTGAACTCGGCGTCGAACACTTCCTGGAAGATGTCCTTGAAGCGCCCGTCATAGGCCTTCAGGATGGTGTTCTTGGTGGAGAGATAGACCGGATAGTTCCGGATCAGGCCGTAGTTGAGCGAGGCGCGGGCGAATTCGCGGATCGACTCATCCAGATTGTACATGGCCATGGCCACGCCGGCGCCCGGGAACTTGTAGACTTCCTTCTCGATCTTGGTGCCGTCCTCGCCCACGAAGGAGATGGTCAGCGTGCCCTTGCCCGGCACCTTGAAATCGGTGGCGCGATACTGGTCGCCGAAGGCATGGCGGCCCACCACGATGGGCTGGGTCCAGCCCGGCACCAGGCGCGGCACGTTCTTGCAGATGATGGGCTCGCGGAAGATCACGCCGCCGAGGATGTTGCGGATGGTGCCGTTGGGCGACTTCCACATCTCCTTGAGCTTGAATTCCTCGACGCGGGCCTCGTCCGGGGTGATGGTGGCGCACTTCACGCCCACGCCATGCTTCTTGATGGCATTGGCCGCGTCGACCGTGACCTTGTCGCTGGTGGCGTCCCGGTTCTCGACCGAAAGATCATAATATTCCAGGTCGATGTCGAGATAGGGGTGGATCAGCTTGTCCTTGATGTACTGCCAGATGATCCGGGTCATCTCGTCGCCGTCGAGCTCGACGACCGGATTTGCCACCTTGATCTTCGCCATGGGACGGCCTTTCAGGACTGCTCTGTGAGCCAAAAGGGAAAGCAGAGAAGGGGCCGCCGACGCTCGCGTGCCGGCAATCCTTCAGCGTCGCCGCTATAGCACTGGCGTGGCGTAGTGCAACAGCCGCAAACCCCGGCTTTGGTGTGAGATGATTTCCCACGCCGCGCCAATACCTCCCGAGCTTACCCCTCGACCTTACCCCTCGACTTGGCCGCCCGCCCTGTGCAAAACAGCGCGAAACGGGAGACGACATGCCAGGTGCCGGTACCGACAGCACGAAGCCTTGGGTGGGCGGCGGGCCAGTAGTGATCCTGGTGGAGCCGCAGCTGGGCCAGAATATCGGCTCGGCCGCGCGGGCCATGGGCAATTTCGGCCTCTCGCGCCTGCGCATCGTGAACCCGCGCGAGGGCTGGCCCAGCGAGCAAGCCCGCATCTTCTGCGCCGGGGCCGACCGCATCCTCGCCGACGCCGTGCTCTATCCCGACCTGCGCTCGGCCCTTGGCGGGGTCAATTATGCCTTCGCCGCCACCGCGCGGGAGCGTGGCATGGCCAAGCCCGTGCTCGGCGCCGACGCGGTGGCGCAGGAAGCCCGCTCCCGCCTTGCCGGCGGTGAGGACGTGGCCCTTGTGTTCGGCCGCGAGCGCACCGGCCTCTATACGGAGGAGGTGTCGCTCTGCGACGCCATCCTCACCCTGCCGGTCAATCCCGCCTTCGCTTCGCTCAACCTTGCCATGTGCGTGGCGGTGACCGGCTACGAGTGGTTCAAGGCGGAAACCGGAGGCGCCCTGCCCTTCGCCCCGCCGGATCGCTCGCCGCTGGCGGACAAGGGCGACCTCCTCGCCTTCTTCGATCACCTCGAGGGGGCGCTGGAGCAATCGGGCTTCTTCCGCTCGCCGGAAAAGGCGCCCTCCACCATCCGCAACCTGCGCAACATCTTCCATCGCATCGGCCTGACGCGGCAGGATCTGGCCACCCTGCACGGCGCCATCACCGCGCTGGAGGAAGGCCGCGCCGGACGGGACGCGCGCAAGACCATCCGCATTGCCGAGGCCGCCATCCACAAGACGCGCAAAACGGCGGAACGCAAGACGCCGCCCGCAAGCGTGACGCCGCCGGTGCCGCCCGAGGCCGAGCACGAGGGCGACTGATACCGTCGGCTTCGGTCTTCGACCGATGCCAAGTGGGTTACGCTCAAGTGCCGCACGGGCTTGACCAATGGCCCATGAGCCAAGCTCACGGGCCATTGGTGTGACCCCTCAGGCGCCGCGCCGTTCGCCCAGAATGGCGCCCAGGAAGGCGCCGGCCTCGGCCAGCGCCCGACGCCCGTCGGCAAGGCGGTGGTACCAGATGGGCCAGGCGTGGATCATGTGCGGATAGATGGAGAGCCGCACCTCCCCATCGCAGGCGCCGAGCCGGCCGGCGATGCGCACCGCGTCGTCCAGCAGGGTTTCCGCCGATCCCACCTGGATGAGAATGGACGGCAGACCCGACAGGTCGGCCTGAAGCGGGCTGACCAGGGGATCCGTCCGGCTCCCGCCCCCCGCAAGGTAGGCCTCAGCCAGCATTTCGAGGTAGGCCCGATGGATGAGCGGGTCCACCGCATCCTTCGTGTCGATGCTGGCGCCGGTCATGTCGAGATCGACCCAGGGCGAGACCAGCCAGCCGCACGCCGGCAGGTCCATGCCCTTCGCCCGAAGCCTCTGGAACAGGGCCAGCGTCAGCCCACCCCCCGCGCTGTCGCCGCCCACCGCGATGCTGCGGGGTCCATAGCCCTGCGCCAGCAGGAAGCCATAGGCCGCCTCGGCATCGTCCAGCGCGGCGGGAAAGGGATGCTCGGGCGCCAGCCGGTAGGCGATGGCGAGGGTGCGGATGCCGGCCGCCCGCCCCGCCCCCGTCACCATGGTGCGATGGCTCTTCAGCGAGCCGGAGGAATAGCCGCCGCCATGCAGGAACAGCAGCACCCGCGTCTGGTCGGAGCCCGGCGCCAGCGACCACTCGCCGGGCACGCCGCCCGCGTCCACGGTTGTGACGACGATATCGGGATCGATGGGGTCGATGGCGGTGACCTGTTCCATGCGCTCGCGCCGCTCGGCCAGGGTCTGCGGCCGGGGGCTCGCCGCGAGGACCGCACGCAGCGCATCGATGTCGGAAATTCCCATCGGCCGTCTCCCACCTTCGTTGGCCGCCCATCCTGGGCGTTTCTCCATGGCGAGCAAGGGGTGGCGAGGGATCAGCCGGGAGGGTGGCAGGGGCGTCGTCCACAGGGCGGAAGGCTTGCGGGCATTTTTTCCCGTCCAGCCCTTTCAATCGGGAACGGGGGTTGCTACATACGCCTCGTCGACGGGCGGTTCGCCGGCTCGACATTTGACGCGGGGTGGAGCAGCCCGGTAGCTCGTCAGGCTCATAACCTGAAGGTCGTAGGTTCAAATCCTACCCCCGCAACCAAAACGATCCTTGAAAACCAAGGATTTCAAAAGGGTCGCCGCAAGGCGGCCCTTTTGCTTTTGGCGCGATACGTTGCTCCACCGCGGACGTGCGGGACATTCGCCGGCCGTGTGTAGCGGGCGGGGTTCATCCGACGTTGATCAACAACACCGAGACCCTCGCCAACGCACCGCGCATCCTGAAGACCCGCGCCGACTGGTACCGCGCGCTCGGCATCGGCGAAGCGGCGGGCACCCAGCTGTTCTCCCTGTCGGGCGACCTGCTCAATCCCGGCCTCTACGAGCTGCCCATGGGCACGAGGCTTGAGGAGCTGGTCTTCGTCCACGGCGGGGGCATGCTCGATGGCCGTGCCTTCAAGGCGGTGTTCGCCGGCGGGCCGTCCAGCACGCGGCTCACCGCGCGCATGCCCGTCATGTGTCGATCATCGTCCCCATGCCCCTGCGACCTGCGATGATCGACGCTAAATTGGTCTGACCACTTCTGCCGTTGACTTATGCCGCATTTGCTCTATCTGACGAAAATAGTAAGCCACCGCGCAGAGTTCACCTAAATTGGTCAGACCAATTGATGCGGTAAGCGCGCGACAAGATGGCACCCGAAGTGCCAATTCTACCGGCCGGGAGGGGCGGGTGCGAAAGCTGGCGGACGAAATCGAGGCGTTGATCGCCGAGGGTGGGCTCGAGGCCGGCGCGCGCCTGCCGTCGGAACGCCAGCTCGCGGCGGATTTCGGCGTGTCGCGCTCCCGGCTGCGCGAGGCCATCCAGCAGCTCGCCAGTCGCGGCATCCTCACCGCGCGCCAGGGCGGCGGCACCTTCGTGGCCGCCCCGTTCGCCGCACCCTTGGCCACCGCCCCCTTGGCCGCCCCTTCGGCCGCATCGTCCCTGGACAAGGCCCTCTTCCCGCTCTCCTCGCTCGCCCGCATGGAGCCGGGCTACTGGCAGGATGTCATGGAGATCCGCAAGTCGCTGGACGGTGACACCGCCTATTGCGCTGCCCTGCGCGCCGGCGACGAGGACAGGGCGCGGCTGACGGCCGCCTTCGAGCGCATCCGCAAGGCCGAGGGCGCGGACGCGGCGACCCAGGCCCGGGCCGACGCCGCCTTCCACATGGCGGTGGCTGAGGCCTCCCACAATGCGGTACTGCGCCAGGTGATGGCCGGCCTGTTCGACCTGTTGCAGCACTCCATTTCCGCCAGCCTTGAAAAGCTTTACCGCCTGCCGCGCACAGCCCACGCGCTGGAAGACCAGCACCGCCTGATCTTCGAGGCCATCGTGGAGGGCCGCGCCGACGACGCGCGCGACGCCGCCCGCCGGCATCTGGATTTCGTGGAGGACAGCCTGCGGCTCATCGAAGACGCCGCAGCGCGCGAGCGACGCTCGGTGCGTGCCCTTTCCCGGGCAGCGATACAGAAGGAAGCAAGATCATGATCATCTCGTCGTCCTCGGATTATCGCGAAGCCGCCCGGCGCCGCCTCCCGCCCTTCCTGTTCCACTACATCGACGGCGGCGCCTATGCCGAGGCGACCCTGCGCCGGAACGTGGAGGACCTTTCCGACCTCGCCCTGCGTCAGCGCGTGCTGAAGAGCGTGGGCGAGGTGGACCTCTCCACCACCCTGTTCGATCAGCCCCTCGCCATGCCCGTGGGCCTCGCGCCCGTGGGCCTCACCGGCATGTTCGCCCGCCGCGGCGAGGTGCAGGCGGCGCAGGCGGCCACCAAGAAGGGCATTCCCTTCACCCTCTCCACGGTCTCGGTCTGCCCCATCGAGGAAGTGCAGAGCCAGGTCGCCAAGCCCATCTGGTTCCAGCTCTACGTGCTGAAGGACCGCGGCTTCATGCAGAATGCGCTGGAGCGCGCCTGGGCGGCGGGCATCCGCACCCTGGTCTTCACCGTCGACATGCCGGTGCCCGGCGCGCGCTATCGCGATGCCCATTCGGGCATGTCGGGGCCCAACGCCGCATTCCGGCGCATGGTGCAGGCGGCCCTGCACCCGTTCTGGGCCTATGACGTGGGCCTCATGGGCACCCCGCACGATCTCGGCAATGTCTCCGCCTATCGCAAGGAGAAGACCAGTCTCGAGGATTACGTGGGCTGGCTCGGCGCCAATTTCGATCCGTCCATCGGCTGGAAGGACCTGGAATGGATCCGGGAGTTCTGGAAGGGTCCCATGATCATCAAGGGCATCCTTGATCCGGAAGATGCCCGCGACGCCGTGCGCTTCGGCGCCGACGGCATCATCGTGTCGAACCACGGCGGGCGCCAGCTCGACGGCGTGCTGTCTTCCGCCCGCGCCTTGCCGGCCATCGCCGATGCGGTGAAGGGCGAGATGACGCTTCTAGCCGATTCCGGCATCCGCTCGGGGCTCGACGTGGTGCGCATGCTGGCGCAGGGCGCCGACGGCGTGCTGCTCGGCCGCGCCTTCGTCTATGCGCTGGCGGTGGCCGGCGGCGCAGGGGTGGAGAACCTGCTCGACATCATCGCCAAGGAGATGCGGGTGGCCATGACCCTCACCGGCGCCCGCGCCATCGGCGACATCTCCCGCGACAGCCTGGTGCGGGAGATCGAGCGGCCGCTGGCCCGCGCGGCGCAGTGACGCCTTATGCCTGAAAGGCGTCCGGCGAGAGCAGCCGGACGCCCGCGGCCTCAGGCCACGAGGAAAGAGAGCCGCGCGTCGGCGCGCCCGGGTGCGATCTCGATAATGTCGGCCCGCACCACCTCCTCGGCCACGAACGGATCGTCCTGGATCCGCCGCTCCAGTTCGGCCCGCGAGGTGTTGTGGGCAACGAGGGCTCCGCCGGCGGCAGGCTTCAGGCTGCCCGCGAGGAGGAAGACGCCCTCCTCGAAACCGCGCCTTATCCAGTCGTTGTGGCCCTGCATCAGTTCGCTGGCGCGGGACTTGTTGGTGCCAAAGGTCAACGTGACGACGAACATGCCGCTATCTCCTCACATCGCATACTGAGCCAGAGGTTCATCTCCCCTACCTCCCGCCGCAGGAAGGCTTCGTCCTTGAGTGCGTTCGCGAGCGTCGCGACGCCCTGGCTGCGCGCGAGGAGATGGAGTGCGAGTGCATTGGCGTCGTCGGTGCAGCCGAGCGCCACGAACTGCCGAGCGAGCCAATCCTGAAACAGGAGGAAGAGCGCGCGCGCAGCACCGAGTGCAGGATGGTCGAGTTTGGCGAGCTCGTTGCAAAGCGTGCCGACCGGGCAGCCATGGGCCTGGATCTTCACCCGGTTCATGATGAGTATGTCAATGAAACTGCGGATGCGATCCGCCGGTGCGGTGCTGTCGGCAACCCAAGCATCGAGCATACGGCCGGTGTTCTCGAGGCGGACCGCGATGACAGCGTCGAGGATCTCGTCCTTGGTCTTGAAATAATAATAGAAATTGCCACGCGAGATCTGCACCGCCCCGGCGATGTCTGCAAATGACGTGTGTTCGTAGCCCTGCTCGTAGAACAGCTGGTCGGCCGCCGCCACGATCTCGGCGCGCGTGCTCCCACCCGCCATGCCCCTGCCCTCGCTGTACCGGACACCGCCTGAACGACGGCAGTGATTTGGACATACGTCCTACATACGGATAGGACGCATGTCCAAATTCGTCAATCCGTCGCCGAGTGCCTCTGCCTAGAGCGCGCAAACGAAAATGCCCGGCGCGAGGCCGGGCATTTCAAACCGTCACAAGCGGATAGGGCGAGCGCTCAAATCCCCAGCTTCGCCTTCAGGATATCGTTGAGGGCCTGCGGGTTGGCCTTGCCGCCGGAGGCCTTCATGGCCTGGCCCACGAACCAGCCCAGCATGGTGGGCTTGGCCAGGACCTGGGCCACCTTGTCCGGGTTCCTGGCGATGATCTCGTCCACCACCTGCTCGATGGCGCCGAGGTCGGTCACCTGCTTCATGCCGCGGGCCTCGACGACCACGCGCGGGTCGCCGCCCTCGGTGAAGACGATCTCGAACAGGTCCTTGGCGATCTTGGAGGAGATGGTGCCCTCCGCGATCAGGTCGAGGATGGCGCCGATCTGGTGCGGGCTGACCGGGGAGGAGGTGACATCCTTCCCCTCCTTGTTGAGGCGGCCGAACAGCTCGTTGATGACGAAGTTCGCCGCCGCCTTGCCGTCGCGCTTGACGCCGCCGCCTTCCGCCACCGCCTCGAAATAGGCGGCGGTCTCGCGCTCGGCCACCAGCACGCCCGCATCATAAGGGCTGAGGCCGTAGGTGGCGATGAAGCGGGCCTTCTTCTCGTCCGGCAGCTCGGGCAGGCGGGACTTCAGCTCCTCCACCCATTCCGGCTTCAGCACCAGCGGCAGCAGGTCCGGATCAGGGAAATAGCGGTAGTCGTGCGCCTCTTCCTTCGAGCGCATGGAGCGCGTCTCGCCCTTGGTGGGGTCGAACAGGCGCGTCTCCTGGGAGATGGAGCCACCGTCCTCCAGGATCTCGATCTGCCGGCGGGCCTCGGTCTCGATGGCCTGGCCGATGAAGCGGATGGAATTGACGTTCTTGATCTCGCAGCGGGTGCCGAAGGGCGCGCCCGGCCGGCGCACGGAGACGTTCACGTCCGCCCGCAGGTTGCCCTTCTCCATGTCACCGTCGCAGGTGCCCAGATAGCGCAGGATGGTGCGCAGCTTGGTCACATAGGCCTTCGCCTCCTCCGCCGAGCGCAGGTCGGGACGGGAGACGATCTCCATCAGCGCCACGCCGGAGCGGTTGAGGTCCACGAACGACTGGGTGGGCGACAGGTCATGGATGGACTTGCCGGCGTCCTGCTCCAGATGCAGGCGCTCGATGCCCACGGGGATGCTCTCGCCGTCGGGCAGGTCCACGATCACCTCGCCCTCGCCCACCACGGGCTGCAGGTACTGGCTGATCTGGTAGCCCTGCGGCAGGTCCGGATAGAAATAATTCTTCCGGTCGAACACCGAGGTGAGGTTGATCTGCGCCTTCAGGCCGAGGCCGGTGCGCACCGCCTGGGCCACGCACTCCTGGTTGATGACCGGCAGCATGCCGGGCATGGCCGCATCCACCAGCGACACATGGTCATTGGGCGGCCCGCCGAAGGCGGTGGAGGCGCCGGAGAACAGCTTGGCGTTGGAGGCCACCTGGGCATGCACCTCCAGGCCGATCACCACCTCCCAGTCGCCGGTGGCGCCGGAAATGAGCTTCTTTGGTTCGGTAGGGCGAACATGTACGGTCATGAAAGGTCCCGGGACTAGCCGCCGCGTCGGCGCGCAGGCGAGAAGCGTTTCTCTTAACTCACTACTCCCCAACGGGGAGCGCGCGCAACGCCAGAGCACGCGCCGCTCAGATTGCACCGCAATCTGGTCGGATAACGCGTTCTCTTTCCTTAAGTCCGGAGCGCGCTCTTGGCCGTGCTTTGCCGCCTCGCCTCGCCGCGCGGCCGGTGCTATAGCAGGCGCAAACGAGAACCCTCATCTCACTCCCATTCATGACCGTGTCAACATCCGGCGTTCCGTCGCCCTCCCCCTCCGCGCCGAAGGGCCTGCGGCTCGCCGCCGTCGCCATCGTCCGCGACGAGGCGGACGTGATCGAGGCGTTCGTGCGGCACAATCTCGCGGTGGTCGACCACCTCTTCATCGAGGACGACCACAGCCGGGACGGCACCCGCGCCATCCTCGACGCCCTCACAGCCGAGGGGCTGGCGGTGAGCGTGTTCGACGGCCCGCAGGAAGCCGCCTATTTCCAGGCCGCGCGCACCAAGGGCCTGCTGCAACGCGCCTATGCCGTGGAGCGGTGGGATTTCGCCTTCCTGCTGGATGGCGACGAATTCCTCGCGACGGCGGACCGGGCCACCCTCGAAGCGGAGCTGGCCAGCCTGCCCGAGTCCCAGGCCGGCGGCCTGCGCATGTGGAACTACCTGCCCCGCCCGCTGGACCAGATCCCCGATCCCTTCAGCTTCTTCTCCGATCGCACCCAGAAGCTCACCGGCTTCAGCGCCAAGGTGATGCTGCCGGCAAGCGTCGCCGCGAATGAAGAGCTGAAGATCGAAGATGGCAACCACGCTGCCTTCTGCTTCCGGCGCAAGGTGGTGGTGCACCAATTGCAGTCGGTCGCCCTCGCCCATTTCCCGGTGCGCAGCCACGACCAGATCGTCTCAAAAACGCTGGTGGCCTATTGCCGCTGGCGGACCCGGCCGGACTACGATCCCGCCACCACCTCGCTCGGCCCCATGGGCGCCATGGCCCTGCTGCGGTCAAGCCCCGGCCTGCGGCTCGACAGCCTGGAGGCCATCACCGCCTGCTACATGGGCGCGACCGGCCCGGAGGATACGGTGCAGCGCCCGTTCGAGCGGCTGGGCGCGCCACGGCGCTACGATGCCCTCGCCGCCATCCGGCCCTATGACAAGGCGGCCTCGGCGGTCGACACCATCATCGCCGCCCTGAGCCGTCTTGAGGCCGGTGGCGCGGCCTCCCGGCAGGCGGCGGAGAGCGGCCTTGCCAAGTTCCTGTCGAAGTCCCTGGTGGGGCGCTGGCGAGCGCTGCGCGGCGGCCACACCACCCTCAAGGCCGAATGGGACGGCACCGTCCGCCGCCTGAGCCGCTCCATCAGGAAGCGGCTGGGTTAAGCACCCGCACCGAAGTGCGGGCGCCGATCGCGTCCGGCTGACCTCAGCCGCGCCACCACTGCTTGTCCACCGGGAAGCGGCCGGCCGCCTCCTCGATGACCTCGGCGAGGGAGAACAGGGTCTCCTCCTCGAACGGGCGGCCGATGAGCTGGAGGCCGAGCGGCAGCCCGTCCGCCGAAAGGCCGGCGGGGACGGCGATGCCGGGCAGGCCCGCCATGTTCACCGTCACGGTGAAGACGTCGTTGAGATACATCTCCACCGGGTCGGCCTTCAGCTTCTCGCCGATGCCGAAGGCCGGCGACGGCGTCGCCGGCGTCAGCACCGCATCCACGCCCTGGGCGAACACCTGGTCAAAGTCGCGCTTGATCAGGCTGCGTACCTTCTGCGCCCGCAGGTAATAGGCGTCGTAATAGCCGGCTGAGAGCACGTAGGTGCCGATCATGATGCGGCGGCGCACCTCCGGGCCGAAGCCGGCGGCGCGGGTGTTCTCGTACATCTCCACCACGTCGCGGCCCGGAACGCGCTCGCCATAGCGCACGCCGTCATAGCGGGCGAGGTTGGAGGAGGCTTCCGCCGGCGCCACGATGTAATAGGCCGGCAGTGCGTACCGCGTATGGGGCAGCGAGATGTCCACGATCTCCGCCCCCGCGTCCTTCAGGAAGCGGGCGCCCTCGCGCCAGAGGACATCGATCTCGTCGGCCATGCCGTCCATGCGGTATTCGCGCGGAATGCCGATCTTCTTGCCCCTGATGGAGGCGCCCACCGCCGCCTCATAGTCCGGCACCGGCCGGTCGACGCAGGTGGAATCCTTGGGGTCGTAGCCCGCCATGGACTTCAGCAGCACCGCCGCGTCGTTCACCGTGCGGGCGAACGGGCCGGCCTGGTCGAGGGAGGAGGCGAAGGCCACGATGCCCCAGCGCGAGCAGCGCCCATAGGTGGGCTTGATGCCCACGGTGCCGGTGAACGCCGCCGGCTGGCGGATGGAGCCGCCGGTGTCGGTGCCGGTCGCCCCGGCGCACAGGAAGGCCGCCACCGCCGCCGCCGAGCCGCCGGAGGAGCCGCCGGGCACCAGGGGAGTCTCATCCCCGTCGCGCCGCCAGGGCGAGACGACCGGGCCGAACGCCGAGGTCTCGTTGGACGAGCCCATGGCGAACTCGTCATTGTTGAGCTTGCCCAGCAGCACCGCCCCGTCCCGCCACAGGTGGGAGGTGACGGTGGATTCATACTGCGGGATGAAATTGTCGAGGATCTTCGCGCAGGCCGTGGTGCGCACGCCCTCGGTTGCGAACATGTCCTTGATGCCGAGGGGAATGCCCTCCAGCGGCCCGGTCTCGCCGGCAGCGATGCGCCGGTCGCTTTCCTTGGCCATCTCAAGGGCGATGTCGGGCGTCTCCAGCACATAGGCGTTGAGGGGACGGGCCTGCTCCATGGCCTTCAGATAGGCCTGCGTCAGCTCGACGGAGGTGAACTCGCCCTGGGCGAGGCCTTCGCGGGCCTGGGTGAGGGTGAGCTGTGTGAGCTTGGTCATTCCACCACCTTCGGCACGGTAAAGAAGCCGCCCTCGGCATCGGGGGCATTGGCGAGCACCTTTTCGGGGCAGTGGCCGTCGGTGACCACATCCTCGCGCATGGGCAGTTCCACGGGCACCACGCTGGTCAAAGGCTCGACGCCGGACACGTCGAGATCGGCCAGTTGCTCGACGAATTCGAGGATGGCGTTAAGCTCACTCTGAAGATGGCCGAGTTCGTCCTCGCGCACCGAGATGCGCGCAAGATGGGCCACCCGGCGGACGGTCGCCTGATCGACGGACATGATACGCTCCCAAAAGCTGCCCGCCGCTATAGCAAGGGGTATGCCGCGGTGGAAGGGTTTGCGGCGGAAGGGGGGCGGGACACGGATGGTGCGCACTGCCGCAGGCGCACGGATTTTCGCATCAAATGATGCTATGATTGATGTTCAAGCAGCCTGCGGGAGCGCCTTTGCCATGCGGACCACCCTCGCCATCGACGACGATCTCCTCGCGAAGGCCCAGGCGCTGACAGGCATGACGGAAAAATCCGCATTGATCCGGGAAGCCCTGCAGGCACTCATCGCCCGCGAAAGCGCGCGGCGCCTGGCTCGGCTCGGCGGCAGCGAGCCGCAGCTCGAGCCGGTGCGCCGTCGCCGGCCCGGCGAGGCATGATTCTCGTCGATACGTCGATCTGGATCGACCATTTCCGCGCCGGTGAAACGCGCCTCGCGGAACGGCTCGAAGCCGGAGAGATTCTCACCCATCCCTTCGTCATCGGCGAACTGGCCCTCGGTAACATCCGCAACCGGGAAATCCTGTTGGGTGCCCTCGCGGACCTGCCGAGCGCCATCGTGGCGAACGACGCGGAGGTGCTCGGCCTGATCGATGCCGCGAGCCTCCACGGTCGCGGCATCGGCCTTGTGGATGCCCACCTCATCGCCTCTGCGCGCCTGACGCCCCACACGCGCCTTTGGACCAGGGACCGCCGGCTTGGCGTCGTCGCGGCCGAGTTGGGCCTCGACATTTCCCCTTGAAACGGCAAGCGGGCGGCATTCACCCCTGCCCCAAAATGCTTTAGCCATACGCAATGACGCACCCCACCTC
>NZ_JAIVFO010000107.1 GCF_029991245.1 Xanthobacter autotrophicus
TCAGATGTCTATAAGAGACAGGGGTTGGGGCGGGGCCGAGCGGAACGACATCCGGCCTACCCCATGGCACGGCGATTATGAGCCCCGGCGCGCATGCGCGCATCACCGCCCCACACAAAAGAGCCAGCCCAACGCCCCGCCCGGCCGCCGGAGCCCGGAACCAGCGCCGCGCGGTAGCGTTCTGGAGTCCTCGTTGAGGGAAGGGTGGAGTGAGATAGAGAGCAAGAACGTCATACTTCGAAAGTTCTATCATATAATCATTGTTATCATCAACATAGTAGACTGACAGTTATGTCAATTTTTCTCTTTCCACCTTTGACATACAAGATATGAATCCCCGCGAGAATAGTAATGACATTTACCATTATTTTTACACCCGTCACTTGGATTGGATAGAAAATCGGGATTGGCGATGAGATCGCGGCAAATTCCAGCATGGACGTTTGGTGGAAACTCGTTAATATTGTTCAAAATCCGACCTGATGCTATAAATATATCAGCCTTTTATCAATGTTGTAAAATCCTGACGACAAATCAATAAAATCAAACGGCCGAGCGATGACCGTATCCTGGAACAATTCAGAGCCAGACGCATCAAATGTATTGTCTCCCGTCTTAAGAGAAAACCGAATTGATGACTGAATTTCTCGTGAGCGTAGCCATTCAGCGAAAGCCCTGAAACCGTGGCGAGCCTGTTTCGCCTGCAGACTGATTCGATCGTCCATCAAAAGGCTCGGCAAATACCCATGTGCTGCATGGACCTGAACGTGACCAAACCCATGTTCGACTGCGAGGGCCGCGCCAGCAGTAAACGCGTCGATGATCCGTTCGACATCAGCCTCACAAAGGCTCTGAACCAGAAGCCTAGCTTGGTCTATAATTTCGTGAGGATGGGATGATAAAAATTTTCTCGACCCAATGTATCCCGGCCAAGTAGTAGCGAGCTGGATACCGGGCAGAGAACCTTTCATCCGGATTGCGGCAGCCACCTTACCCCAAATTGGATTACCATCTATAACTGTCGAATAATCATTACTTCCATGCCCCCCGGGCACTACAACATTACCGACAATAGCGCAGCTAAGCCTAGCGGAGCTGCGCGCTCGATAAAATTCGATATAACGCTCATCGGGCAAGCCACCGGTGACAAAACCCGTGTTGACACCGACAAAAAATGTAAGTCTATCGCTCAAGATATTCATAGCGCTCGTCATTATATTTCATCTTTTCCAGAATATCTTCCTCTATATTTCCACCAACAACTGTTGACAACCTGAAGATATAAATTGCAACATCCGCGAGTTCCTCGCGGAGCTGTGGAGTCGCATTGTGGAAGCTGGGGCCGACATATCCAGCGGTAGTAAGCCCGAGGCCAACCTTTTTTAGCAGGTTGGCGAATTCTCCGACTTCCCCCATTAGGCCAACAAGGTCGCGCATAAGCTGATCGTGCCGCTCAACTTCCGTCTGGAATTCGACCGGGAAGCCCCGCCGAACATCGGCCTCTATCTGCCTCCGAACCATAGCTGACAACTCCATCATGTATTCCTTCTAAAGAAGTTTCCAAACAGGACTGCCACCCCGATAATCACGGTCGAAACTATGTTGCCTATGACACCATAGACATTATCCATAAACTTATTATCAATCAAAAACAGAACCGATGAGTTAATCAGAATCGCTACAAAAAGACCACCAATCGTCAATAAATGGGTCTGTTCGATACGGCGAATTACCGTCCGGGTCGCCGCGGGTAGCAACGCAAACGCTTCGTCTTTCTCTGAGCCCACTCTGGGGTCTCCGACGACATCGCCGTGCTCCTTCTGAAGATGCGTCTTGATTGGCCAGATTCCAGCCTGAAAACCATGCTGGCCTTTATATAATTTTGTCGCGGCAGAGGATAGACGAGTAAAGTCAGCTTTTGCAATGGGCTCCCCTTGCGGAATAACAATATACTTGTCACTCGTATTCTCAGTAACAATTCCCAGATTTCCAGAAAATCCAGGGTCAGCATACGTCGCCACCGGACTTAGACCAATACTGAACAATGATCCTTTGCTCACAACTCTTACCAAAATATCCTCTGGGACATCAAATTCTTCAGCTGTTATAAGAACCGTCCGATGACCGGGTTTGATCAAAACTGATTGGTTAGAATTCAACTCAAATCTCTTACCGCTCTCGGTTAAGTCATAATATACTCCACCCATTCGAAGTTGGTAACAGGCACCCTCAATTAGTTTTCTGTCGGCATTTAATATCAAACGTCCCGCGTTTATTTCTGCGTTAATCTCGTTATCGCTCAGCGTCATCTCACCCTCCCCGCCCCCGGCGGGCGCAACCGCCGGGGGCCTTCCTTTACACCTGAGAGCCGCCCGCCTCAGGCGGCCTGATCGTGGTCCACCTTGGCGGCCTCGCTGGCGAAGGTGAGGTGGCCGTCTTCCAGGCCCACCTTCACGGTCGCCCCGTCCAGGATGTCGCCGGCGAGGATCTTCTCGGCCAGCGGGTCCTGCACCAGCTTCTGGATGGTGCGCTTCAGGGGACGCGCGCCATAGGCCGGGTCGTAGCCCTTCTCGGCGAGGAAGGCCCGCGCCTCGGGCGACAGCTCGATGGTGATCTTGCGATCCTCCAGCAGCTTGCGCAGCCGGCCCATCTGGATGTCCACGATGTGGTCCATCTGCTCCCGCTTCAGGCGGTGGAACATGACGATCTCGTCGATGCGGTTGATGAACTCGGGGCGGAAGTGACGCCGCACCGCACCCATCACCATCTCGTAGGCTTCCTCGTCGGACACCACCTGGTCGCCCTCATGGCCCGGCACCTTGAAGCCGATGGGCTGGCGGGGGTCCGCCAGGAACTCGGCGCCGAGGTTGGAGGTCATGACGATGAGCACGTTGCGGAAGTCCACCGTGCGCCCCTGCCCGTCCGTCAGCCGCCCGTCGTCGAGCACCTGCAGCAGGACGTTGAAGACGTCCGGATGGGCCTTCTCCACCTCGTCGAACAGCACCACCTGGTAGGGCCGGCGGCGCACCGCCTCGGTGAGCGCCCCGCCCTCGTCATAGCCCACATAGCCGGGAGGCGCGCCGATGAGCCGGCTCACGGAATGCTTCTCCATGTATTCCGACATGTCGATGCGGACCATGGCGGTCTCGTCGTCGAACAGGTATTCGGCCAGCGCCTTGGTCAGCTCGGTCTTGCCGACGCCGGTGGGGCCGAGGAACAGGAACGAGCCGATGGGCCGGTTCGGGTCCTGGAGCCCGGCGCGGGCCCGGCGCACGGCGGTGGAGACGGCGGCCACCGCCTCCGACTGGCCCACCACGCGCTTGGCCAGTTCCAGCTCCATGCGCAGCAGCTTCTCGCGCTCGCCCGCCAGCATCTTGTCCACCGGCACGCCGGTCCAGCGGGAGACGACGCCGGCGATGTGGTCGGGCGTCACCGCCTCTTCCACCATCTGCCCGGCCGCGCCCGCCTTCTCGACCTCGGCGAGCTTCTTCTCCAGCTCCGGGATGACCGAATAGGTCAGCTCGCCGGCCTTCTGGTATTCGCCCTGGCGCTGCGCGGTGGCCAGATCCGCCCGCGCCTGGTCGAGCTTCGACTTCAGCGTGGTCGCGACGCCCAGCTTCTCCTTCTCCGCCTTCCACTTGGAGGTGAGGACGGACGCCTTCTCCTCAAGGTCGGCCAACTCCTTCTCCGACCGCTTCAGGCGGTCCTTGGAGGCGGTGTCGGTCTCCTTCTTGAGGGCCTCCTGCTCGATCTTGCGCCGCATGATCTCGCGGTCGAGGCTGTCCAGCTCCTCGGGCTTGCTGTCCACCTGCATGCGCAGGCGGGAGGCCGCCTCGTCCATGAGGTCGATGGCCTTGTCGGGCAGGAAGCGGTCGGTGATGTAGCGGTTGGAAAGGACCGCCGCCGACACCAGCGCGCTGTCGGTGATGCGCACGCCGTGGTGCAGCTCGTACTTCTCCTTCAGTCCGCGCAGGATGGAGACGGTATCCTCCACCGTGGGCTCGGCGACGAAGACCGGCTGGAAACGACGGGCCAGCGCCGCGTCCTTCTCCACGTGCTTGCGATACTCGTCGAGGGTGGTGGCGCCGACGCAGTGCAGTTCGCCGCGGGCCAGGGCCGGCTTCAGCAGGTTGGACGCATCCATGGCGCCGTCGGTCTTGCCGGCGCCGACCAGGGTGTGCATCTCGTCGATGAACAGGATGATGCCGCCTTCCGCGCCCTCCACCTCGGAGAGCACGCTCTTCAGGCGCTCCTCGAACTCGCCGCGATATTTCGCGCCGGCGATGAGGGAGCCCATGTCGAGGGCCAGCAGGCTCTTGCCCTTCAGGCTCTCGGGCACGTCGCCGTCCACGATGCGGCGGGCCAGGCCCTCCACGATGGCGGTCTTGCCGACGCCGGGCTCGCCGATGAGCACGGGATTGTTCTTGGTGCGGCGCGCCAGCACCTGGATGGTGCGGCGGATCTCCTCGTCGCGGCCGATGACCGGGTCGAGCTTGCCGTCCCGCACGGCCTGGGTGAGGTCGCGGGCGTATTTCTTCAGGGCGTCATAGGCATTCTCGGCGGTGGCGCTGTCGGCGGTGCGGCCCTTGCGCAGGGCCTCGATGGCCGCGTTCAGGGCCTGCGGCGTGAGGCCGGCCTTCACCAGGATGCGGCCCGCCTCGGTGTCCTTCTCGATGGTCAGGGCCAGCAACATGCGCTCGACGGTGACATAGCCGTCGCCTGCCTTCTTGGCCGCCTGCTCCGCCGTCTCGAACACCTTGGCCAGCTGCTGGCTGAGATAGACCTGGCCGGAGCCGCCCTCCACTTTCGGCAGCTTCTTCAGCGCCGCTTCCACCTCGGCCCGCACCAGCACGGGATTGCCGCCCGCGCGCTGGATGAGGCCCGAGCACAGGCCCTCCGGATCATCCATCAGCACCTTGAGCAGGTGCTCGGGCGTGAACTGCTGGTTGCCCTCCCGAGTGGCCAGCGACTGGGCCGACTGGACGAAGCCGCGCGCGCGCTCGGTATAGATCTCAAAATTCATGTCTCTCCTCCTTCTCGCGCCCGGTACCTTCTCAGGAAGCATAGGGGGCACGGTGGGACACGGCCCCGGCATCCCCGGCGACCGTCCTGCAAGTGGAACACACCCGCTCCGGGGATCATGTGGGTGTGGCCCCGCGGCAACGGAAGGGGGTGGACGCTGATTTCGCGCAGAACCTGCGCACACACGGCCCGCCCCCCTTTCCTCGCGCCGGACAGCATGGACCGGTCCCCACCCGCCGCATTGATCCAGGCGAAATCCCGTGGCCTTGACCGTCGATGCCCGGCATGGGAGGGGCGGCCCTGAACCGGAGAGATCGCCATGCCCGCGCCTGTGTCCACTGCGCCTGTGCCCCCCGTTCCTGCCGCGCCAGCCTCCACGGCCTCCGCCCCTTCACCTGCCCTGCCCACCGCGACGCTCAGGGCGCTCTACCGCCATCCGGTGAAAGGCCTGTCGCCGGAAGCCGTGGAGGCGGTGACGCTGGAGGCCGGCGCCTTCTTCCCCGGCGACCGGCTCTATGCGGTGGAGAACGGTCCCAGCGGCTTCGATGCCGACGCGCCGGCCCATCGGCCCAAGACCGCCTACCTCATGCTGATGCGCAACGCCCGCCTCGCCGGCCTCGCCTCCCGCTACGAGCCGGCCACGGCAACGCTCACGCTCTCCCTCGACGGCCACGAGGCGGTCAGCGCCGATCTTTCCACGGCGGACGGACGGGCCGAGGTGGAAGCCTTCCTCACCTTCTACATGGGCGAAGAGGCGCGCGGCCCCCTCAGGCTGCTCACCGCGCCGGAGGGCTTCCGCTTCATGGATTCCCGGCGCTCGGGCTTCCTGTCCCTGCTCAACCTCGACAGCGTGCGCGACCTGGAAGCCCGCATGGGCGCGGCGCTCGACCCCCGGCGCTTCCGCATGAACCTGCATCTGGAGGGCTGGCCCGCCGGCACCGAGCTGGCGCTGGAGGGGCAGCGCCTGACGGTGGGCGCGGCCGAGATCGCCGTGCTCAAGCGCACCGAGCGCTGTGCCGCCGTGAACGTGAACCCGCAGACCGCCGCGCGCGACCTCAATGTGGTGAAGGGACTGATGGCGGCCTACGGCCACACCGATTGCGGCATCTATGCCAAGGTGGTGCGCTCCGGGCGGGTGGCGGTGGGCGACACCGTGGCCCTCGCCTGACCGGCCCTCGCTTCAAAGACCCGTTCCGGGAGAGGAAAACGCCATGTCGCCTTCGCCAACTTCGCTTTCGCCCATCTCGTTTTCGCCCATCCCATTCCTGCCCGCCCGCCTGTCGTCCGCGCTCGTCCTCGCCCCTGCGGTGCTGGCCGCGACCTTCCTCGCGCTTGCCCCGGCCGGGGCGGCGAGCTTCGACTGCGCCGGCGCCCGCGCGGCGGACGAGAAGGCGGTCTGCGACAGCTGCGACCTCGCCCAGCTCGACGTGAAGATGTCCACCCTCTACGGCGTCGTCACCCGGCTCGTCGCCATGGGCCAGCGCGGCATGATCCAGGACGCGCAGCGGGCCTGGCTGGCGCAGCGCTCCACCTGCGGCGGCGATACCGGTTGCCTCGCCACCGCCTACAGGAACCGGATCGGGCAGCTGGAAGCAGCCCTGGGCGAGATCTATTCCCGCGGTCCCTTCTGAGGCATGCTGCGGCGACCCGAGCGGGTCCGGCGGCCCGCCCATGAAAGCGTGTCGCGTTCCATGCCCCTTGCTGCCCCACCTCCCTTTCCCGGCGCGTCCGCCACGTCCTTCGACGCGGTGGACACCTGGGTGTTCGACCTCGACAACACCCTCTACCCCGCCCACCACGACCTGTGGTTCCAGATCGATGCCCGCATGAAGGGCTATATCTCGGATCTGCTGGGCATCCCGCCCGACGACGCCTTCCGCATCCAGAAGGACTATTACCGCCGCTACGGTACCTCCCTGCGCGGCCTGATGATCGAGCACGGGGTGGAGCCGGACGCCTTCCTCGCCCACGTGCACGACGTGGACCTGTCGGGGCTCGATGCGTCCCCGCGCCTCGCCGCCGCCATCGAGGCGCTGCCGGGGGCGAAGATCGTCTACACCAACGGCTCGGAACGCCACGCCCGCAACGTGCTGGAAAAGCTGGGCATGGACGCGCATTTCGCCGCCGTGCACGACATCGTGGCCGCCGAGTTCCACCCCAAGCCCACCGAGGAAGCCTATCTGCGCTTCCTGAGGGCGCACGGCGTGGACCCGGCCCGCTCGGCCATGTTCGAGGACCTCGCCCGCAATCTCGAAGTACCGCACCGGCTCGGCATGGTCACCGTCCTGGTGGTGCCGCCGGGCGAGACCATCGCCGCCCGCGAGACCTGGGAGTTCGAGGGCCGCGAGGACGCCTATGTGAACCACGTCACCGAGGACCTCGCCGGCTTCCTCGAAACCGTGGTGCGGGAGGCCCCGCCTCCGGAGAGCGAGCAGGCGTGAGGCCAACCGGCCCGCGACCGGAGGACCGCCCCGCTCCCCGGACCAGCGACAGTGCAGCTGGAGCGCCGAGCCGGGGTCCAGCGCAAAACGGCTGCGCAGCAGGCCAAGCCGAGCGCCCGCCCCACAAGGCGCCTTCGGCACTTATCACGCTGGGTCCCGGCTCTCCTTCCACTGTGCGCTACGCTGCGTTTCAGTCGGCCGGGACACGGCACCTTGACGGCAGAGGGGGACGCCATGACCACCATCCGCATCCTCGATCCCGCCGAGGTGGAAACCGCCGTGGACTGGGCGGCGCGGGAGGGCTGGAACCCCGGCCTTGCCGATGCGAGCGCCTTCCTCGCCCAAGACAAGACCGCCTTCCGCGGCCTGTTCCGCGACGGCGCGCTGGCGGCGGTCATCTCGGCCACGGCCTATGCGGGCGGCTTCGCCTTCGTCGGCTTCTACATCTGCCGGCCGGACCTGCGGGGACAGGGGCTGGGCTTTGCCCTGTGGCAGGACACCTTCGCGGGCCTTATACCCACGGCCCCGGTCTTCGACCGGTACCGAGAGGGTATCGCTCAGACGCCGCGCGGGCTTGTATCGACGGGCACGGTCGGCCTCGACGGCGTGCTGGCGCAGCAGGATAATTATGCCCGCTCCGGCTTCGTCCTCGCCCATCGCAACATCCGCTATGGCGGGACGGCGCCGGCCGGCGCGAGCGATCCCCGCGTGGTGGATATCGCCCCTGCCCATCTCGACGGCGTGGCGGCGCTGGACGCGGCCTGCTTCGGCTTTGCCCGCCCCGATTTCCTGAATGCCTGGCTCGCCCCGCCCTTCGGCCGCGCCTGCGCCTTCGTCGCGGAGGGCGCGGTGAAGGGCTACGGCGTCATCCGCCGCTGCCGCGAGGGCCACAAGATCGGCCCCCTGTTCGCCGACGACGCGGCGGCGGCCGCGGCGCTCTTCGGCACGCTGGTGGCCACCGCGCAGGGCGGGCCGGTGTTCCTCGACGTGCCCGAGCCGAATGCCGCCGCCCGCGCCCTCGCCGCAGGGGCGGGGCTCGCCCCGGTGTTCGAGACCGCGCGCATGTATCGCGGGCCGGCCCCGGAGCTGCCGCTCGGGCGGATTTTCGGCATCACCACCTTCGAATTGGGCTGATCCGCCTTGAGAGTGCCGCGACACCCCGTTAGCTGCAACGCAGCAACGGCGGAGGGACGCGTGGCTTACGGTCTGATCGGGGGAGCGGGTGTGGGATTTGCGCTGGGCGGGCCGCTCGGCGCCTTGCTCGGGGCGCTGGCGGGGCACGCCCTCGACCGGCTGCTGCTCGCGCCCGCGGCAAAGCCGGCCGCCTTCTCGGTGGCGCTCATCGCCCTGTCGGCCAAGATGGCCAAGGCCGACGGGGTGGTGGTGCCGGCGGAGGTGGAGGCCTTCCGCGAGGTGTTCGACATCCCGCCCGAGGACCTCGACGCGGTGGCCCGCCTGTTCAACCTCGCCAAGCAGGACACCGCCGGCTTCGAGGCCTACGCCCGGCAGGTGGCGCAGCTGTTCGCCGACGATCCGGACACCCGCGAGGACCTGCTCGACGCCTTGTTCCACGTGGCCAAGGCCGACCATGCCCTGCACGAGAAGGAACTGGTGTTCCTGGAGGAGGTCGCCCGCATCCTCGGCTTCACCGGTGCCGCCTATGCCCGCATCGAGGCCCGCCACGTGCGCCGGCCGGGCGATCCCTATGCCGTGCTCGACCTCGACCCCGACGCCTCCGACGAGGAGGTGAAGGCGCGCTGGCGGGCGCTGGTGGCGAGCCACCACCCCGACAAGATCGCCGGGCGCGGCCTGCCGCCCGCCGCCATCAAGCTCGCCAACGACCGGGTGGCTGCGCTCAATGCGGCCTATTCCCTCATCACCCGGCAGCGGAGGCTGGCATGACCACGCCCGAGACCGGCACGCCGCCGCTTCTTTCCGCCCCCGACAGCCGGTGCGTGGACAGCCTGGTTCCCTCGCCCAATTTCGGGCCGCGCCGGGCGAAGGTGGACATGCTGCTGCTGCACTATACCGGCATGGCGAGCGCGGATGCCGCCATCGAGCTGCTGCGCACCCCCACCTCCGAGGTGTCCTGCCACTATGTGGTGCGCGAGGACGGCCGCGTGGTGCAGATGGTGGCGGAGGCGGCGCGGGCCTGGCACGCGGGCCGCTCCTCCTGGGAGGGCGTCAGCGACACCAATTCCCGCTCCATCGGCATCGAGATCGTCAATGGCGGGCATGATTTCGGCCTGCCGGACTTTCCCGCCGTGCAGATCGCGGCGGTGATCGCCCTTTGCGCCGACATCCTCGCCCGCCACGCCATCCGCGCCGACCGGGTGCTGGCCCATTCGGACGTGGCCCCCGCCCGCAAGCGCGATCCGGGGGAGAACTTCCCGTGGGGCGCCTTGCACGCCGCCGGCATCGGCCATCTGGTGCCGCCCTCGCGGGCCGAGGGCGGCCGCTTCTTCATGCTGGGAGATGCGGGGGAGCCGGTGGCGGCGCTGAAGGCCATGCTCGCGCTCTACGGCTACGGCATCGAGCTGACCGACGCCTACGATACCGAAACCGCGGACGTGGTGGCCGCCTTCCAGCGCCATTTCCGCCCCGCCAAGGTGGACGGGGTGGCGGACGCCGCCACCATCCTCACCCTGCGCGACCTGATCGCGACGCGGCCGGGGGATGCACCGCAAGTGGCCTGATCCGCGCCTGAGCGTCAGGCGATGCCGGTCAGCAGCAGGTCGTGGATGTGCAGCACGCCCACGGGGGCCTTGCCATCCACCACCAGCAGCGCGGTGATCTTGCGGCTGTTGAGGATGTTGAGGGCTTCGGAGGCAAGCTGGTCCGGCCGCACCGTCTTGGGCGCGGGGGTCATGATCTCCTCCACCGCGCGGGCCGGCAGGTCGTTGGCCATGTGGCGGCGCAGGTCGCCGTCGGTGACGATGCCCGTCAGCGCGCCGTCCGGCCCCACCACGCCCACGCAGCCGAGGCCCTTGGCACTCATCTCCACCAGCGCGGCGCCCATGAGGGTTCCGGCCGCCACCACCGGCACCGCATCGCCCTGGCGCATCACGTCGCGCACGAACTTCAGGCTCGCGCCCAGCTTGCCGCCGGGATGGAACTGGCGGAAATCGAGGGCGGTAAAGCCGCGGCTCTGCAGCAATGCCACCGCCAGCGCGTCGCCCAGCGCCAGCTGCATGAGGGTGGAGGTGGTGGGGGCGAGCCCGTGGGGGCAGGCCTCCTGCGCCAGCGGCAGGCTCAGCACCACGCTGGCGCTGGAAGCGAGCGCGCTCTCGGTATTGGAGGTAAAAGCGATGAGCGGCACGTCGAAACGGCGCGAATAGTCCACGATATCGTGCAATTCCACCGTCTCACCGGACCAGGACAGGGCCACGATCACGTCGTCGGTGGTGATCATGCCGAGGTCGCCGTGGCTGGCCTCGGCCGGGTGGACATAATGGGCCGGCGTGCCGGTGGAGGCGAGCGTCGCGGCGATCTTGCGCGCCACGTGCCCGCTCTTGCCCATGCCGGTGACGATGACCCGGCCGTGGGAATTCTGGATGGTGGCCACGGCCACGTCGAAGGCCGCGCCCAGCGGGCCGGCCATGGCTTCGGCCAGGGCCGCGAGGCCCGCCTTTTCCGCATCGAGGGTTGCGAGCGCAGAAACAACCGAGGCCGGATGCACATGCGACCCGTCGTCGGCCGGGACTTTATTTGCCGGAGAACGCATCATCGCGACTGGATAGCACCGATCGCCGCCAAAGGGGAGAGACGGCCCGCCCCCCGATTCCGATCGGCGCGGATTTGCTCTAGGCTGGCGCCGTTCGATCCAACCATTCGATCCAGCGAAAGCGCGCCGGCCGCATGTGGTCCCGCCTCTATTGGCTCGCCGTGGGCGGCCCCCTCGCCGCCGGCCTCCTGGTCATGGGCGCCGATCCCGGCCCGCTGGCGGACGCGCGCAATGGGCTGTTCGACCTCTACCAGCGCGCCGCCCCCCGCGCCTACGATCCCGACCTGCCGGTGCGCGTGGTGGACGTGGACGAAGCCTCCCTCGCCCGCATCGGCCAGTGGCCATGGCCCCGCGCCACCGTGGCCCGGCTGGTAGAGAAGCTGGCCGCATCGGGCGCCGGGGCCATCGCCTTCGACATGGTGTTCTCCGAGCCGGACCGGCTCGATCCCGCCGCCGTGGTGGGCCTGTTGCCCGAGGACGTGCGCGCGCCGGTCCAGACCGCGCTGGCCGGGCGCGAGAGCAACGACCAGATCCTCGCCCGCGCCCTCGGCGAAAGCCCGTCGGTGCTGGGGGCGGTGCTCACCGGTGCGCCCACCGGCGCGAGCTATCCCGTGAAATGGGGCATGGCCGCCGCCGGTGATGATCCCCTTGCCTTCGTGCCGCGCTTTGCCGGAGCGGTGGCGCCCCTGCCCGGCCTTGCGGCGGCGGCCAAGGGCATCGGCGCGCTGAACTGGCTGCCCGACCGCGACCAGGTGGTGCGCCGCGTGCCGCTGCTGCTCGCCCTCGACGGCAGGCTGATGCCCGGCCTCGCCGCCGAGGCGCTGCGGGTGGCGCAGGGCGCGACCACCTATGTGGTGCGCGCCTCCAACGCCAGCGGCGATGAGGGCTTCGGCACCAAGTCCGGCATCACCACGGTGAAGATCGGCGCCCTCGACGTGCCCACCGATGCCCAGGGGGAGGTGCGGGTGCGCTTCTCCCCCACCGACCCGCGCCGCTTCCTCTCCGCCGCCGCCGTGCTCGACGGCACGGTTCCACGAGAGGAACTGGAAGGGCGCATCGTGCTGGTGGGCACCAGCGCCGCCGGCCTCATGGACACAAGGGCGACCCCCATCGACGCGGCGGTGGCGGGCGTGGAGATCCAGGCCCAGCTCATCGAGCACATGGTGAGCGGCGCCAATCTGGTGCGGCCGGACTGGGCGCGCGGGGCGGAAATGGTGCTGACCGCCGCCCTTGGCCTGCTGCTGGCGCTGGTGCTGCCCCGCGTCTCCCCGGCGGTGGCGGGCATGGCCGGGGCGCTGGTGGTCGTCGCGCTGGCGGCCGGGGCGTGGTTCGCCTTCACCCGGCTCGACCTGCTGCTCGATCCCATGGGGCCGGGCTGGGCGGTGCTCGGCGTCTATCTCATGGGGGTGCTGGCGCTCTATCGCGAGGAGCAGCAACAGAAGAAGTGGGTGCGCTCGGTGTTCGGCCGCTTCGTCTCGCCGCAGGTGGTGGAGAAGCTGGCGGAAAATCCCGAGCGCCTGGTGCTCGGCGGCGAGACGCGGGACATCACCATCCTGTTCTGCGACCTGCGCGACTTCACCTCCCTGTCGGAGACCATGGACGCGCAGGCGCTCACCCGCTTCATGAATGCCTATCTCACCCCCATGACCGAGGTGGTGCTGGCCCATGGCGGCACCATCGACAAATATATCGGCGACGCCATCATGGCGTTCTGGAACGCGCCCATGGACGATCCGGCCCACGCCCGCAACGCGGCCCTGTGCGCGCTGGCCATGTCGGCGCGGCTCGATGCCCTGAACGTGGAGTGGCGCCGGCAGGCGGAGGCGGAAGGCCGCCCGTTCTCGCCGGTGCGCTGCGGCATCGGGCTCGCCACCGGGCCGTGCTGCGTGGGCAATCTGGGCTCGGACCAGCGGCTCGAATATTCCTGCCTCGGCGACGATGTGAACCTCGCCTCGCGCATCGAGGGGGCGACCAAATCCATGCGCGTGGACATCCTCGTCTCCGAGGCCACGCGCGGGGCGGTGGCCGACCTGCCCTTCCTTGAGGCCGATCTTCTGATGCTGAAGGGCAAGTCGCGGGCGAGCCAGCTCTATCTGCTGGCGGGGGATGCCGCCTTCGCCGGCTCCGGCGCCTTCGACACGCTGGCGCGGCGGCACGCAGCACTCATGTCCGCCTATGGCGCGGGCCATTTTGCGCTGGCGCACGCCGCCGCCGAGGCGCTCGCGAGCGATGGCCCCGAGCGGCTCTCCCGCTTCTACGCCCTGTATGCCGAGAGGTGCCGTGATGCCTCCATTGTCCCAGCCCCTGCGCCAAGCCCCGGATAGAGCCGGCCGGGGCCACGCTTCGCACTTGCAAACCGGCCGCGGCGTCAGCAAAACGTCTTCATGAGCGGCGTGCCTTCCACCCCTCCCAAAAGCGAAACGCAACACCCGGCACGGCACGGCGCGGCATCCGAAGGCGCACTGCCCCGCGACGTGCTCGGTTACCTGTGGCGGGTGGCGCCGGCGAGCCACATCAAGCTGTTCGCCCTCGTCCTGCTGCTGCTGCCCTTCAACTATGCCTCGCTGGAGCTGCCGCGCCTCATCGTCAACGGCGTGACGGATGCCATCGGCGGCACGGTTCCGCGCCTGCTTGAACTCGACATCGGCCTGCCCAACGCGCTGGGCGGCTTCGTGCTGTTCCGCTCTCCGGGCTTCGAGGTGAGCGCCTTCGGGCTGCTCGCCGGGCTCGCGGCGGTGCTGTTCGCGCTCCAGCTGATCCAGCAGCACATCACCCGCCTCATCGAGATGGCGAAGGCGCGGCTCGGCGAGCGCATCATCGTCGGCCTCAGGCGCCAGCTGTTCGACGTGATCCAGCGGCTGCGGCCCGAAGCGCCCATGAAAAGCAAGGCGCTGGAAGTGGGCAACATGATGCGGTTCGAGGTGGGGCCCATCTCCCCCTTCGCCGGCATGGCCTTCGCCCAGCCCTTGAAGTCCGCCGGCCTGATCGGCTCGGCGACGCTGCTCATCTTCACCCAGAACGCCGTGCTCGGCGGCTTCGCCATCGGCATCCTGGCGCTCAACTATGTGCTGCTGGGCATCCAGCGGGCGGACAATGCGAAGAAGCTGCAGGTCTACCAGCGCGAGGCGGTGGCCCTCGGCAAGCGGGTGATGGCGGGCATCGATCGGCTGCCCCTCGTCCACGGCTTCGCCACCAGCCCGTTCGAGCGCGGCGCGGTGGACGACCGCCTCGGCGTCGTCTCCGAGGCCAGCCTCGACCTCAAGCGGCAGAATTTCACCGACCGCGTCCTCAACCTGCTGATGTCGGACGTGCCCACCCTGGTCTTCTACTCCGTGGGCGGCTGGCTGGCCCTGTCGGGCGCCATCAATATCGGCCAGCTGGTGGCGGTGGTGGCGGCCTACGGCCAGATCCCCGAGCCCCTGAAGGAGCTGATCGACTGGGACGAGAAGCGCCTGATCGCCCAGGTGCGCTACGATTTCGCCCGCTATTACCTTGAAACCCACGAGGTCTGGCCCAAGGGCTCGCAGGACCTGCCGCCCGGCCCGGAACCCGCGTTCGACGGCAGCATCAAGGTTGCGGACCTCGGCGTGGTGGACCCGGCCGGCAGCCTGCTGCTGGAAGGGGTGAGCCTCGAGGTCGCCGCCGGCACCGCCGTGGCGCTGAAGGGACCCGATGCCGGCGGCAAGCACGCGGTCGCGCGGGTGTGCGGCCGCGCCATCTCGCTCTACAGCGGCACCGTGCGCATGGGCGGGCATGATCTTGCCAGCGTCCCGGAGGCTGTGGTCGGGCGGCACGTGGCCTATGCGGGCGGCGATCCCATCGTCATCACCGGCACGCTGCGGACCAACCTCCTGTTCGCGCTGGAGCGCCGGCCGGGCCGCACCCTCAACGAGGCCGTGGACCTCGACGCCCTCGGCCTTGCGGACAAAGCCATGGATCCCGCGGCCTTGGACCGCAAGGCGCTTGCCGCCCTCGCCGGGGCGGGGCTCGGGGATCTGGTGGTGCGGCTCGGCCTGGAGCGCCGGCTCGATCCGGACCAGGCCCCGGCGCTGGCGGAGCGGATCGTCTCCCTGCGGGCGGCGGTCACCGATGCCATCGCCCAGCGGCAGGACCGGACCGGGCGGGTGCTCATCGAGCCGTTCCGCTTCGCCGCCTTCAACCGCTGGATGACGCTGGCCGAAAACATCCTGTTCGCGACCCCGGTGAACGACACCCGGGGCGCCGCCTCCCTCCTGGCCGATCCGGGCCTGCTGAAGCTGCTGGAGAAAGCCGGGCTTGCCGACGACCTGACCGCGCTGGGCCGCTCCGCCCTGCGCATCCTGTCCGAACTGGCCGGTGGACCCGAGGACCTGGCCGGCATCGACACCAAGGGCCTGCTGCGGACCGAAGAGATGGGCGCGGCGCAGGCGCTCGCCACCCGCATCGACGACGACCCCTCTGCGGACGAGCGGGGGTTGCTGCTGCGCATCGCCGGCCGGTATTGCGAGCCGCGCCACCGCTTCGGCCTCGTCGACGACGACTGGCAGGACCGGGCGCTGGCCGGACGCGCCCAGCTCGCGCACCTGAAGGAGGTGTCGGGCATTCCCCTCGCCCGCTACCAGCCCGATTCCTATTGCCGGGCGCTGACGGTGCGCGACAACCTGCTGTTCGGCCGCATTGCCGCCGACCGCGCCGGCGCGGCCGCGATGGTGGACGAGATCGTCCGCGAATGCCTCGCGCTCGATGCCCTCATCGGCCAGGTGGAGCGCCTCAGCCTCGACGTGGCGGTGGGGGAAGGCGGCCTGCCCCTGTCGGCGGCCGAGCGCGGCAAGCTCACGCTGGCGCGCTGCCTCCTCGCCGACCCGGCCATCCTCGTCATCGACGATGCGCTGGTGCCCCTGTCCCCGGCCGAGCAGAGCCATCTCATCGGCTCCGTGCTCGCGGGGCGGACGGGACGCACCACCCTCGTGGTGCTGGACGCGGGGGAGCCGCTCGACCTGTTTGCGCAGGTGATCGTCCTCGCCCACGGACAGGTGGAGCGCTG
>NZ_JAIVFO010000108.1 GCF_029991245.1 Xanthobacter autotrophicus
CCGCCACCCCGTGCCGGACCGTGGCCCGCACCAGGGCGCCGTGGGTCACGTCGGGATCGTCGCCCGCATCCTTGACGATGCCCGCCATGGCGCTGCCGGACCCAAGGGCATGAACGGCGAGGGCGAAGGCCGGGCGGGCGCCGTTGGGCAGTTCCACTTCCACGGGATCAGGAAACGTGCCGGTGACGAGGGCCGCGAAGGCGGCCTTGGCCGCTCCGGCGGCGCAGGTGCCCGTGGTCCAGCCGCGCTTCAGCGGCCGGTCGGTGGGGGCGCCCTCGGGAGGGTCGCTCGGCACGTCGCTCATGACCGCCTTGATAGAGAGGCCAAGCCGACTGCGGAAGGGGGGACCGGGCGTTGAACGCACCCCGCGGCCTCCTCATCGCCGCCCCGCGCTCCGGATCGGGCAAGACGACGATCACCCTCGCCCTGCTCGCGGCGCTGGCGCGGCGGGGCGTCGCCGTGCGGGCGGCGAAATCGGGGCCGGATTATATCGACCCGGCCTTCCATGCCGCCGCCACCGGCCGGCCGGGGCTCAATCTCGACAGCTGGGCCATGCCGCCGGCCCTCGTCGATCACCTCGCGCGGACGGCGGCGGACGGTGCCGAGCTGCTGGTGGCGGAAGGCGCCATGGGCCTGTTCGACGGGGTGGCGACCGAAGCTGGCCGCACCGGGGCGGGGGCCGACATCGCGGCGCGCCTCGGCCTGCCGGTGCTGCTGGTGCTGGACGTGTCGGGGCAATCCCAGACGGCGGCGGCGGTGCTGCGCGGCTTCCTCACCCATGATCCGCGGGTGCGCATCGCCGGCGTGGTGCTGAACAAGCTCGGCAGCGAGCGGCATACGCGCATGATCCGCGAGGCCATCGCCCCGCTGGGCGTGCCCATCCTCGGCACCGTGCCGCGCGAGGCGACCATCGTGCTGCCGGAGCGCCATCTCGGCCTGGTGCAGGCGGGCGAGACCGACGACCTCGCGGCCCGGCTCAAAGCCCTGGCGGATCTGGGCGAGCGCCACCTCGACCTCGACGGCATCCGCGCCGCCGCCGGACCTCTCGACCTTGCGGTGGGGGAAACCGACGCGCTGATCCCGCCGCCGGGCCAGCGGATCGCGCTGGCGCAGGATGCCGCCTTCAGCTTCATGTACGCCCACATGCTGGCGGGCTGGCGGGCGCTGGGGGCGGAGATCCTGCCCTTCTCACCCCTCGCAGACCAAGTCCCGGACCCGTCCTGCGACGTGTGCTGGCTGCCCGGCGGCTATCCGGAGCTTCATGCCGGCCGGCTGGCGGCGGCGGGCCGGTTCCTCGAAGGCATGCGCCGCTTTGCCAAGACCAAGCCCGTGCATGGGGAGTGCGGCGGCTACATGGCTCTCGGCCAGGCGCTCACCGACGCGGACGGGATCACCCACGCCATGCTCGGCCTGCTGGCGCTTGAGACCAGCTTTGCCCGCCGCAAGATGAATCTCGGCTATCGGGCGGCGCGCCTCATGGCTCCCTCGCCGCTCGGGGCGACGGGGGAGACGGTGCGCGGCCACGAGTTCCACTACGCGACCGTGGCCACCCGCGGCGGGGACGATCCCCTCGCCGAACTGTCCGATGCCGAAGGCCGCCCGCTGGGCGCCGCCGGAAGCCGGCGCGGCACCGTGACGGGCAGCTTCTTTCACGCGATCGCAAGGGGCTGACGCGCGTGTCGCTCACACCTGCCTGGTGGTGACGGCGAGGATACGCTTGGCCACCACGAAGGCGGCGGGAATGGCGACGACCGCGCCGATGGCAGCGGCGATGGGGATGAGTTGCATGCCCTGACCCGCCAAGGACGGCATGGCCAGCACGAACATGATGGCCGCGCCGGCAAAGGTGGTGGCGAGCACGAGCCAGACGAGGATTGCAATCTTGAGCATGGTGGGGGCTCCCGCGGCAGACGCTCCTTGATACGCCCTTCCGTTGGGTCCGCTTTTGACACCGATCAACTGTGAATGGGCCGGTGGCGTCGCATGCATTCACTGCATGACGAGGACCGGCACTTGCGGGTTATAGTCTCGTCCGCAGGCGCGCCGCCGGGCGCCGGAAGGACGCGCCGCCGATCCCCGGGAGGGACGTCATGCAGTGTCAGTTCAAGGAAGACGACTTCCGTGCTGCCATCCTCGACATCGTCAGCCAGAAGGATGGGCAGGCCCTCATCATCCAGGTGGTGGGTGGAACCACCCTCACCGGCTTCGCGCCCCTGAGCGTGGGCCGCGACTATCTCAGGTGCCAGGTGGCCGCCGGGGCGGGGCAGAAGGAACAGGTGGTTCCCTTCCACTCCATCACCTGCGTGCGCTGAGGCGTCGCCTCCGTCACGCTGGCCGTGCCGTCCTATATCGTATATCTAACGCCGGCGTTTGATCGCCCCGGCCCTTCATGCCCTCAGGAGCCTTCCCATGGCAGCACCCCAGCCCATCTCCCGTTCCGGAACCGCGCATTTCACGCTGCTGCGCGACAAGATGCTGATCGGCGGCGCCTGGGTGAATGCGGATTCGGGCGCCACCATCGAGGTCCATAATCCGGCCACCGGCGAGATCATCGGTACCATCCCGAAGGCCGGCGCCGCCGAGACCCGCCGCGCCATCGAGGCCGCCTCCGAAGCCTTCAAGACCTGGCGCGCCACCACCGCCGCCGAGCGCGCGGTGAAGCTGCACAAGCTGGCCGACCTCATCACCCAGAATGCGGACGAACTGGCCGCCATCCTCACCACCGAGCAGGGCAAGCCGCTGGCCGAAGCCAAGGGCGAGATCGGCGCCTCCGCCGGCTATGTGCGCTGGTTCGCGGAAGAGGCCCGGCGCCTCTACGGCGACGTGATCCCCTCGCCGTGGGGCAATCGCCGCATCCTCGTCACCAAGGAGCCGGTGGGCGTGGTGGCGGCGGTGACGCCGTGGAACTTCCCGTCCTCCATGCTGTCGCGCAAGATCGGCGCGGCGCTGGCGGCCGGCTGCACCGTGGTGGCCAAGCCTTCCGAGCTGACCCCCTATTCGGGCCTGGCCTGGGGCGTGCTGGCCGAGATGGCCGGCATCCCGGCGGGCGTGGTCAACATCGTGGTGGGCGAGGCTCCCGCCATCGGCGGCGAGATGACCTCCAACCCGCTGGTGAAGAAGGTGACCTTCACCGGCTCCACCCCCGTGGGCAAGCTGCTGATGAAGCAGTCCGCCGACACCATGAAGAAGATCTCCATGGAGCTGGGCGGCAACGCGCCGTTCCTGGTGTTCGACGATGCCGACCTCGACCTCGCGGTGGAGCAGGCCATCGCCTCCAAGTATCGCAACGTCGGCCAGACCTGCGTGTGTGCCAACCGCTTCTATGTGCAGGCGGGCATCTATGACGCCTTCGCCGCGAAATTCGCCGAAGCCGCCAAGAAGCTGAAGGTGGGCAATGGCCTGGACGAGGGCGTGGTGGCCGGCCCGCTCATCGACGAGCGCGCGCTGGCCAAGGTGGAGCGCCTGCTGAAGGACGCCCTGGACAAGGGCGCCACCGTGCTCACCGGCGGCAAGCAGCCGGCCCTCGGCGGCACCTTCTTCGAGCCCACCGTTCTCGCCGATGCCACCCAGGACATGGCCTTCGCCCGCGACGAGATCTTCGGCCCGCTGGCGCCGCTGTTCAAGTTCGAGACCGAGGAGCAAGCCGTCTCCTACGCCAATGCGACGGAATACGGCCTTGCCTGCTACTTCTTCACCAAGGACCTCGGCCGCGCCTTCCGGGTGGCGGAACGGCTGGAATACGGCCAGGTGGGCATCAATGCCGGCGTCATCACCACCGAGGTGGCCCCGTTCGGCGGCGTAAAGGAGAGCGGCATGGGCCGCGAAGGCTCCAAGTACGGCTGCGACGACTATCTGAACATCAAGTACATGTGCGTCGGCGGGCTGTGAGGCCGCGCCGACCAGATTGCATCGCAACCGGATCGGATAACGCGGTCTCTTTCCTTAAGTTCAGAGGGCGATTCACCGAGCAAATTGCTTCAATTTGCTCGGATCGCGCTCTGAGCCCGCCAAGACCCGGGCGGTTCGCCGCCCGGGTCTTCCACATCAGGCCGGCGGCGCGAAGCGCAGGGCGATGCCGATGCGGTTCCAGGCGTTGATGGAGGCGATGGTCACCGTGAGGAAGACCGCCTCATCCTCCGAGAACTCCTGCAGCAACGCCGCCCATGCCGCGTCGGAAGCAGCTTCCGCCTCAAGCTGCGTCAGCGCTTCCGCATAGGCCAACGCCGCCCGCTCCCGCGCCGAGAACGCCGGCGCATCCCGCCAGGCCGCGAGCAGGTCCAGCTTGTCCTGCGGCACGCCGGCCTTGCGCGCCACGCCCAGGTGGAACTTCAGGCAGAAGGCGCAGCCGTTGATCTGGGAGGCGCGCAGCTTCACCAGTTCCGTCAACCCCTTGTCGAGGCCGGAGGCGTCCACCGCCTTGGTGAGGGCGGACAGGCCCGCATAGACATCCGGGGCCCGCTCGGTGAAGGCCTTGTAGGTGGGGCGGGACAAGGGGTCGGCCATGAACGGGTCCTTTCGGGGCGACGGGTCCGGGCTGCGCCTCAGCTTTTCAGCCGGTAACCGGTGCGGAACATCCAGCGCACGGTGAAGAGGCACACGGCGAGGAAGGCCAGCGTCATGGCGAAGCTCACCTCCACCCGCACATCCGAATGGCCGAAGAAGCTCCAGCGGAAGCCGGACACCAGATAGACCACGGGGTTGAACAGGGTCACCGTCCGCCACACCGGGGGCAGCATGTCCAGCGAATAGAAGGTGCCGCCGAGGAAGGTCAGCGGCGTGATCACCAGCATGGGGATGAGTTGCAGCCGCTCGAACCCGTCGGCCCAGATGCCGATGATGAAGCCGAACAGGGAAAAGGTGACCGCCGTGAGCACCAGGAAGCCCAGCACCCAGAACGGATGGCGGATCTCCAGCGGCACGAACAGCGAGGCGGTGGCGAGGATGATGATCCCCAGCACCGTGGACTTGGTGGCCGCCGCCCCCACATAGCCCGCCACGATCTCGAACGGCGAGACCGGTGCCGACAACAGCTCGTAGATGGTGCCGGTGAAGCGCGGGAAGTAGATGGCAAACGCCGCGTTGCTGATGGACTGGGTGAGCAGGGTCAGCATCATCAGTCCCGGCACGATGAAGGCGCCGTAGGGGACGCCCCCAACTTCAGCCATGCGCGGGCCGATGGCCGAGCCGAACACCACGAAATAGAGCGAGGTGGACAAAACCGGCGAGACCACGCTCTGGCCCAGGGTGCGCCGGGTGCGGTTCATCTCGAAGCCGTAGATGGCGCGGATGGCTTGCAGGTTCACGGGGCGCGCCTCACCAGGCTCACGAAGATGTCTTCGAGGGAGCTTTGCTCCGTGTGGAGATCCTTGAAGGCGATGCCCTCGGACGACAGTGCGGCCAGCAGGCCGGCGATGGAGAGGCCGTCGTCGTCCCCCTCGCGGTTGGTCGCATAGGTGTAGGTGAGGCGGGTGCCGTCGCCCGACAAGGCGAGGCCGAAGTCCGCCAGCGCCTGCGGCAGGGCGGAAAGCGGCACGGTCAGCTCGACGGTGAGCTGCTTCTTGCCCAGCTTGCGCATGAGCGTCGCCTTCTCCTCCACCAGGATCAGTTCGCCCTTGGCGATCACCCCCACCCGGTCGGCCATCTCCTCGGCCTCCTCCAGATAGTGGGTGGTCAGGATGATGGTGACGCCCTCGTCGCGCAGTTCGCGCACCAGGCGCCACATGTCGCGGCGCAGTTCCACGTCCACGCCGGCGGAGGGCTCGTCGAGGAACAGCACTTCCGGCTCGTGGGACAGGGCCTTGGCGATGAGGACGCGCCGCTTCATGCCGCCCGAGAGCGTCATGATGCGCGCGTCCTTCTTGTCCCAGAGGGACAGGCTGCGCAGCACCTTCTCGATATGGGCGGGGTTCGCCTTGCGGCCGAACAGGCCCCGGGAGAAGCTCACCGTGGCCCAGACGCTCTCGAACGAATCGGTGGTCAGCTCCTGCGGCACCAGGCCGATGCGGGAGCGCGCCGCGCGGTAGTCCGCCACGATGTCGTATCCTGCAACCTCCACCTTGCCGGCGGTGGCGTTCACCAGGCCGCAGATGATGGAGATGAGGGTGGTCTTGCCCGCGCCGTTGGGCCCGAGCAGGGCGAAGATCTCGCCGCGCCGGATGTCGAGGCTGACATCCTTCAGGGCCACGTGGCCCGTCGCATAGGTCTTGCCGAGGCCGGAGACGGTGATGACGCTGGTGGAGGGGCTCCCGGAGGAGTCGCTCTTGAAGGAGTCGCGGGTCGCAGGGGCGCTCATGGGGGCGCTTTAGACCACGTCACGGCGGCGGCGGGAAGCCCCGCCGCCTGACCCTCACGCATATGCGCAGGCGGCTCAGGCGCCCTGGATGGCGCTGAGGCGCCAGGCGCCGGCCTGCCCGCCGGTCGGCCCGGCCATGCGGTCGCGCACGAAGGTCCACACCTCCGTTCTTTCGCCCACGCCTGCGGCATCGCCGGAGACCACCCGGCCGCTCGCGCGGTCGAGCATCACGTCGCGGCTGGCATAGCGCATGGCAACGGTGGCGTACTCGCGGTTGCCTTCCCGCCACGCCTCGGCCAGGTCGCCCTGGAGCAGCTTCACGTCGGAGACGTCGTTGCGCACCCCGCGCTCGACATTCTCCCGCAGCTCGTCGGCGAGATAGCCGAACATTTCCGGGGTTGTATTGGCCCGCAGCTCCGCCTGGTCCTCGCGGCTCACCGCGCCCTGGATGATGCCGAGGAGGCGCTCGAACGCATCGAAATCGCCGGCGGCGAGGCCGATCTCATCCTGCACGCCGGGCGTCCGCCCGGTGCCGGACGGCGGTGCGCTGGCGGCGCGCCAGTCGCCGGGAGCCGCGGGACGCGGCCCGCCGGAGCCTGCACCAGAACCCGCACCCATACCGGCGGGAACCGGCTGGGAGCGGCGCAGCAGGCGCATGACCAGCATGACGACGCCGACGACAAGGCCCACCTGAAGCAGCAGCCCCAGGATACCAGCAAGCCCGCCGAGCCCCTGCCCCATCAGCATGCCGATGAGACCGCCGATGAGCAGGCCACGCATGAGCGAGCCGGCGAAGCCGTTGCCGAACATGGACTGGCGCGGCGCGGCGGCCTGCGGGCGGGCCGCGCTGGACGGTGCCGTCTGCGGCGAAGTGGTGGAGCGCTGCACCGGCGCCACCGTGCCCGGCGCCGTGGGAGTGGCCGCCGGGGTCTGGTAGGTCCGGGTTCCCCGGCTGCCGAAGGAGCCGCCTTGGCGCGCATCCGCATGGTTCGCGGCCACGAGGGTCAGCGCGCCCGCGACGGCCAGCGCCGCCAGAACCGTCCGCTTGCGAAACATGGACATTCCAATCACAGCCTCCCCGACGCCGGGCAAATGCCGCAACGTCACATGGCCCATCATATAGGAAAGGCCGGCGCCGATTGCGAGGGCTTCGTCACCGCGTTTGCCACCGCGCCGCGCGCTGATAAGGTCGCCCCGCCTGACGCACCGACGTTTCCCGGAGCCCCCATGCCCGTCCTTGCCGTGCGTGCCTTGTCCAGAAACGCCTTTGCAGGGCCTGCGTTCACAAAACCGATCCTGCGCCTTCTCGCCTGCTGCGCCCTTCTGGCCGCGCCGGCCGCCGCGCGGGCCGAGCCGGTGGGCGTCACCGTGCGCAACGAGAGCGTGGCCGCCACCTGCGCCGAGACCGACAACGTCACCCTCACCTTTGCCTCCGACACGGTGAGCCGGTTCCGCATCGTCGCCCGCCACCCGGCCTATGCGGGCATGATGCGCGTCGACCGGACCGAGCCGGATTTCGACACCTGCGACTTCTCCGGCGACCCGGCGGTGCCGGCCGCAGCGCCCGCCGCCACCGCCACGGCGCCGAAGCGCATCACCATCTACGAGACGCCGGACCTGTGGCTCACCGGCTTCATCTTCCCCTCGTTCTGGCGTGCCGCAACGGTCCCGTTCCGGGTGGGCACCGAAGTGACGCACGGCCTCCACATGGTGCAGCTGTGGGTGCGCGGCGAAAACCAGCAGCCCGAAGAGGTGCTGGTGGTCTATCCGCCGGATGGCTACTGGCGGGCGCGGCCGCTGTCGCCGGCGCACCTGTCCAGCACCGCCTACGGCTCGTCCTTCCTGCTGGGTCCGGTGGAGCAGACCGAGCGCCCGCTGGTGCGCCTGAAGGAAATCGGCTTCGCGCCGCAGACGCGCACCTTCACCCTGTCGTTTGCCGATGGCGGCAAGGCGCGGCTGAAGGTGGCCGGGGTGGATCGCGATGCGCTGACCCTGGAAGCGGAGTTCGACGGCACGGCCCCGCGCACCTTCGCCGCCCTGCGCTCCATGTATGTGACCGAGGGCAATGCCGACGTGGCCCGCGTCTCCTGGCGCACCCTGCCCAAAACCGGAACGCCCGCCACCATCGGCGAGGCCCCCGTCTTGAGCTTCACCGATGCCGGCAACGTTGCCATGCTGTGGGCGGGCCGGCTGGTTCCATCCCGCCACAACACCAGTGCGCCGGACTACATCTTCGACGGCTTCGCCAGCCGCTAGAGCGTTTTCCGCCCGCCTTGGCTCACGGAAATCGCTCTAGAACCTTGTGTTGACGCGTTTTCTTCACGCGAACCGGCACCCACTTCGCTCGAAAACGCTCTGGACTCTCGCTTTAACGCGTTGTCTTCACGCGAACCGGTACCCACTTCGCTCGAAAACGCTCTGGACTCTCGCTTTAACGCGTTGTCTTCACGCGAGCCGGTACCTCGCTCGAAAACGCTCTCAGCCGCGTCAGGCGACGGCGAGCACCGCCTCCGCCTCCAGCACGCCATTGGCACCGCTGGTGACGGATTCTTCCAGCCCCCTCGCCTCGGTGGCGAGGTTCTCGGTGAAGAAGCGGGCAAGGGCGATGCGCGCGGCAAGGCGCGGGTCGGTGCCGCCCGCTGCCCGTTCCGCATAGGCGGCGAGCGCCGCCTTGGCGAGATAGGCCCCGCCGGCAGCGCGGGCGAACAGGCGCAGGAACGGCGTTGCCCCGGCCAGCGCCTTGGCCTGGTCGCTCGGCAGCCAGTCCAGCATCTTGCGGGTGGCGCGGGCCAGCGCATCCACGGTCTCGGCGAGCCGCACCCCCGTATGGCCGAAATCCGGAGAATTCAGCGCGGCCACCTCGGCGGCGATGTCGCGATAATCGGCGAGCACGGCGTTCACCACGTCGCCGCCCTCTTGCGGCAGCTTGCGGGTGACGAGGTCGATGGCCTGGATGCCGTTGGTGCCCTCATAGATCGCGAAGATGCGGGCGTCGCGCAGGTGCTGGGCAGCGCCCGTTTCCTCCACATAGCCCATGCCGCCGTGCACCTGCACGCCGGTGGAGGCCACCTCGATGCCGATGTCGGTGGAGAAGGCCTTGGCCACCGGGGTCAAAAGGCTCGCCTCGGCCAGCGCCGCGGCGCGAGCGGAGGGGTCGGGCAGGCGATGGGCGCGGTCGAGGGCGTCGGCGGTCTTCAGGCAGATGGCGCGGGCGGCGTCGGTCTCGGCGCGCATGGTGAGCAGCATCCGCTTCACGTCCGGATGGGCGATGATGGGGGCCGAGCCCTCGAAGCCCGGCGCCTTGCCCTGCCGGCGCTCCTTGGCATAGGCGAAGGCGCGCTGGGTGGCGCGCTCGGCCACCGCCACGCCCTGGATGCCCACGGCGAGGCGGGCGTTGTTCATCATGGTGAACATGCAGGCGAGGCCGCGGTTTTCCTCGCCCACCAGATAGCCGATGGCCCCCTCGCCCTTTTCGCCGAACACCATGGTGCAGGTGGGCGAACCGTGCAGGCCGAGCTTGTGCTCGATGCCGGCGCAGACCACGTCGTTGCGCGCGCCGAGGCTGCCATCCTCATTCACGAGCACCTTCGGCACCACGAAGAGCGAGATGCCGCGGGTGCCGGCCGGCGCATCCGGCAGGCGGGCAAGCACGAGATGCACGATGTTCTCGGCAATGTCGTGCTCGCCGTAGGAGATGAAGATCTTGGTGCCGAAGATGCGGTAGGTGCCGTCCGCCTGCTTCACCGCCTTGGCGCGCAGGACCGCGAGGTCCGAGCCCGCCTGCGACTCGGTGAGGTTCATGGTGCCGGTCCAGGTGCCCGCCACCATTTTGGGCAGGAAGGTCTGCTGGAGTTCGGGGGCGCCATGGGCGGTGAGCGCCTCGATGGCGCCCATGGTGAGCACGCCGCCGATGCCGAAGGCGGGCGAGGCGGAATTCCAGAACTCCGTGAGCGCCGAGGTCACCGAGGTGGGCAGGTCCTGGCCGCCGAACGCCTCTTGTGCCGCCACCGAACTCCAGCCGGCGCTGGCCCAGGCCTCATAGGCGGCGCGCCAGCCTTCGGGGGTGGTCACGGCGCCGTCCTTGAGGGTGCAGCCCTGCTTGTCGGCCACCGTGTCGAGGGGTGCGATGACCGAGGCCGCAAACTTGCCGGCCTCTTCCAGCACCGGGTCCACCACGTCGAAGGAGAGGTCCACGAGGCCCTGCTCCATCAGCAGGGGAAGGGCCGTGCAGGTCTTGAGAAAAAAGGCGACCTCTTCCACCGGCGCGCGATAGCTCATGTGACCCTCCCGTGTGCGGCATGCGCTTGACCGGCCCCGCGGGGCGCGCTCTAAGCACGCGACGTTCGGCTTCCCACATCGCGGCGCCGGCCGGCTTCGTCAAGAGGCGTATTGTGGCCCTTTGGTCGGACACGCGCGGATTGAAGGCATCATGGTTTCTCCCGCTCCGCCCCAGACACGCCTACGCCCGACGCGCCTCCTGCCGGCCGCCGCCCCCGGCGCGGTCGCCGAGGCGGCACGGCTCCTGGCCTCCGGCGGCCTCGTGGCCTTTCCCACCGAGACGGTCTACGGCCTCGGCGCCGATGCCTCGAACCCTCAGGCCGTGGCCGCCCTCTATGCGGCCAAGGGGCGCCCGGCCTTCAACCCGCTGATCTCCCACACGCAGGACGCGGCCTCCGCCCGCCGGCTCGGCAGTTTCAACCGGGCGGCGAACATCCTTGCGGAGCGTTTCTGGCCGGGGCCGCTCACGCTGGTGGTACCTTATGCCGGCGGCGACGGCGTCTGCGACCTGGCGCGGGCGGGGCTCGACACGGTGGCCCTGCGCGTGCCCGCCCATGGCGATGCCGCCGCGCTGATCGGCGCCTTCGGCGGCGCGGTGGTGGCGCCCAGCGCCAACCGCTCCGGCCATGTCTCCCCCACCACCGCCGCCCATGTGATGGACGACCTCGAAGGCCGCATCGACGCGGTGCTGGACGGCGGTCCGACGCCGGTGGGGGTCGAATCCACCATTCTCGACGTGACTGGCGAAGTACCGGTGCTGCTGCGTCCCGGCGGCCTCGCGCGGGAGGAGATCGAGGCCGCCCTCGGCCACGCCATCGCGCGGCCCGATGCGACCGATGACGCCCGCCCGCTGGCGCCCGGCCGCCTCGCGTCCCACTACGCCCCGCGCGCCGTGCTGCGCCTCGACGCCACCCATGTCGCCCCGGGCGAAGCCCTGCTCACCTTCGCCGGCGCGGCGCCGGACGGCACGCCGGCCGCCGGGAGCGTGCTCGACCTCAGCCACTCCGGCGACCTCACCGAAGCTGCCGCCCGGCTCTATGGCGCGCTACGGGCGCTGGACGCCTCCGGCGCAACCGCCATCGCCGTGGTGGCGCTGCCTCGCACCGGCCTGGGCGAAGCCATCTACGACCGCCTCGCGCGCGCCGCCGCGCCCCGCCCATCCCGAGGCCCTTCCACAAGCGAGATCCCCGCATGACCGAGACGCTCGCCACCACCGCCGTTGAGGGCTTTGCCTTCAGCCATGCGCAGGACACCGACACGCCGGCGCTTGCCGCCCTGTGGGAGCGCGCCGGCCTGACGCGCCCGTGGAACGACCCCTTCGCCGATATCGCGCTTGCCCGGCGCGGCCCCCATTCCACCATCCTGGTGGCGCGGCGGGACGGCACGCTCGCGGGCTCGGTGATGGTGGGCCACGACGGCCATCGCGGCTGGATCTACTACCTCGCGGTGGAGCCCGATCTTCAGGGCAAGGGCCTCGGCCGCGCCCTGCTCACCGCCGCCGAGGACTGGCTGCGCGCCCGCGCCGTGCCCAAGCTCATGCTGCTGGTGCGCCCGGACAACGCGGCCGTGCGCGGCTTCTATGCCGCCGTGGGCTATCTGGAAGAACCGCGCGTCGTCTTCTCCCGCCGCCTCGACGGGAAATAGACGCGGGTCGCCACCTCAGGCCGCTCCGCCTGGCCGACGCAACCAGCTCTCAAGGCCCCGGAAGGCGCAGGCGTCATCCGGAGGCCCTGGATGCAGGGATGGCCAAAGGTACAATTCGACCGCCAAGACCCCCTCGGACGCCCTTCCCATCGTGGGCAGCGACGACCACTTCCCGGTCCACCGCATCTATTGCGTGGGTCGCAACTTCGCCGACCATGCGGTGGAGATGGGCCACGATCCCAGCAAGGAGCCGCCCTTCTTCTTCCAGAAGAATCCCGACACGCTGGTGCCCCACGGCGCGACCATCGCCTATCCGAAGATGTCGCAGGACGTGCACCACGAGGTGGAACTGGTGGTGGCGCTGAAGGCCGGCGGCGAGGACATTCCGCTGGAGCGTGCCCTGGACTGCGTGTTCGGCTATGCGGTGGGCCTCGACCTCACCCGCCGCGACCTGCAGGGCGAGGCCAAGAAGCTCGGCCGGCCATGGGAAGTGGGCAAGGCGTTCGAGGAGGCGGCGCCCTGCTCGGCCCTGGTGCCGGCGACCACCATCGGCCATCCCGACGCGGGGCGCATCTTCCTGAAGATCAACGGGGCGGTGAAGCAGGACGGCAACCTCAACCAGATGATCTGGAAGGTGCCGGAGATGATCGCCACCCTCTCCACCCTGTTCAGGCTCGCCCCCGGCGACCTCATCTTCGCCGGCACCCCGGCGGGCGTCGGCCCGCTCTCGAATGGCGACGTGCTGGAAGGCGGCGTCGAGGGCGTGGGTGAAATCCGCCTCACCGTCGTCTGAACCCACCGGCCCCTTGCCTTGAACAATGCCGCGCGGGTTCAGCTCCCGCGCGGCGCGCCTTGGGTCAGGCTCTTGGGTCAGGCTCCTGGGCCGCAGGCCTTGTGGATCCGCTGGCCTTGTGGATCACCGAATGCCCGGCGCGCTGAAGCTGCAATCCGGCCGGTCTTGTCCGGAACGAAAGCTGCCAAACGCGATAAAGCTGCAAGACGCGATGTAGATTGACGACCGTTCCCGATGGCGCGGATCGTGGGCAATCCGTTGGGAATGGAAGTGGCTGGGGGACTAGGATTCGAACCTAGATTAACGGAGTCAGAGTCCGCGGTTCTACCGTTGAACTATCCCCCAACGCTGTCCTCTGAAGGTCGCCGAAGCGGCCGAGGATGCGTGCCCCGAAAGGCAGGTGGGGTCTATACGCAATTCTCCGCCCCGGTTCAATAGGCTTTCGCATCATCCACAGCCCGCGATCCGCAGTGGTATACGGTATCCGCATTGGTGCCATGCACAATCCGCTCTATTGCAGTGCACGCTCCTGGCTTATGGTGCGGACATTGAATTTGGAGCCGATCTCCAAGCGGAGGCGAAAATGGCCACGATCACTGCAACTCCTTCCCGCGAATTCGGGCTGTTCGGGCGCATGGGCGCCACTGTTTCCAAGGTGGTGTCGGCCATCCTCGAAGCCCGCCGGATGGCGACTCGCTACGAACAGCTCCGCCGCATGCCCAACAGCGAGCTGGCCAAGCTCGGCTGCAGCCGCGACGAGATCGCCCAGCTGGTCGTGCGCGGCTTCTGAGTTTTTCGCTTCCGGTTTCCGGGCTCGTCTGCCCGGAGCGTGACATCTCCCGCGTTTCCTCCCAGTGCCTGTCCCGCCCACCGCAAGGTGGCGCGGGACTTTCTTTTGGGCTGATACCATCGGCTTCGGTCTTCGAAGATGGGTTACGCTCAAGCGCCGCGCGGGCTTGACCAATGGCCATGAGACAAGCTCATGGCCATTGGTCTGATCGCCCTATTCGACCCGCACCGTCACGCTGTCGGAAAGCCCGTCCGCGTCGATCACGGTGAGGCGGGCGAAGCCCCGCCCCTGCGGCGTCCAGAACAGGGTGCGCCGGTCCTCCACCCGCGCCACCGGGCGGCCGTCCATGAGCAGGGTGAGCGGGAAAGTGCCACCATCCACCTTGAGCGCAAGCGTCTCCGCCTCCGCGCCCGAGACCCGCGCGCCCTCCGGCGGATAGACCACCTGCAAGGGCTGCTCCTGCCGGGTGCGGCCGAAATGGCGCTGCGGCACGGGAAGGCGGGCGTTCGCCGCCATCACCGCGCCGCGCGGTGCCGGGCCGAGCCCCGCCGGGGTGCGGACGATGCGGGCGAAGGCATCGAACAGCAGGGGCGCCGCCGCGGCGCGGCCGGTGAGGTCGGGCACCGCCTGCCCGTCCGGCCGGCCCACCCAGACACCCACGGTGCGGCGCCCGTCGAAGCCCATGGCCCAGCTGTCGCGATAGCCGTAGGAGGTGCCGGTCTTGAAGGCGATGCGGCCGGTGAGCGCATTCTCCGGCGCCGGCGTGCCCAGAAGGCACTGGCCCACGTACCAGGCGGCCGCCGGATCCACGAGCCGGGACCGGCGTGGCACGGCCACCGCGCCGCCGTCGCGACGGAACACCAGCGGATGCGCCTCGCCGCCCCGCGCCAGCGCGCCGTAGAGCATGATGAGGTCCACCAGGCGGATGCCCACGCCGCCGAGCCCCATGGGCAGGGCCGGCGCCGCCCCCGGCGGCAGCTCCAGCCGCGCCCCGGCCTGCTGGAGGCGGGTGGCGAGGCGCTGCGGCCCCACCCCATCCAGCAGGCGGACCGCCGGCACGTTCAACGACAATTGCAGCGCCTTGCGCACCGAGAGGGTGCCCTGGAAGCCGCGGTCGAAATTCTCCGGCCGCCAGCCGCCGAAGCGGGCGGGCCGGTCCTCGATCATGGTTTCGGGATGGGCGATGCCGTCCTCGAAGGCGAGGGCATAGATGAAAGGCTTCAGGGTGGACCCCGGCGAACGCACTGCGCGGGCAAGGTCCACCGCGCCGGCCCGCTCCCTGTCGAGGAAATCCGCCGAGGCCACATAGGCCCGCACCTGCGCGCTGTCATTGTCCATCACCACCATGGCCGACGAGAGCCCGCGGCCCAGCGCCCGTGTGCGCTCGCGCACCAGTTCCTCCAGCTTCTCCTGCAGCGGCGCATCGAGGGTAGAGAGATGGCGCGAGATGTCCGGCCGCTCCGCCACCATCTGCTCGGCGAGGTGAGGCGCGAGCTGCGGCAAGGCACGGCGCGCCATCGGCACCGGCTCGGCCTTCGCGACCCTCACCTCGTCGGCCGCAAGCAGGCCCTGGGACGCAAGCCGGTCGAGCACCCGGTCGCGCGCCGCCCGCGCGCGGGCCGCAAAGCGATCCGGCCGGCGCATTTCCGGCGCCTGCGGCAGGGCCACCAGCAGCGCCGCCTCGCCAAGAGTGAGCCGGCGCGGCTCCTTGCCGAAATAGGTCAGCGACGCGGCCCGTACCCCCTCGATATTGCCGCCATAGGGGGCGAGCGTCAGGTAGAGCCCAAGGATCTCGGGCTTGGACAGAAGTGCCTCCAGTTCCAGCGCCCGGCGCATCTGGGCGAGCTTGGCGGAAAGCGTGCGCGGGCGTGGCGGCAGCGTCAGGCGCGCCACCTGCATGGTGAGCGTCGAGCCGCCCGAGACCACACGCTGCGATGCCGCCGCCTGCCCCGCCGCCCGCAGCAGGGCCAGCGCATCGACGCCGTTATGCCGCTCGAACCGGCGATCCTCATAGGCGAGGATCATGGCGACGAGGCGCGGGTCCACGTCCTCCACCGTGACGGCGAGCCGCCAGCGGCCATCGGGCAGCGCGAAGGGCCGCAGCAGCCGGCCCTCGCGGTCCACCACCTCGGCCGAGACCTTCACCGGCGGTGGCGGCGGGGCATTGGCGCGCACATGGGAGAGGCCGGCAAAGCCCCCGCCGCCACCGCCGGTGAAGGTCTCGGCCGAGGTGGTGGAC
>NZ_JAIVFO010000109.1 GCF_029991245.1 Xanthobacter autotrophicus
GCGGCGGGCGTGGTGGGCTTCATCGGGCTGGTGGTGCCGCATCTGGCGCGGCTGGTGGTGGGGCCATCCCACCGGGTGCTGCTGCCGGCGTCCGCCTTGCTCGGCGTTGCGGTGCTGCTGGGCGCCGACATCCTGGCGCGGATGATCGCCGCGCCGGCCGAGCTGCCGTTGGGCGTGGTCACCGCTCTGGTGGGCGCGCCTTTCTTCCTGTGGCTGCTGCTGCGCCGGCGCGCCTTCGTCGGATGATGGGGGTAAAGATGTACCGGGCCGAGAGCGTGAGCGTTGCGGCCGGGGGCCGCCTGCTGGTAGAGGATGCCAGCCTTGCCGTCCAGCCGGGGCGGGTGACCGTGCTGGTGGGGCCGAACGGGGCGGGAAAATCCACGCTGCTGAAGGCCATGTCCGGCGAGCACCGCCTCTCAGGCGGCCGCCTGACGCTGGACGGCGTGGTGATCTCGCGCCTGTCGCCGCTGGTGCTGGCCCGGCGCCGGGCGGTGCTGCCGCAGGCGGCGGAGGTGGCCTTCCCCTTCACCGCTGGAGAGGTGATCGCCGCCGGCCTCATGGCGCCGGACGGGCGTGATGGCGCGCGCATCGCCCGCCTCCTCGCTCAGGTGGACCTGCCGGGCTTCGCCCAGCGGCGCTACGACAGCCTGTCAGGCGGCGAGCGGCAGCGGGTGCAGCTGGCGCGCATCCTCGCCCAGCTGGAGCTGACGCGGGCCGATGCGCCCTCCTATCTCTTCCTCGACGAGCCGACGGCGAGCCTCGACCTTGCCCACCAGCTCACGGTGCTGCGGCTGGCGCGCGCCCATGCGGACAAGGGCGGCGGCGTGCTCGCGGTACTGCACGACCTCAACCTCGCGGCCATGGTGGCGGACGAGATCGTGGTGCTGGCGCAGGGCCGCATCCGGGCGGCGGGTCCGGCCGGGGAGGTCATCAGCGAGGAGGTATTGGAGGCGGCTTTCGGGGTGCGCGTGCGCGTCGGCATCGCGCCGCCGGGACCATTCGTGCTGCCGCAGAATGTGCAGGGGGCGGGGTAGGGACGCAGCGCTGCAGATCCCCGGATGCGCCGGGAATGGCGGTTTAAAAGCACATGGCGGCCGATCCCGGATCAGCCGCCATGTGCTGGACCGCCTCAGGCCAGCTCCTGCGCCGCCTTGAGCACGTCTTCGGCGTGGCCGGCCACCTTCACCTTGGGCCAGGTGCGCGCCACCTTGCCGTCGCGGCCGATGAGCAGCGTCGCCCGCTCGATGCCCATGTACTTGCGGCCGTACATGCTCTTTTCCACCCAGACGCCATAGGCCTCCAGCATCGCCTTCTCCGGGTCCGAGCCGAGGGGGAAGGCGAGGTCGTACTTGGCCTTGAACTTGTCCTGCGCGCTCACCGCGTCGGCCGAGACGCCCAGAATATCGGTGTCGGCGGCGGCGAAGGCGGCTCTCAGGCCGTTGAAGGCGATGGCCTCCTTGGTGCAGCCGGTGGTGTTGGACTTGGGGTAGAAATAGAGCACCAGCTTGCGGCCCTTGAAGTCCTTGAGCGCCACCGTGCCGCCGCCGTCCCGGGCGAGCGAGAACGGGGGCGCCTTGGCGCCGGCTTCCGGAAACTTGGACATCCGCCTTCCTTTCGACGTGTTCGGCGCCATGACGGGGCTGGTCGGCGCGTGCTCTTGTCTGAAGCTAGAGCCGGATCCGGCTCCCGCGACCCACAAGATCGCCGCCTTCCCGGCGCACATGGTAACTTGCAAGGATTGATCCACCTCATCTTTACGAGGCACGGGCAGGTTAGGGTCAATCGGGCGATCGTGGACGAATCGCCGCGCGCGGGAGAAGAGCCTGCGGGGCGGGTCCGCGGCGGGCGGTGTGGAAAGCAGAAGAAGAGCGTGGAGGGGTCGGAGCGGCATGGAGGATAGGGTGCGCAAGCCGGAGCCGGTGCGGCGTCAGCCGCGGCGCTCCCGCTTCCGGGGCATCATGGGGGCGCTGACGCCGCGCAGCCGCGCGGCGCGCGTGTTCACCATGGTGTGCCTGCTGCTCATCGCCCTCGGCGGCCTGGCGGCGGTCACCCTCTATGTGCTCATCGCCAATGGCATCGTCACCGCCAATCTCGCGACCCCCTATCTCGAGCGGGCGCTGGAAGAGCGCATCGGCGGCGGTCACAAGGTGGCCATCGGCTCCACCACCATGGAGACCGTGAGCGGCGGTGCCACCGCCGTGGTGGTGCATGACATCCGCGTCACCGGGCCGGACGGCCAGCTGGTGGCCAGCGCGCCCAGCGCCGAGGTGGAGCTGGAAGGCTCGCTCCTGTCCCTCATGCCGAAGGCGCGGCGGATCGACCTGGTCGGCGCGGAAATGACGGTGCGCATCGCCGCCTCCGGCCATCTGGCGGTCGCCACCGGCAAGGGCGGCAAGGCGATCTCAGCCCCGATTTCGGCGGCTGCCCGCACTCCATCGCCGGCAGCTCCAGACGCGCCCGTGCCCGCGCCCCCGCAGCCGGCGGCGCCCGAGCCCGCTGCCGCGGCGGCCGGCACCGGCGCCCTCGATACCGATCCCCTGAAGCCGGTGGTTCTGGCCCGCTGGATCAACGAACTCGAATCGGCCGGCTTCGATGGCGGCGCCCTGGCGGACGTGGGGCTCAAGGACGGCACGCTCATCGTGGAAAATGAGAGCGCCGGCCGCCGCATCGTCTTCCAGCACATCAGCGTGCGCCTCGCCCGGCCGGCGGCGGGTGGTGCCCAGCTCACCTTCACCATCCAGTCGCCGCAAGGCGTCGCCACCGCCACCGCGCGCATCGGCCCGGCGCGGGACGGGGAGCGGGCCATCGAGCTTGCGATCCGCAACCTCTCGACGCGCGACCTGCTCCAGGCCTTCATCCAGGACCAGCGGCGCTTCTACATGGATACGCCGTTCACCGCCGCCTTCACCGCGCGCCTGTCCGTGGACGGCGAGGTGAAGGCGGGCGAGGCAAATGTGGACTTCGGCGCCGGCGTGCTGGGCAGCGGGGAAGACCCGGAAGAGCGCTTCGTCATCGATCGCGCCCGCATCGGCGCCACCCTCGACGTAGCCCGGCGGGTGATCGTGGTCGCGCCCATCGAGGCGGTGAAGACCGAAAACGTCATCTCGCTCACGGGCGAGATCAAGGTGCCGGCGACCCTGGGCGCGCCCTGGCCATTCCAGATGGCGCAGAAGCAGGTGGTGCTCACCGGCAAGGAGATGCCCGAGCCGGCTCTGGTGGTCGACAAGGTGGACGTGGCGGGCCGGTTCGATCCGCCCAGCCGGCAGATCATCGTCGACACGGGCTTCCTCGGCTCGGCGGCGGGCGCCTTCACCTTCACCGCGCTGTTCGATTTCGGGGTGGACGTGCCCTACTTGAAGTTCGACGGCACCGCCTCGCCCATGCCGGTGGCCACCATCAAGCGCTTCTGGCCGGTGAACATCGCCCCTCCGGCCCGGCAGTTCGCCATCGACAACGTCTCCGGCGGCACGGCGGACGGCATCACCGTCGCGGTCAAGCTGCCGCTCGACCTGATCGGCCAGAAGCAGGTGCCCCTGCCGGACGACGGGGTGCGCTTCACCATCAACGGCAAGGGCGTCACCCTGCGACCGGTGAAGGGCCTGCCGCCCATCACCAATGCGAGCCTCGCCGTCCTCGTCACCGGCCGTTCGGTGCGCATCGCCCTGCCGGACGGGACCGCGGTGACGCCGCAGAACCGCAAGATCGCCGTGAGCGACGGCGTCATGCTGATGCCGGACTATTTCCCCCGCGAGCCCACCTCCCAGATCCGGGTGAAGTTCGACGGCCCCGCCGACGGCGCCATCGAGGTGCTGGGCATGGAGCCGCTGAAGGGCCCCACCGGCACCGCCTTCGACCCCTCCACCACGCGGGGCAAGTTCTCCGCCCTGCTGCAGGTGAACATCACCTTCCGCAAGGTGCCGCTGCCGGAGGATTTCGACTATTCGCTCGAAGCCACCCTGACGGATTTCGGCGTCGACAAGGTGTTCCGCGGCCTGCGGCTCGAAGGGGCAACGGTGAAGGCCTTCGCCTCGCCGGCCGGCGTGGTGCTGCGCGGCGACGGCAAGATCGCCGGCGCGCCGCTGGCCTTCGAATATGAGAAGCGCAAGAACGTGGCCGATTCCGATATCCGGGTCAGCGCCACCCTGGACGATGCCGCCCGCGGCAAGCTGGGCGTGGACCTGCCCGGCGTCTCCGGCCCGGTGGGGGTGCGCCTCATGGGCACCACCAACAACAAGGACACGCGGGCGACCATCGAGGCCGATCTCGTCAACGCGCGCATCGCCGACCTTATCCCCGGCCTCAGCAAGCCTGCGGGCAAGCCCCTGAAGGCGAAGTTCGCCCTGAACGACAAGGGCAACAGCGTTCGCCTCGACGACATGGTCATCGACGGCTCGGGCACGCTGCTGAAGGGCTCGATGGAATTGTCCGACAGCGGCGACCTCGTCGGTGCCAGCTTCCCCACCTTCCAGCTTTCCGACGGCGACAAGGCGTCGGCCAGGGCGGAGAAAGTGGGGGACGTGCTGAAGGTCCGCATCACCGGCGATGTCATGGACGCCCGCGGCATCATGAAGAGCCTCGTCTCCTCGCCCGCCGGCCAGCGGCGCGCCCAGAGGATGCCGGACGTGGATGTGGAGTCGCGCATCGGCGCGCTCACCGGAAACAATGGCGAGGTGTTGCGCCAGTTCGACCTCTCGGTGTCGCGCCGGGGCGTGGAGACGCGCGACTTTACGCTGACGGCCAAGGCCGGCCGCGACGGCACGGTGGCGGGCGAGATGCGCAACTGGCAGGGCCGGCAGAAGGCGCTGCTGGTCACCACCTCCGACGCCGGCGCCATGCTGCGCTTCCTCGACATCTACCCCAAGGTCCAGGGCGGCGAGGCCTGGCTGGTGGTGGACCCGCCGCGCAGCGACGCGGCCCCCCAGGACGGCGTGATCCACGTGCGCGACTTCGCCATCAAGGGCGAGCCGGGGCTCCAGCAACTCTCCAGCGCGGCGCGCGATTCGTCCGGCAAGATCGAGGACGGCACCGCCGCCTTCCAGAAGGCGCAGGCCCAGTTCTCCCGCACCACCGGCAAGATCGTGTTCAAGGAAGGCGCCATCTGGGGCACGTCCGTGGGCGCCACCTTCGACGGCACTCTGGACTTCGCCGCCGACCGCATCTCCGTCCGCGGCACCTTCGTGCCGGCCTATGCCCTCAACAACATCTTCTCGAAGCTGCCGGTCATCGGCCTGTTGCTGGGGGGTGGGCCGAACGAGGGCCTGGTGGGCGTGACCTTCGAGATCGTCGGCCCCCTCAGCGGCGGGCCGACCCTGCGCATCAATCCCATCTCCGCGGTGGCGCCCGGCTTCCTGCGCAAGATCTTCGAATTCCGCGATTCCAGCGACGCCCCGCCGACGCGGTAAACGCCGCGGCCGGCCGGCCTTCGGCCTCGGCCTTTGTCGAAGCCGGCGCGGCCTTTGAACGAAACCCTCCCGGTTGCGGTCCAAGACCGAGACCGGGATATGGCGGCGGGCGCTGCGACAGTTTGCCCGGACGCCCCTTGCCGTGGGTCACGGCACCGCTCACACTCACCCCATAACAAGATACTGGCGGAAACGAAAAAGGGTGGGACTGATGCTGGCACTGGTGTTGATCATCGCCTGCGGCCTGCTGGCCGTGGCGTACGGCGTATGGGCTATCCGCGAACTCATGGCCGCGGACCCGGGCACCGCGCGGATGCAGGAAATCGCAGCCGCCATCGCGGAAGGGGCGCAGGCCTACCTGAAGCGCCAATACACCACCATCGGCGTGGTGGGTGTCGTCATCTTCGTTCTCGTGGGGCTGTTCCTGGGCTGGCTGGTGGCGGTGGGCTTCGCCGTCGGCGCCATTCTTTCGGCGCTGGCCGGCTTCATCGGCATGAATGTGTCGGTCCGCGCCAACGTGCGCACCGCGCAGGCGGCGACCCTGTCGCTTGCCGGCGGCCTCGACCTTGCGTTCAAGGCCGGCGCGGTCACCGGCCTGCTGGTGGCGGGCCTCGCCCTGCTCGGGGTCACGGTCTACTTCCTCGTGCTTACCCAGATCCTCGGCTTCGCCGTCAACAGCCGCACGGTGGTGGATGCGCTGGTGGCGCTGGGCTTCGGCGCCTCGCTCATCTCCATCTTCGCCCGCCTCGGCGGCGGCATCTTCACCAAGGGCGCCGACGTGGGCGGCGACCTCGTGGGCAAGGTGGAAGCCGGCATTCCGGAGGATGATCCGCGCAACCCGGCCACCATCGCCGACAACGTGGGCGACAATGTCGGCGACTGCGCCGGCATGGCCGCCGACCTGTTCGAGACCTATGCGGTGACCGTGGTGGCCACCATGGTGCTCGCCGCCATCTTCTTCGCCGCCGTGCCGGCGACCCTCGCCACCATGATGGTCTATCCGCTGGCCATCGGCGGGGCGTGCATCCTCACCTCCATCGCCGGCACCTTCTTCGTGCGGCTCGGGGCCAACTCGTCCATCATGGGCGCGCTCTACAAGGGCCTGATGGCGACGGCGGGCTTCTCCATCATCGCGCTGGCGGCGGTGACGTGGCTGCTGCCCGGCTTCGGCGCCATCGCCGGGGCGGACTTCACCGGCACCAGCCTGTTCCTGTGCGGCCTGGTGGGCCTCGCGGTGACCGGCGCCATCGTGGTCATCACCGAATATTACACCGGCACCGGCTATCGCCCGGTGGTGTCCATTGCCCAGGCCTCGGTGACCGGGCACGGCACCAACATCATCCAGGGCCTCGCCGTGTCGCTGGAATCCACGGCGCTGCCGACGCTGGTCATCATCGCCGGCATCCTGTTCGCCTATGGCCTCGCGGGCCTGTTCGGCATCGCCATCGCCGCCACCACCATGCTGGCCCTGGCCGGCATGATCGTGGCGCTGGATGCCTTCGGCCCGGTGACGGACAATGCCGGCGGCATCGCGGAGATGGCTGGATTGCCCAAGGAGGTGCGCCAGTCCACCGACGCCTTGGACGCGGTGGGCAACACCACCAAGGCGGTCACCAAGGGCTACGCCATCGGCTCGGCGGGCCTCGGTGCGCTGGTGCTGTTCGCCGCCTACAGCCAGGACCTGAAATACTTCATCGCCCAGGCCGGGCAGGGCACCTACTTCTACGGCGTCGCCCCCAACTTCTCGCTGGAGAACCCCTATGTGGTGGTGGGCCTGCTGTTCGGCGGCCTGCTGCCCTTCCTGTTTGCCGCCATGGGCATGACGGCGGTGGGCCGGGCGGCGGGCGCCATCGTGGAGGAGGTGCGCCGGCAGTTCCGCGAGAAGCCGGGCATCATGGCCGGCACCGAGAAGCCGGACTATTCCCGCGCCGTGGACATGCTCACCAAGGCCGCCATCAAGGAGATGATCATCCCCTCCCTGCTGCCGGTGCTCTCTCCCATCGTCTGCTACTTCGTCATCTATGCGGTGGCGGGCGGCGGCGCGGCGGGCAAGTCGGCCGCCTTCTCGGCGGTGGGCGCCATGCTGCTGGGCGTGATCGTGACCGGCCTGTTCGTCGCCATCTCCATGACCTCGGGCGGCGGCGCCTGGGACAATGCCAAAAAGTCGTTCGAGGACGGCTTCGTGGACAAGGACGGCGTGCGCCACATGAAGGGCTCGGAGGCGCACAAGGCCTCCGTGACCGGCGACACCGTGGGCGACCCCTACAAGGACACGGCGGGCCCCGCCGTGAACCCTATGATCAAGATCACCAACATCGTGGCGCTGCTGCTGCTGGCGGTGCTGGGGCACTGAGGCGGGAAGCCGGCGGGCTCATCGGCCCGCCGGCTTCCCTATTTCCCGTCGCCGAAATCCACCACCTCGTTGTTGAGGGGCAGCGCGTCCTGCCGGGGGCCAGCGAGGCGGGTGCGGTCGATGTCGGCCGGCACCGGCTTTTCGAAGAAGTCCGCGCCGGCGGGGTTGGCCACGCCCTGGCCCTCGAAGCGCGTGAAGACATAGGGCAGGCCGTTGGCATCCAGCGGCGAGGGGCCGTCCATCACGTGGAAATGCAGGTGCGGGGCGTTGGTGTTGCCGGTGTTGCCGAGCAGGCCGATGATATCGCCCGTGTGCACCTTGTCGCCCAGCTTCACCTTCAGGCTGCCGCGCTGCAGGTGGGCGTAGAAGGCGAAGTTGCCGCCGCCGATGTCGATTACCAGCATGTTGCCGCCGATGTTTTCCGGCGTGATGCCCTTGGCGTCGCCGCCGGGCACCTGGGCGTCGGTGGCGTCATAGAGGTTCACCACCACGCCATCGGCCACCGAATGCACAGGCACGCCGTAATAGGCATAGCTCTCCAGCTTGTGCACATCGCCGGTGAAGAGGCGGTCGCTCGCGTCGAACTGCACCAAGTCGATGGCGAAGCGCTCCGGCACCCGCAGCCGCCCGTTGATCGCCATGATCGCCCCGCGATGGGAGGTGAGGGCATCGCAGCAGCCGTTGATCGCCACCCAGCCCTTGCCGCGCAGCGGCGGCGCGATCACCACCGCCGGGCGCCCGATGCCGGTTTGCGCCCCGGTGAAGGTGTAGGTGGCCGGCAGGGGCGCGCTCGCCGGCATGGGCACCGGCTTGCCATCGGGGCCGGCCTCCTGGCGCTTCGCCGTGATACGCGCGAGGACGTGGTCGGGGAGCCTGGCCGCGCGGGCGAAGGGAACGTCCAGGAAGACCGCCGCGGTGCCGCCGGGCGGCAGGGTGCGGGCGGTGCCGGCATAGTCGGTCATCATGGCGCCGAGCCCGTCGCCTTCCAGGCTGGCGAGGGCGTTGCCCGCGCCGTCCACGGCTTCCACCTTGTCGAGGGTGACGAACAGCTTGCTCGGATTGGTGACGTAAAGCTCATAGGCGAGATGCACCCGGCCATCGGCGCCCAGCACCGGGTTCGGCGCGGTGATGGGCTGCGCGGCGATGGAGCTATATACCTCGTCCGACTTCAGCGACTGCGCGAGTGCGGGCGACGCCGCGGCAAGGGCGGCAAGGGCGACAACGAGACGGTGCACGACTGGAACCCCATGTGAGAAGGCGAGACCGCGCCGACGGCGCACAGCCTCGTTGAAGCTGCTTCCATGCGCAATCTGCGGCCCGATACCTCCGGTGCCAGGGATGGCGGGGCTGACCCTCCCGGCTCAAGCCGGTGGGGGTCCGCCGGCCTGCCATGCTCACCTGCCATGCTTGCCTGCCATGCGTGCCGGGCAGGCGGCGAGGTGCCGGGGCGCTCTTCCCTCGCGGCGCCCGATCGTGTAACAGACCGGCAACTGACGCGCCGGGCTTTTGGTCGTGGCGCGAACATGATGGATTCCATGCAGACGGTTCTCATTGTCATTCATCTCATGGTGGTGCTCGCGCTCATCGGCGTGGTGCTGATCCAGCGCTCGGAAGGCGGCGGACTTGGCATCGGCGGTGGCGGCGGCGGTGGTGGTGCCGGCGGCTTCTTCACCGCGCGCGGCTCGGCCAACCTGCTCACCCGCGTCACCGCCATCCTGGCGCTGATCTTCTTCATCACCTCGCTGGCGCTGACCATCGTGGCGGGCTGGGGCCGGGCCCCGCGCTCGATCCTGCAGCCGGCGACCCAGTCTGGCCCGCAGGTTCCGCAGAGTGGCGGCACCATTCTCGACCAGATTCGCCCGCAGGGCGGCGGTGCCGATCAGGGTGCCCCCGCGACGCCGGCCGCGCCTTCGGGCCCGCAGGTTCCGCAGTCCAAGTGAGCCCCAAGTGAGCCCGTCGCCGCGGTTCGCGCGGCGGCACGCTTTCTCCACAGGCGAGGCGAGGCCGACCCCGGCTTCGCCCTCGCCGAATCGCGTTTGCACGAGGTAAGGTCGAGGCCCATGGCGCGCTACATCTTCATCACGGGCGGCGTCGTGTCTTCCCTGGGCAAGGGCCTCGCCTCCGCAGCTCTCGGCGCGCTTCTCCAGGCGCGCGGCTATACGGTCCGGCTGCGCAAGCTGGACCCGTACCTCAACGTCGATCCGGGCACCATGAGCCCGTACCAGCACGGCGAGGTGTTCGTGACCGACGACGGGGCCGAGACCGACCTCGACCTCGGCCATTACGAGCGCTTCACCGGCCACCCGGCGACGAAGCAGGACAACATCACCACCGGCCGCATCTATCAGGACATCCTGACCAAGGAGCGCCGCGGCGACTATCTGGGCGCCACCATCCAGGTGATTCCCCACGTCACCAACGCCATCAAGGACTTCGTGCTTGAGGGCAACGAGGGCTTTGACTTCGTCCTCATCGAGGTGGGCGGCACGGTGGGCGACATCGAGGGCCTGCCCTTCTTCGAGGCCACCCGCCAGCTGAAGAACGAGCTGCCCCGCGGCCACGCCATCTTCATCCACCTCACCCTGATGCCCTACATTCCCTCCGCCGGGGAGCTGAAGACCAAGCCGACCCAGCATTCGGTGAAGGAGCTGCGCTCCATCGGCATCCAGCCGGACATCCTGCTCTGCCGCACGGATCGCGAGATCCCGCGCGAGGAGCGGCGCAAGCTCTCGCTGTTCTGCAACGTGCGCGAGACCGCGGTGATCGAGGCGCGGGACGTGGACAACATCTATGCCGTGCCCTCCGCCTACCACGCGGAAGGGCTCGACAAGGAAGTGCTGGCCGCCTTCAACATCGAGCCGGCCCCGGCGCCCAACCTCAAGCGCTGGACCGACATCGAGGGGCGCGTGCGCAACCCCGAGGGCGAGGTCACCATCGCCATCGTGGGCAAGTATACCGGCCTGAAGGACGCCTATAAGTCGCTGATCGAGGCGCTGGCCCATGGCGGCATCGCCCACAAGGTGAGGGTCAATCTCGACTGGATCGAGAGCGAGACCTTCGAGCGCGAGGACCCCGCGCCGTTCCTGGAGCACGTGCACGGCATCCTGGTGCCGGGCGGCTTCGGCCAGCGTGGGGCGGAAGGCAAGATCCGCGCGGCCCGCTTCGCCCGCGAGCGCAAGGTGCCCTATCTCGGCATCTGCTTCGGCATGCAGATGGCGGTGATCGAGGCGGCGCGCAACCTGGCGGGCATCCACGACGCCAATTCCACCGAGTTCGGCCCCACCAACGAGCCGGTGGTGGGCCTGCTCACCGAATGGCTGAAGGGCAACGAGCTGGAGCGCCGCAACGCCGCCGGGGACCTGGGCGGCACCATGCGCCTCGGCGCCTATGCCGCGCATCTCGAGCCCGGCAGCCGGGTGGAGGCGGTCTATGGCGGGCGCGACATCTTCGAGCGCCATCGCCACCGCTACGAGGTGAACACCGCCTACCGCGACCGCCTGGAGCAGCATGGCCTGAGGTTCTCCGGCATGTCGCCCGACGGGCTTTTGCCGGAGATCGTGGAATATGGCGACCACCCCTGGTTCATCGGGGTGCAGTTCCATCCGGAGCTGAAGTCGCGGCCGTTCCAGCCCCACCCGCTGTTCGCCTCGTTCGTGGGCGCGGCCATGGAGCAGAGCCGGCTGGTGTGACAATTCGAAAGGTACTCGCCTGTCGGTTGTTTCAATCTGATCGGATCGCACTCTAAGCTTCCGCCCCTGAGAGTCGGGCAGAGGAGTGGCCATGCGACGCGGTCTTGACCATGTGGTGCATCTCGTCCGCGATCTTGATGCGGCGGGAGAGGTCTACGATCTGCTGGGCTTCAGCGTGGGTGCCCGCAACCGCCATCCCTGGGGCACCGAGAACCGCATCGTCCAGACCCCCGGCTTCTTTATCGAGCTGCTGCAAGTCGTCGAGCCGGAAAAGATCGTGCCGGACGAGGGGCCGCGTTTCTCGTTCGGCGCCTTCAACCAGCGCTTCCTCGAAAGCTGCGGCCAGGGCCTCGCCATGCTGGCGCTGGAGGGCTTCGACCCCGAGGCCGACAAGGCCGCTTTCGATATCGGGAACTTCGGCGGGTTCGACACCTTCGCGTTCGGCCGCACCGCTCGCCGGCCGGACGGGCAGGAGGTGGAGGTGGGCTTCACCCTCGCCTTCGCCCGCGATCCGCTCTCGCCGGACCTCGGCCTGTTCACCTGCACCCAGAAGCTGCCCGAGAATTTCTGGTCCGCCGACCTGCAGCGCCATTCCAACCAGGTCACCGGCGTTGCCGGCGTGGTGCTGGTGGCGGATGCGCCGGCCTTGCACAAGGCATTCCTGGAGACGGTCACCGGCGGGCCGGTGCTGCGGGCCAGCGACGACTGGTTCGTGGGCCAGACCCCGCGCGGCGCCGTGGACGTGATGACCCGCCCCCTGTTCACCGAGCGCTACGGCGTACCGGCGCCGGGCGGGGAGGGCCTGCGGCTGGCGGCGGTGCGCTTCAACACCACCGGCGCCCCGGAACTGCGGCGGGCGCTGGCGGCCCGGCGCATGGTGGAGGAGGCCATCGCCGGCGTGGTGGTGGTGCCGCCCAAGGCCGCCATGGGCGCCGTGCTGGTGTTCGAGCAGCCGGAGGGGTGAGGAGCGAGAGAGGTCCGGCGCCGGCCGGTGTCAGTACCACTCCGCCAGCTCGACCGTGATGCCTTCCGGCCCTTCGAGGAAGACGAGCTTGCGATCGTGGAACTCCATCATGGCGTTGCGCAGCCGGATGCCCTCGCTGGCGAGCCGCGCGATGTCGGCCTCGAGATCATCGACCGTGAAGCAGATGTGGTTGAAGCCGATCCGGTTGAGCCGGTGGATGTTGGGATCCTCGATGGGGGCGGGGTGGTGGTAGTGGAGAAGCTGCACCTCCATGTGCGGGTCCTCAATGGCGAGGGTCACGTGGTCGGCCTCGATGCCCTCGATGCCCATGTAGCGGTCCATGACCGGGCCCGCGATGACGACGGACTGGACCTCCTTGAAGCCAAGCAGCTGAAAGAACGACTTGGCGCCCTGGACGTCGTGAACGACGATCGTCATGTGATCGAATTTCCTGATCATGTGACGTCCCTCCTTCCCGCATCTGTGATCGTGGGCTGATGCCCGGCCGGGCGCGCCGGATGCGTGCCGGACGCGCGCACAATGGGCTGCCTCGCTCAGGGCCGCAATTGCCAGCCAGTGGACACCTGCGCTCCCTTCGGCGATGCCGACCCGCTCCACGGCTGGGCATCATCGGCATCGACAGGACCCGGCGCCGCCGGTTTCGCATTTTTTCGGGAAATGTCCTATCAAGGCGCGCTGCTGGGCCTTCCCCGCTATCCTGCCCGGCGGCGCCGCTTCCAAGGATGATCCCATGAACGCCGCACCGCCCGCCACCACGCCCCACGCCATCGTCGAGGTGGGTCAAGATGCGGGTGCCGTGCGTTTCGGCAATGGCTTGCCGCTGGCACTCATCGCCGGCCCCTGCCAGATGGAAAGCCGCGCCCACGCGCTGGAAGTGGCCTGCGCCCTGAAGGAAATCGCGCAGCGCCGCGGCATCGGCCTCGTCTTCAAGACCTCCTTCGACAAGGCCAACCGCACCTCGCTCTCGGCCCAGCGGGGCCTGGGGCTGGAGGCGGCCCTGCCGGTGTTCGCCGAGATCCGCGAGAGCCTCGGCCTGCCGGTGCTCACCGACGTGCACGAGATCGACCAGTGCGCGGCGGCGGCGCAGGCGGTGGACGTGCTCCAGATCCCCGCTTTCCTGTGCCGCCAGACCGACCTTCTGATCGCCGCCGCCCGCACCGGCAAGACGGTGAACGTGAAGAAGGGCCAGTTCCTCGCCCCCTGGGACATGGCCAATGTGGTGGGCAAGCTCACCGGCGCCGGCAACGGCCGGGTGCTGGTGACCGAGCGGGGCGTGTCCTTCGGCTACAACACCTTGGTCTCCGACATGCGGGCGCTGCCGATCCTGGCCAAGACCACGGGCGCGCCGGTGGTGTTCGACGCCACCCATTCGGTGCAGCAGCCGGGCGGGCAGGGCTCCTCCTCCGGCGGCCAGCGCGAGTTCGTGCCGGTGCTGGCCCGCGCGGCGGTGGCGGTGGGGGTAGCGGCGGTGTTCATCGAGACCCATCCCGACCCGGACAAGGCCCCCTCCGACGGGCCGAACATGGTGCCGCTCTCCCAGCTTGAAGCGCTGATTGGAATGCTCCAGGCCTTCGACGCCGTTGCAAAAGCCAATCCCGTCACCATCTGATCTCAGCTTGGGCTTGGCTGTCCGCCCTCCCGCCCGGATCGCAAAGCCCGCGGCGGAACAGGGCTGGCATGTCGGTTCGGGGGCATTTCTGTGCGCTGGGTAACATGACCCGGTTCAAGGGTGCGCTGGGGCGGTATTGAGAAACCGAAGTGCGTCTGTTGCCTTGGCCGGGCCGCCGTGTATGGTCTCGCGCCCATTTTGTTGAAGAGATTTCGTATGGCCCGGGACACCCTCGACGCGACTCCCATTGCCGGCCGGCATGAGCTGGTGGAGTGGATGGAACAGGGGTCCAAGCCGGAGCGGGCCTTCCGTATCGGAACCGAGCACGAGAAGATCCCCTTCACCCTCGGCCGCCATGAGCCGGTGCCCTACGAGGGGCCGAAGGGCATCCGCAAGCTGCTGGAGGGCATGCGGTCCCTGCTCGGCTGGGAGCCCATCATGGAGGGCTCCACCATCATCGGCCTCGCCGACGTGACCGGGGGCGGGGCCATCTCGCTGGAGCCGGGCGGCCAGTTCGAGCTGTCGGGCGCGCCGGTTTCCACCATCCACGAGACCTGCGCGGAACTGAATGCGCATCTGGCGCAGGTGCGGGAAGTGGCAGAGCCGCTGGGCATCGGCTTCCTCGGCATCGGCATGAGCCCCAAGTGGACCCGCACCGAGACCCCGGTGATGCCCAAGGGCCGCTACAAGATCATGGCCGGCTACATGCCCAAGGTGGGCAAATACGGCCTCGACATGATGTTCCGCACCTGCACCGTGCAGGTGAATCTCGATTTCTCCAGCGAAGCCGACATGGTCCAGAAGATGCGCGTCGGCCTCGCGCTCCAGCCGGTGGCCACCGCCCTGTTCGCCAATTCGCCGTTCACGGAAGGCAAGCCCAACGGCTTCCTGTCGTTCCGCTCCGAGATCTGGCGCGACACCGACAATGCCCGCTCCGGCATGCTGCCCTTTGCCTTTGAGGAGGGCTTCGGTTTCGAACGCTATGTGGACTACGCCCTCGACGTGCCCATGTATTTCGTGAAGCGCGGCGACTCTTACGTGGATGTGTCGGGCACTTCGTTCCGCGACCTGCTCGCCGGCCGCCATCCGCTGCTGCCGGGCGAGACCGCGACCCTCTCCGACTGGGTCAACCACCTCTCCACCATCTTCCCCGAGGTGCGCCTGAAGCGCTTCCTGGAGATGCGCGGCGCCGATGCCGGCCCCTGGGCCAAGCTCTGCGCGATGCCCGCCTTCTGGGTGGGCCTGCTCTATGACAGCCAGAGCCTCGACGCCGCCTGGGACCTCGCCAGGGACTGGACCGCCGAGCAGCGCCAGCAACTGCGGGACGACGTGCCCCGCCTTGGCCTGAAGGCGGAGATCGCAGGCCGTCCGCTGCGCGAGGTCGCCCGCGACGTGCTCAAGCTGGCCGAGGCCGGACTGAAGCGGCGCGGCTTCCACGACCGGGCGGGGCGCGACGAAACCCGCTTCCTGGAGCCGCTGGAAGAGATCGTGCTCACCGGCCGCTCCCCCGCCGACAAGCTGCTGGCGCTCTACAATGGCGAATGGGACCACTCGGTGGAGCCGGCCTTCAAGGCTCTGGCCTACTGAGTCGGGGCGGGGTGCTCGGGCTCCCGCTTTCCTTGCACTGACGCTTCAGTTGGCCGGAGCAGGAGGGTAACTCCGCCCGCCGTTGCTGCATGAGCTGGGCGCATTGCTGCCATGCGCTGATGCCATGCAGCAAAGCCTGTTTGCCACCCGGACGGCGGCGTCTCAGTCTGAAATTCCTCTGCTTCGACCGGGCGTACCCTTGAACCCTCTCCCGCTTGCGGGGGAGGGCAGGGT
>NZ_JAIVFO010000010.1 GCF_029991245.1 Xanthobacter autotrophicus
CCTTATCGTCGGCAGCGTCAGAGCAGCGTCAGTTGTGTATAAGAGACAGCATCAAGGGCGCGTGGCAGACCGGGGAGCAGGAGGCGTTTGCCGCATTCGGCGATCGCGTGGTCTGGCACACCATGGGCGAGGGCTTCACCTGGGAGACGCAGGACCTTGCCCGCGACCGCGCCGCCGCCGCCCGCGCCTTCGCCAAGGTGCGCGAGCTGATGGCGGACGAGACCATCGCCCTCCTCGTCCTCGACGAGCTGAACATCGCCCTGCGCTACGATTATCTCGACCTGGCCGAGGTGGTCGCCACCCTTTCCGCCCGCCGCCCCGGCCTGCACGTGGTGGTGACGGGGCGCAACGCCAAGCCGGAGATGATCGCGGCGGCCGACCTCGTCACCGAGATGGGGCTGGTGAAGCACCATTTCGCGGCCGGCGTGAAGGCCCAGGCCGGGATCGAGTTCTGAGCCCATGGCACGCGCGCTGATGTTCCAGGGCACCGGGTCGGACGTGGGCAAGTCGCTCCTCGTCGCAGGTCTCGCCCGCGCCTTCACCCTGCGCGGGCTGACGGTGCGCCCGTTCAAGCCGCAGAACATGTCCAACAATGCCGCCGTCACCGCCGATGGCGGCGAGATCGGCCGGGCGCAGGCGCTGCAGGCGCGGGCGGCGCGGGTGCCCCTCAGCGTCCACATGAACCCGGTGCTGCTGAAGCCCCAGGGCGAGACCGGCGCGCAGGTGGTGGTGCAGGGCCGCGTCCACGGCACCGCCAAGGCGGCGGCCTACCAGGGCATGAAGCCGTCGCTGCTGCCGTTCGTGCTGGAGAGCTTCGGCCGCCTCAAGGCCGAGGCCGACCTGGTGCTGGTGGAAGGCGCGGGCAGCGCCTCCGAGGTCAATCTGCGCGCCGGCGACATCGCCAACATGGGCTTTGCCCGCGCGGCGGATGTGCCGGTGGTGGTCATCGGCGACATCGACCGGGGCGGCGTCATCGCCTCCCTGGTGGGGACGAAGACGGTGATCGATCCCGCCGATGCCGCCCTCATCCGCGGCTTCATCGTCAACCGCTTCCGGGGCGACCCGAGCCTGTTTTCCGCCGGCATGGACCTGATCGCCCGCCAGACCGGCTGGGCGGCGCTGGGGCTGGTGCCGCATTTCGGTGAGGCCATCCGCCTGCCGGCGGAGGACGCGCTGGCGCTCGCCGCCCCGCCTGCGGCGAAGCCCGGGGCGCGGATCAGGATCTGCGTGCCCATCCTGCCCCACGTCTCCAATTTCGACGACCTCGACCCGCTGGATGCCGAGCCGGGGGTGGAAGTGCGCCGCATCCGCCCCCACGAGACACTGCCGGTGGATACCGACCTGGTGCTGCTCATCGGCTCGAAGGCCACCATCGCGGACCTCGCGGCGCTCAAGGCCGAGGGGCTCCACCACGACATCCTAGCCTTCGCCCGGCGTGGCGGCCGCGTGATGGGCCTGTGCGGCGGCTACCAGATGCTGGGCGAGACCATCGCCGATCCCGACGGCATCGAGGGCGAGGCGAAGATCGCCCGGGGCCTCGGCCTGCTCAAGGTCCACACCGTGCTGTCGCCGGACAAGCGATTGGTGGAGGTGGAGGGCGTGGCGCAGGGGGAGCCCTTCTCCGGTTACGAGATGCACATGGGCGTCACCACTGGCGCGGATGCGGAGCGGCCCTTCGCCGTGCTCTCCGATGGGCATCCCGATGGCGCCCGGTCCGCGTCGGGTCGGGTGGCGGGCACCTATGTGCACGGGCTGTTCGCCTCTGACGCCTTCCGCGCGGGCCTGCTCTCGGCGCTCGGCGGGGCGCCGTCGCAGGCGGCCTATGAGCAGGGGGTGGAGGAGACGCTGGACCGCCTCGCCGCGCACCTTGCCGCCCATCTCGACCTCGACCTTTTGCTCAGCCTCGCCAGATGAAGGGGGCTGCGGCGCCCGCGAGCACCAGCAGCACCATCAGCGCATCGGCCCGGCGGTAGAGCCGCAGCGCCGCGCGCACGTCCCTTGCCGTCGCCTCTCTTCGCCCGTCGCCCATATAGGCGTCCTCGGTGAAGACGCCGGCATAGACCTTGGGTCCGTTCAGCTTCAGCCCCAGCGCGCCGGCCATGGCGGCTTCCGACCAGCCGGCATTGGGGGAGCGGTGGCGCGGCGCGTCCCGCAGCATGGCAGCGTGGGCGGCGCGGGCATCGGCGCCGGGAGTGAGGGCGGCGGCTGCGATCAGCAGCATGCCGGCGAGGCGCGAGGCGGGCAGGTTCACGTAGTCGTCGGCGCGGGCGGCGGCCCAGCCGAAGGCGGCGTGGCGCTCGGTGAGGTGGCCGATCATGCTGTCGGCGGTGTTAAGGGCCTTGTAGGCGGCCCCACCGGCCAGCCCGCCCACGCACATCCACAATGTGGGCGCCACCACGCCGTCGGAGAAATTCTCGGCGAGGCTCTCGATGGCGGCGCGGGCGACACCGGCTTCATCCAGGGTCTGCGGGTCGCGGCCGACGATATGGCTCACCGCAGTGCGGGCCGCCTCCAGGCTGCCGGTCTCCAGCGCCTCGGCCACCCGAGCCACATGCCAGTGCAGGGAGCGCTGGGCGATCAGCGTCGAGCCGATCAGGCCGAGCACGAGGAGGCCGAAGGGCAGGGGACGCAGCATGGCTTCCAGAATCGCGGCCGGAACGGCGGCCGCGCCGAGGATGACGCCCACCGCCACCACGCCGAGGCCCTTGCGGGTCGTGGCGGTGAGGCCCGGACGGTTCAGGCCGTGGTCGAGGACAACGATCAGCCGGCCGATCCAGATCACCGGATGGCCGACGCGGCGCACCATGGCCGCCGGATAGCCGAGCAGGGCTTCCAGGAGCAGGGCCAGCGCCGTCAGATCGAATGCCATCACCGCTCTCCCCCGAAGCGAAAGAAGCCCCTTGCCGGCGCGTGCAATTGGTCCCGGCCCTGCCGTCGCCCGGTCTGCCTGCGCGACCCGGTGCGCACCTGTCCCCCAAGCGGGGCCCCAAGTGGCTGACGCTCAAACGCCGCGCCGGCTAGACCAATGGCCCATGAGTCCAGCTCATGGGCCATTGGCATTTGAGCCGGATTCACCGCTCCGGTCGAGGTGCTCCCGGTGCGGCCTGACGGCCGGCGGGGACCTTGCCCTTACGCAATTACTCTTTGAGTCTCCATCGTTACCGCAATGCAGCAAAGAGTCTTCGCGGTGCGCGAGAGAGTGTGATAGACTTTCGTCGTGATCATGCCCCATGGGGGGTGTTGCAGGGGGGCGGGCCGCAACCATGGGAATGCTGAAGCTCCGCCCCAAGACCACGACCAAGGGTTCGTTCCGCCCGCCGATGCCAAGCATTCCACCCAACCAGCGGGTCTACGCCGTCGGGGACATCCACGGTCATCTCGATCTGCTGCTGCGGCTGCAGGCGGCGATCGACGAGGACAAGCGCGTCCATCCGGGAGCCGATTGCATCGAGGTCTATCTGGGCGACTACGTGGATCGCGGCCCGAAGTCGGCGGCGGTCATCGACGCGCTGATCAAGCGCCAGGCCAGCCACAAGGCGGTGTGCCTCAGCGGCAACCACGAGGCGGTGATGGTCGAGGCCCTCCTGTCGCGGGAGGCGTTTTCCCGCTGGCTGAGGATCGGCGGGCGCGAGACCGTTGTGTCCTATGTGGGCCACCAGCGCCCCCTGGATGACGGCACGCTCTGGAGCCACTGGCGCGCGTCCATGACGCCGGCGCATGTCGCGTTCCTGCGCGGGCTGTCGAGCTATTTCGTCTGCGGCGACTATCTGTTCGTCCATGCGGGTCTGCGGCCCGGCGTCGCGCTGGAGGACCAGAGCCGCGAGGACATGATGTGGATCCGCCGCGAGTTCCTCGACTGCCCCGACTGGCTCGGCCACTGCGTCGTGCACGGGCATACCCCGACGAAAGAGCCGGAGGTATTACCAAACCGGATCAACATCGATACGGGCGCCTATGCCTCGGGCCACCTGACATGCCTGGTGCTCGAAGGCACCGACTGCTTTCAGATCACGACCTGAGCCTGCCGGCCAGCCGTGCGGCGCGGGAACGACAGGCTCTGATACCTCTCTTATGGAGGTATTATATTGCTAATTTCGTTAGGAAAGCGGCATCCGCCCTTGTTGCTGCGATGCCACATGAGACTCGGAAACGCTTTGATCGGAGACGATTCAACCGGTCGGAGATGGTCCGCTCCCGGACCATCATGGTAGGGATCATCCGCGACGTTGTAAGGGGGTAATAGCCAGTGTTGCTCGTCCGAAAGAGTTGGTTCGACCGCCTTCGCTTCGCAGGCTGCGTCGCCATCGCTGCAGTCCTGGGCGGCTGCAATTTTCTTCCGGCTTCCGGCCCTTACAGCGTAGAGGTGCGTAATCCGCAGACGCAGGACACCGACGGCGTCGGCTACAAGCTGGTGCCCATGACCATCGACGTGGTGCGGGTGCTGTCGACCACTGACGGCGAAGGTCTGGTCGGCACCTTCCGCAATGATCGCAGGCCCATCCCCAACGTGAAGATCGGCATTGGCGACCAGGTCGGCGTATCCATCTTCGAGGCCTCCTCGGGCGGCCTGTTCATTCCCGCTGAAGCCGCCTCGCGCGCCGGCAATTTCGTCGACATCCCTGAGCAGACCGTGGATCCCAGCGGCTTCATCTCGGTGCCCTACGCGGGCCAGGTGAGGGCGGCCGGGCTGATGCCGTCGCAAGTGGAGAAGGAAATCGTCGAGCGCCTGCGCAACCGGGCCATCGAGCCCCAGGCGGTGGTCACGGTGAAGACCCAGCGCTCCAACGCGGTCACCGTCATCGGCGAGGTGCAGACCCCGGTGCGCTTCCCGCTGACCTCCGCCGGCGAGCGCATCCTGGACGCGGTCAGTCGCGGCGGCCTGGCGCAGGCCAAGGGCTACGACCTGCTGGTCACGCTGCAGCGCGGCAACCGCGAGGCGACCATCAGCTTCAACCGCCTGGTCCGCGAGCCGACCAACAACATCTATCTGCAGCCGGACGACACCATCTATGTGTTCAGCCGTCCGCGCACCTTCCTGGCCTTCGGCGCCAGCGGCAGGCAGGGCCAGTTCAACTTCGGCAACGACTCCATCAGCCTGAGCGAGGCCGCGGCCAAGGCCGATGGCCTGCTGGACGGGCAGGCGGACCCGCAGTCCGTGTTCCTGTTCCGGGTCGAGAACCGCACCACGCTGGAGCGCATGGGCGTGGACGTGTCCAATGTGACCGACAAGCGGATCCCGACCATCTACACGGTCAATTTCCGCGAGCCGACCGGCTACCTCATGGCCACCAAGGTGCCCATGCGGGACAAGGACATCATCTATGTCGGCAATGCCGCGTCCGTGGAGCTGACCAAGTTCCTGAACCTGGTGCTGCTCGGGGCCACCGCGGTCCGCGAGATCACGGAAGCCAACGCCAACGTCTATGGCGTGAACTGAGCACTGCCCTTCGGGGCAGCCTCCTTCAGGCAAAGGCCGCGTCCTCCGGGGCGCGGCCTTTCGCGTTCGCGTTCTAGAGCGTTTTCCGTTCGCATCGGCTCACGGCAATCGCCCTAGAGTCTTGTTTTGATGCGTTTTCTTTGCGCGAACCGGTATCCACTTCGCTCGAAAACGCTCTAGCGGCCCGCGCACCAGCCCGGCTTTGCGCGCGGGCACGGCTCTCCGCTATGGTGGAGCGCGCGGCGCGTACGACGCGGCCCACTTGGGTGCGGGACGTGGGTGCGGGACGTGGGCGCTGGGTGTGGGTGCAGGGTGTGGGCGCGGATGAGCCGCGAGGGGCGGGCACAGGGCGCGGAGCGGGGAGAAGCCTGAATGTTCATCGCCTTCTTCGAGGCGCTCAAGGCCTCCGGCGTGCCGGTCTCCGTGCGTGAATACCTCACGCTGATGGAGGCCATGGATCGCGACGTGGCTGGCCGGCAGGTAGATACCTTCTACTATCTTGCCCGCGCCAGCCTGGTGAAGGACGAGCGCCATCTCGACCGCTTCGACCAGGTCTTCGGACGCTGCTTCAAGGGCCTGGAAAGCGCCCTTGGCGAGGAGGGCCATTCCATCCCCGAGGACTGGCTGAGGAAGCTCACCGAGAAGCACCTCACCGAGGAAGAGAAGGCCCAGATCGAGGCGCTGGGCGGGCTCGACAAGCTGCTGGAGACGCTGAAGCAGCGGCTTGAGGAGCAGAAGGGGCGCCACCAGGGCGGCTCCAAATGGATCGGCACCGGCGGCACCTCGCCCTTCGGCGCCTATGGCTACAATCCCGAAGGCGTGCGCATCGGCCAGGACGGCAACCGCAATTTCCGCGCCGTGAAGGTTTGGGACAAGCGCGAGTTCAAGGACCTCGACGACACCGTCGAACTGGGCACCCGCAACATCAAGGTGGCGCTGCGCCGCCTGCGCAAGTTCGCCCGCATCGGCGCGGCGGAGGAACTGGACCTCGACGGCACCATCCGCGAGACCGCCCGTCAGGGCTGGCTCGACGTGCGGCTGCGGCCGGAGCGGCGCAACGCGGTGAAGGTGCTGCTGTTCCTCGACGTGGGCGGCTCCATGGACTGGCACGTGGCCCAGGTGGAGGAGCTGTTCTCCGCCGCCCGCGCCGAGTTCAAGCACCTCGAGCACTTCTATTTCCACAATTGCGTCTATGAGGGCGTGTGGAAATCCAACGTCCGGCGTGCCACCGAGCGCATGCCCCTGTTCGACGTGCTGCACACCTACCCGCACGACTACAAGCTGATCTTCGTCGGCGACGCCTCCATGAGCCCGTATGAAATTACCTATGCCAACGGCTCGGTGGAGCACAACAACGCCGAGCCGGGGAAGGTCTGGCTGGAGCGCCTCACCACCACCTATCCCAAGGCGGCGTGGCTCAATCCGGTGCCGCAGGCCCATTGGGGCTATACGGACTCCATCCGCCTCGTCCGCCACCTCATGGAGGGACGCATGTTCCCGCTCACCGTCGAGGGCATCGACGCCGCCATGCGGGAATTGACGTGAGCGCGGATGCCGGCGCGGCGACCTATGCCTGCTTTCCGCGCCTCGGCGGCACCGGCGTGCGGCTTGAGCTTGCCCCGCCGGTGCTGGAATTCGCGGTTGGTCCCAAGGAGGGGCGCCTGGCGCTGGCCGATGTGACGGCCGTGACCCTGCGCTTCCTGCCGTCCAAGTTCGCCAACCACAGCTTCGAGATCGAACTGACAGGCCGCAACGGCACGCGGTTGAAGACCGGTTCCTCCTCGCGCATCTCGCTCACCGGCGTGCGCGACCAGGGGGCGGATTATGCCGCCTTCGTCCGGGCACTGCATGGCGCGCTCGCGGCGGCGGGCAGCGGCGCGCGCTTCCGCGGCGGCTATGGGCCGTGGCGCTTTGCGCTGATGGTCGCAGTGGGCTTGGCTGGCCTCACGGGGTTGCTCACGGTGCTGGGCTTCGCGCTCATGGAGCGGCAATGGAGCGTCGCGCTGTTCCTCGTCGCCATGGGCGCGTTCGTGGTGTGGCCCACGGCGGAGATGATCTGGCGCAACCGCCCGCTGCGCTATACGCCGGACGCTATTCCGGCGCACCTATTGCCGGCGTGAGGCGGCCGCCTCGTCCTCCTCCGCCTTGCGCAGCAGCCCGCCGGCCACGTCCGCGAGGCGCGGCGCGGGCAGGGCGGTGAAGGGCAGGGGGCGGGTGACGGCGATGGCGGCAAGCCCCAGCCGCGCCGTGAGCAGCCCGTTCACCACTCCCTCGCCGAGGCGGGCGGACAGCCGCGCCGCCAGCCCCTGGCCGACGATCTGCTGCACCAAAGTGTCGCCGGCCGCCATGCCGCCGGTGATGGCGAGATGCCCGAGCACGTGCTTCACCAGCTTGAGCGTGCCAAGCGTGCCGGGCCGCCCGCCATAGAGCTGGGCGAGGCGGCGCATGAGCGTGACGGCGCTGTAGAGCACGAAGGCGAGATCCACCGCCGCCCGCGGCGATACCGCGGTGACCACGGAGACGTTGCGCGCCGCATCCGACACCATCTGCCGGGCGCGGGAATCAAGGCCCGCCAGCAACGTGCGTTCGGACAGGCGCACCAGGTCCGCCCCGTCGATGATGCCGGACATGTGCCCTTCGAGGTCCGTTCGTGCCCGGGTGAGGCTGGGCGTTTCCTCGGACAGGCGCAGCACGTCCCGCACCACGGCTTCGGCGAGGGTTCGGTCGTCCTCGGCCAAAGCTTGTTCGGCGCGGGCGCGGATATCGTCGAGCTTGGTCAGCCGCGCCATGCCGGCCATTTCCCGCGCCACGATGGCGATGACAGCGGCCAGCAGCGCGGCGGTGAAGGCAAGGCCCACATAGCCGAGCCATTCGGCGCGGGCGAACAGGTCGGCGATGAGCTGGCTGAGGCCCACATAGGCCATCAGGCTCAGCACGCCGCCAAGGGCCGACCAGAACAGGCCGGCCAGGGACACCCCCCAGCTGCGGCGCGGCTCCGGGACCGGCACGGGCAGGGGGAAGGCGGGTTCCACCGGCTCCGGCGGCGCCATGGTGATGGCGGCTTCGTCGAGGCGGAAGACCTGCGGCCGGCGGGGGGGCGTGCGCTCGTCGCTCATGCTCTTCAGATGTCCTTGAAGTGGGGCCGGCGCAAGCCCCGACCGGCGCCGGCCGGCGCAGCCGACTGTGCTCACAAGGCGGGGAGCGCGGCGAAGTGTGGCTTGCCCGAACGTCTCCGGCGGCCCATGAGGCAAAGCACCGCGAGATGGTGCGTCGACGGGACGCCCGTCCGACCGTCAACGGACGCGCCACACAGGAGCTGCGACGAAGACCCATGGCCGACGTGACCCTGCCCGCCGCCTTCCTCGCCGGCCTGGTGAGCTTCGTTTCCCCCTGCGTGCTCCCCCTGGTGCCGCCCTATCTGTGCTTCCTCGGCGGCAGCACGCTGGACGACCTCGCCGGCGACGAGCCGGTGAAGGAGGTGGGGCGCCGGGCCATGGTGGGGGCGGTGCTGTTCGTCGCCGGCTTCAGCGTGGTGTTCGTGATGCTGGGGGCAGGGGCCTCGGCCATCGGCGACCTGCTGCGGGCGCATCTGGACGTGCTCTCCATCATCGCCGGACTTACCATCATCGTGATGGGGCTGAACTTCCTCGGCGTGTTCCGCATCCATCTGCTGCACCGCACTGCCCGCGCCCATGTGCATGAGCCCACCGGAATCTGGGGCGCCTTCGTGATGGGGCTGGCCTTCGCCTTCGGCTGGACGCCCTGCCTCGGCCCGGTGCTGGGCGCAATCCTCGCGGTGGCGGGCTCGGAGGCGACGGTCTCCAAGGGCGCGGGGCTGCTCGCCATCTATTCGCTGGGGCTCGGGGTGCCCTTCCTCCTGGCGGCGTTTGCGGTGCGCCCCTTCCTGAAAAGCCTCGTCCACATGCGCAAGGCGCTGCCGGTGGTGGAGAAGGCCATGGGCGCGCTGCTGGTGCTCACCGGCATCGCCTTCATGTCCGGCTGGATCGCCCATGCGAGCTACTGGCTCATCGAGACCTTCCCGGCGCTTTCCACGCTGGGCTAGGCGGCCTGCCGCTTTTTGCCGGCGGGGCGTGGCGAAAGGCCACCTCGCCGTTGCGCCCTGCCGGACCTTCCGGGATACTCCGCGCCCGATCGCATCCAGAGCCGGGTCCGGCTCTGGGCTTCAAGACGGAGACCGTGATCCGGCCCGCCTGCCCTGCAGGCGGACCGGGGCGTGCTCCGCGCAGCCAAAGGGGCGTCCTTTCCCATGAAGATCACCTGGTTCGGCCACGCCGCGTTCCGCCTCGATTTCGCGGACAAGGCGGTGCTCATCGACCCCTTCTTCACCGGCAATCCCAGCTTCAACTCCACGGTGGAGGACGCCTCCCGGGGGGTGACGCACATCCTGCTCACCCACGGCCATTCGGACCATGTGGGCGACACGGTCTCGCTGGTGGAGGATGCCGCCGACGCCAGCCGCACCCTGCCGGTGGTGGCCAATCCGGAGCTGTGCGCCTTCCTTGCCGCCAAGGGCGCGGGCAATGCCGGGCAGATGATGAACACCGGCGGCACGCTGGATTGCGGCGGCTTCACCGTGACCATGGTGCGCGCCGACCATTCCTCGGGCGGCGACGGCAAGCCCTCCGAATATCTCGGCAACCCCACCGGCCTCATCATCCGGGCGCCGGGAGAGCCCACCGTCTGGCACATGGGCGACACCGATATCTTCTCGGACATGGCGCTGATGTGCGAGATCCACCGGCCCAAGGTGGTCTTCATCCCCATCGGCGACCGCTTCACCATGGGTCCCGCCGTGGCGGCGCTGGCGGTGAAGCGCTTCCTGCCGGGGGTCGAGGTGGTGGTGCCGTGCCATTACGGCACCTTCCCCATCCTGGTGCAGGATGCCTCCTACTTCGTGCAGGCCCTGGCGGACCATCCGGTGAAGGTGGTGGTGCCCGGCCCCGGTGGGTCGTTCGACGCCACCATCACGCCGGCATAGGGCGGAGTCCCGTCCGCCCGGCGCATCCGCCTTTGGCGGTTGCGCCGGGCGGTGCGGACGGCTACGGCTTCCGCCCCAACAGGGGCGCCTCTCCAGGCGCCCCATGCCGCCCCAAGAGGTCGCCCGGAGAGGCGCCACCTCTGAGGACCCCGAGGAACGCCCCATGAGGTCAAGCGCGAAGAGGTCGAGCGCAGCATGAGCGCCCACACGCCCCGCACCGCCATCTATGGCGGTTCGTTCGATCCGTTGACCAACGGCCACCTGGACGTGGTGCGCTCCGCCTGCCGGCTCGCCGACCGGCTGGTGCTGGCGGTGGGCATCCATCCCGGCAAGGCGCCGCTCTTCTCGCCCGAGGAGCGGCTGGAAATGCTCACGGCGGTGTGCGGGCCCATCGCGGCGCAGGAGAATGCGACGCTGGAGGCCATCACCTTCGATGACCTGGTCGTCGCCACCGCCCAGCGGCTCGGCGCGACGCTGCTCATCCGGGGCCTGCGCGACGGCACCGACCTCGACTACGAGATGCAGATGGCGGGCATGAACGGCGTGCTCGCCCCCGCCATCCAGACCGTGTTCCTGCCCGCCTCGCCGCGGGTCCGCCCCATCACCGCCACGCTGGTGCGGCAGATCGCGGCCATGGGCGGGGACGTGTCCGCCTTCGTGCCGGCCGAAGTGCTGGCGCGCCTGAAGGACAAGTTCCCGCGCTAGAGCACGCGCCGATCAGCTTGCGAGGCAAGCTGATCGGATAACGCGTTCTCTATCATTAAGTGAGAGGGCGATTCACCGATCAGATTGATCAATCTGATCGGATCGCGCTCGAGAGCACGGTTATTCGCCCCGACAGGGGCCGTTCGCAGGAGATCTTCATGACGCGTCTTTTGGGTCGCTTCCTCGCCGCTGCCCTGCTTGCCTTCGCCGTCGCGTTGCCGGCCCAGGCGCAGACGAAGCCCGACCCGCAGAACACCCTCTTTCTCGAGACGCCCTATGGCCGCGTGGTGATCCAGCTGCGGCCGGACCTTGCGCCCAAGCATGTGGAGCGCATGAAGACGCTGACCCGCGAGGGCTACTACAACAACGTGCCGTTCCATCGCGTCATCGACGGCTTCATGGCCCAGACCGGCGACGGCCAGCGCGGCGACGGCACCGGCGGCTCCAAGTATCCCAACCTGCCGGCGGAGTTTTCTTCCGTGCCGTTCAAGCGCGGCGTGGTGGGCATGGCGCGGGCCTCCTCGCCCGACAGCGCCAACTCCCAGTTCTTCATCATGTTCGACGAAACCCCGAGCCTGAACAACCAGTACACCGTGGTGGGCCAGGTGGTCTCCGGCATGGAGTTCGTGGACAAGATCAAGAAGGGCTCGGGCTCGGGCGGCGTGGTGTCCAACCCCGACCGCATCGTGAAGATGCAGGTGGCGGCGGACGCCAAGTAGTTCAGCCGAGGTGATTTGCGCTGCTCCGGTCGGCTCAGCCGGTCGCCGCAGCTTTCTCAAGCCCGGCACAGCCGGGCGGACGCGGCGGCCGGACCCTCCGGCGCCGCCTCGAAAGGATGAGACCCATGAGTGACGACGTTCTGGTTCTGGAGACCACCAAGGGGGCGGTGACCATCGCGTTCCGTCCGGACCTTGCTCCCGGCCACGTGGCCCGCATCAAGGAGCTGGCGTCCACCGGCTTTTATGACGGCGTGCCGTTCCACCGCGTCATCGACGGCTTCATGGCCCAGACCGGCGACCCCACCGGCACCGGCATGGGCGGCTCGGGCCAGAAGCTGAAGGCCGAGTTCAGCCGCCAGCCCCACGTGCGCGGAACCTGCTCCATGGCGCGGGCGCAGAACCCCGATTCCGGCGACAGCCAGTTCTTCATCTGCTTCGGCGATGCCCGCTTCCTCGACGGCCAGTACACCGTGTGGGGCGAGGTGGTCTCGGGCATGGAGAATGTGGACCTGATCAAGCGCGGCGAGCCCGTGAAGGATCCCGACAAGATCGTTTCCGCCAAGCTCGCCCCCAAGGCGGCGTGAGCCGCTAGACGCAACAAGGGTCGGCGTGAGCCGCCAGACGCAACAAGGGTCGGCGTGAGCCGCCAGACGCACCGAGCGTCGGCGTGAGCCGCCAGACGCACCGAGCGTCGGCGTGAGCCGCCAGACGCACCGAGCGTCTGCGTGAGCCGCTCGCACGGAAATAAGAAGGGCGCCCTCCGGGGCGCCCTTTCTCGTTCCAAGGTCCCGCGGCGATCGGATGCCCGAAGCGCTCCCGTCACACCTCGGTGAGGCGGCGGGTGCGCATGTCCTTCAGGTAGGGCGGGCGCGGGATGGAGGCGTGGGCCGAGCGCAGCGCTGCCGACCAGCGCTCGCGCAGGTCGTGGAAATAGGGTTCCCCGGGTTCGACGCGGTAGAGCAGCTCGGAGCGCAGCGTGTCCGGCGACACCACCATCACGTCGATGGGCAGGCCCACGCCGAGGTTCGAGCGCATGGTGGAATCCATGGAGATGAGGCTGGATTTCAGCGCGTCGGAGATTTCCATCTCGTAGCTCACCGCGCGGTCCAGCACCGGCTTGCCGTATTTGTGCTCGCCGATCTGGAGGAAGGGCGTGTCGGGCGTGCATTCAATGAAGTTGCCAGCCGAGTAGATCATGTAGAGGCGCAGGCTGTCGCCGAGAATCTGGCCGCCGAGCAAAAACGACACCTCGAAGCTGATGCCGCTCTGCTCCATGAGTTCGCCGTTGACCTTGTGCACCTGCCGGATGGCCGTGCCCACCAGCTGGGCGGCCTGGAACATGGTGCGGCAATCGCGCAACTGGTGGCGCTCGCCCGCCTCGTGGTCCTCGACGCCCTCCCGCAGCAGGCTCACCACCGATTGGGACACCGACAGGTTGCCGGCGGTGGCGAGGCCGAGCACATGGTGGCCCGGCTCCTCGAAGATATGGAGCTTGCGGAAGGTGGAAATGTTGTCGAGGCCGGCATTGGTTCGGGTATCGGCAATCAAAACAAGGCCGTCCCGCACCAGGACCCCACAGCAATACGTCATCGCAAACCCCCGGTTTCGCGGGCGGACTATAGCGACCGGGCAAGGGGCCGGGCAACGTCGGGATGATACGCTGGCAAAAGGGACGCAAGGTGTGTCCCATTACCCTCAGTCGTGCTCCTCCTCCCGGCAGCGGCGGAAGGGGCCAAGCTCGGTGAGCACGGCGGCATCCTCCTCCACATAGGCGCGCTCGCGGTCGAGATATTGCGCCACCGCTGCCTTGAGGCCGGGATTGACGATGTAGTGGGCGGAATAGGTGGTGACCGGCAAATAGCCGCGCGCCAGCTTGTGCTCGCCTTGTGCCCCGGCCTCCACCACCTTGAGCCCGCGGGCGATGGCGAAGTCGATGGCCTGATGGTAGCAGACCTCGAAATGCAGGAAGGGGTGCTGCTCCACGGCGCCCCAATAGCGCCCGTACAGGGTCTCGGCGCCGATGAAGTTGAGCGCGCCGGCGATATAGCGCCCCTCGCGCCGCGCCATCACCAGCAGGATGTCCTGCGGCATGCGCTCGGCCAGAAGCGAGAACAGCTCGCGGTTGAGATAGGGCGTGCCCCATTTGCGGTCGCCGGTGTCCAGGTAGAACATGAAGAAGGCGTCGAGCGCCTCATCGGTCAGGCCCGCGCCGGTCAGCCATTCGATGGTGATGCCGCCGGCCAGCGCCTCGCGCCGCTCCTTCTTCAGCGCCTTGCGCTTGCGCGAGGCGAGTTCGGCGAGGAAATCGTCGTAGGTGGCATAGCCGGCATTGGTCCAGTGGAACTGCCGGTCGGTGCGCGGGAGGAAGCCGAGCTGCGACAGCCCCTCCCACTCCGCCTGGGTGGCGAAGGTGACATGGGCCGAGGAGGCCCCGCGCAGGCGCACCAGCTCCTTCAGGCCCGCAGTCAGGGCGGGCCGGCCCACCGGGTCCTGCGGATCCCTCAGGAGCAGGCGGCGGCCGGTCGCGGGGGTGAACGGAACCGCCACCTGCACTTTGGGGTAGTATTCGCCGCCGACACGGCTGTAGGCATCGGCCCACCCCTGGTCGAAGACATATTCGCCGCGCGAATGGGACTTCAGGTACGCGGGCATCACCGCCGCGGGCGTGCCGTCCGGCCCGTCGAGCACGAGATGCTGCGGCAGCCAGCCGGTGCGGGGGGCGGCGCAGCCCGCGCTTTCCAGCGCCGACAGGAAAGCGTGGGACACGAACGGCTCCGGCCGCGCGCCGCCGCCGGCGGCACAGGCGTCCCAGTCGGTCGGCTTGATCTCGGCGAGGGCTGGAAGGATGCGAATGCGGGCGTCGGGCATCCCGCTAATTTGTGCGTTGCATCACACCCTGCCCACCGCGACAGGACGCCGCAGGCTGTCTAACGGCAGGGCAGAAACCCTCGCGCCGTCCGGCTGAAGCGGGGCGGAGGGAGAGCCGGGGCTCGGCGCTGGTCCGGCGCTCCACCTCGCCACAGGTGCTCGCGGCCCCCATCGCCATATGGGTTTTGCCTGCTGCGCAGGAGTCTCCGCTGGGTCCTGGATCGGCGCTTCGGCTGCGCCGTCGCTGGTCCGGGACGCCATGCCGACCTAAGGCCGGAAGCCCTCGAACACGATCTGGTCGGCGTAACGCGCGGCGCGGGCGCGCTGGTCCTGCGTCCGCACGGTCCAGGTGAGCACCGGCATCCCGAGGGTGCGCAGGAGGCGCACGGCGGCCTTGTCGAGGTCGGCGACGCGATAGTTCACGAACTGGAATCGCGAGCGCGGCCAGTGCAGCAGGTTGGCGAGGATGAAGCCACGGGCAGGGCCGATGCTCGGCCAGTCCGGCCCGTAATGACCCTCCGCGACGATGCCCCGCACCACGCCGGGGGCGCGGGCGCGCACCTCCTCCAGCATCCGCGGGTCGAATGACATCAGCGCCGCCGGGCCGGGATAGGCCGCCACCAGGTCCGCCGCGCGGGCGGCGAGGCGGGTGTCGCCGGCAAAGGCGCTCTTGATCTCGATGATGAGCGGCACCCGCCCCGCCACCCGCTCCAGAAGCTGGGGCAGGGTGAGGATGCGGTCGCCCGTGCCGCGGAAGGTGATGGCGCCCAGTTCCGCCGCCGGGCGGTCGGCCAGCGGGCCGCGCGCGTCGGTGAGGCGATCGAGGGTGAAGTCGTGGAACACCATGGCCTCGCCCTCGGCGCTGGCCTGCAGGTCCAGCTCGATGGCGTAGCCGGCGGCGATGGCAGCATCCATCGCCGCGCCGGCATTCTCGATGATGCCGCGGGCCACGTCGTGCAGTCCGCGGTGGGCGACCGGACGCGCCGTCAGCCAGCTCAGGTCGCCCATGCGCGTGTCCTGCGGTTGGTCAAGCCCGCGCGGCGCCCGGCTCCGGCCATTGCCGGATCCGGCTTTGACATCCACAACTCGGGAACACCCGAGTGTGGAGCGTACCCGCCTGGCATCGGTAGAAGACCGAGGTTGGTGGTATCAAACCACTTCCACGATGGCGTCCACTTCCACCGCCGCGTCCAACGGCAAGGCGGCGATGCCCACGGCGGAGCGGGCGTGGCGGCCCTTGTCGCCGAGCACTTCCACGAAGAAGTCGGAGCAGCCGTTCACCACCTTGGGCTGGTCGACGAAATCGGGGGTGGAGTTCACGAAGGCGACGAGCTTCACCACCCGCACCACCTTGTCGAGGTCGCCGATGGCGGCCTTCACCTGGGCCAGGATGTTGATGGCGCACAGCTTCGCGGCCTCGCGGCCGGCCTCGATCTCGACGCCCGCGCCGAGCTTTCCGGTCATGATCCTGCCGGTGCCGTCGATGGAGATCTGTCCGGAGACGAACAGCAGGTTGCCGGTGCGCACCACGGGGACATAATTGGCGAGGGGCGGCGTCGGCGTCGGCAGGGTGATTCCGAGTTCGGCCAGCTTGGCTTCAATGGGCGAGGTCATGAAAAGGCTCCTGTCCCGTGCGGGGCTGTGCCACACGGTGTGCGCAATTGGGCCTTCCTCTTCGCCGAACCGCAGCGCCCGTGCAAGCCGGCGCTGCGGCGCAGGTTTCCAGCAGGGGTGGCGCAGGAGGAGTTTTGGACCATGACGTTTCGTTCGCGCCTCGCCTTCGTTGCGGTGCTCGCAGTCTTCGGCCTTGACGCGGCCTCGGCGGGGGCCGTTCCGCTGCTGCCCCACAAGGCGAGCTACCGCCTTTCCCTCGACGGCTCCAAGCCCTCGGGCCAGCTTGAGGAGATGAACGGCGAGATCCAGTACGAGATCACCGGTGATGCCTGCGCCGGCTATTCCACCCTCACCCGGCAGGAGAGCCTGGCCTCCACGGGGGAGGGCAGCCCCCTGCGCCAGGCGGTGACCTCCACGGCGTGGGAGGATGGGGCGGCGAAGGCCTACCGTTTCCTCTCCACCTCCACCGGCGATGATGGCGCCGACAAGATCGAGGCCAGCGTGGAGCGGCAGGGGCCCGATGCCCTGAAGGTCACCGTCACCCAGCCCGCAGCGCGCACCCTGGACCTGAAGGGGGACATCCTGCTGCCCACCGAGCATGTGAAGCGGGTGCTCGCCGCCGCGGCTGCGGGGGAGAGCGTGCTGGAGGCCAAGGTCTATGACGGCGCCAACGATCCGGCCAAGGTGTACGAGACCCTCGCCGTGGTGGGCCGCCCCAGCACCGACGAGCGCCGCATCGCGGCCCCGGCGAAGGAGAGCCTGGCGGGCCGCACCTTCTATCCGGTCACCATCAGCTATTTCGAGACCGGCGGGGTGGATCGCGCGCCGGCCTATGTGATGAACATGCAGCTCTACGACAATGGCGTCGTGGGCAGCCTGAAGATCGATTACGGCAAGTTCGCCCTGGTCGGCGCCATGTCCACCTTCGAGGCGCTGAAGGCGCCCGAGGGCTGCGCCAAGTGACGGCAGGTCCAATCGAGAGGACGCCATGCGGTACGTGCATGTGATGCTGCGCGGGCGGGTGCAGGGCGTGGGCTATCGCGCCTGGTGCGCCCGCGAGGCCGAGGCGCGGGGCCTCAAGGGCTTCGTGCGCAACCGCCGCAATGGCGCGGTGGAGGCGGTCTTCGCCGGCCCGGACGCGGGGGTGGAGGCCATGCTGGAGGCCTGCCGCGCCGGACCTGCCGGGGCGCGGGTGGACGACATGCTGGTGCATGAGGTGTCCGACACCGCGCTGGCCGCCGGCGGGCGGGAGCGCTTCGCGGTGCTGGAGACGCTGTAGGAGGCCCCGGGGCGGGGGCAGGCGCCGCCCTGCGATCCTCGCCCCCGTGAGTGTTGCCCCGTTTTCTTGCCCTGCGATCCTTGCCGCAACGGCACCCGATCCCAATCCCGCGCGCTTGCCCCCGAGCTTGCCCCCGAGCTTGGGCGCAATCCCCCGTCCGACCGTTTCCCCGAGGTGGCGCCCGCTGGCGGGCGCGGCTATAGAGGCCCGCGCATCAGGAGTGTCCCGTGACTGCCAGCTATCTTCGTCGGGAGGCCGAGGCCGCAACGCCCCGCGACGTTCCGTTCTGGGCGCGGCAGGAAGGCGTCGCGGTCATCCTCGGCGCCTACATGGTGCTGCACGCCCTCATCGCCACCGTGTTCGAGATCGCCGTCAATCCGGACGACGCCATCGAGAGCTATCTCGTCCAGTCGCTGGAACTGTCCTACGTCCCGCGCAACCCGCCCTTCTTCGACTGGCTGCTGTGGGGCCTCCAGCAGGTGCTGGGCACCGACCGCCTGTCGTTCGCGGTGCTGCGCTACACCCTGCTGTTCGCCTGCGCCATGCTGGTCTACCGCGTCGCCCGGCGGGTGATCGCGGAGCCGCGCCTGCAGGCGCTGGCCACCTTCTCCCTCTCCACCATCTGGGTGATCGGCTATCACAGCCACCGCATCCTCACCCATTCCAACGTGATGATCGTGGCCATCGCCGGCGCCTTCCTCACGGTCATCGCGCTGGCCCGCAAGCCGTCCGCCGGCCTCTATGCCGGGCTCGGCGCGTGGATCGCGGTGGGCATGCTCGGCAAGTTCGGCTTCGCCGCGTTCCTGGGCGTGCTTTTGGTCGCCTGCCTCATCGAGCCCGCCTACCGGCGCGTGATCCTCGATCCTCGCATCCTCATCAGCCTTCTCGTCGCGGCGGTGCCGCTCGGCATCTATGGGTGGGCGCTCTGGCATTTCGGGCACAATGTGGCCAGCGCCACCGCCCAGACCATCGGCGCCACCGGCGCGGGCTGGGACGCGGTGCTCGCCTCCGTGGTCGGGGCGCTCGCCGGCTATGGGCTGCCCCTGGCCGGGCTGATGGCGCTGGTGTTCCTGCCCTACAACCGGGGCGAGGGGGCGCTGCCGGACGACGCCGCGCGGGGCGCCGCGCGGCGGGTGCTGCGCACGGTCATCGTGCTCGGCATCGTGGTCACGCTCATCACCACGTTCGCGGTGGGGACCACGAACCTGCGCGACCGCTATTTCCACGTCTTCCTGCTGCTGCTGCCGGTCTATCTGTTCGCCGAACTGGAGCGCCTCGGCGGCTGGCGACCGCGGGTGAAGCTCTATCTCGGCCTGCTCGTCGCCATGGCCGTGGGCGTGATGGCCGTGCGCGTCGCCATCCCCCTGTGGCCCGATCCGCGCCTGTGCGGGCGCTGCGTCTCGGCCGAGCCGCTGTACAAGATGCAGCTCGGGGTGACCATGAAGCTCGGCGCGTCGCCGACCCTCGTCGCCGACGACCGATTTTCCGCCGGGCGCCTGCGCGCCGCCATTCCCGGCGCACGCGTGGTGGTGTGGTACCAGGATCAGTATCGTCCGCCGCCGCGGCCGACCACCGGCTGCGCCCGCATCACCGGCATCGCCAACGGCCTGCCCCAGCTGCTCTTGCCGCCGCCGGATCAAAATACCATCGAGATGGCGGTGAAGTGGTGGTCGCCCGCCATGAACCCCCACCGCTGGAGCGACTGGCAGATGACGGTCCTCTCGCCGGACGATCCCCTGTGTCGCTGACCGCCCCCGTTGCCGGCCTGGAGATCCGTCCGGCCCGGCCCGATGACCTGCCCGCGCTGGTCGCCCTGTTCGCCGCCGATGCCCTCGGCGGCCACGGCGATACCTGCGAGGCGGCGGCCCTCGGCGACTACCGTGCCGCCTTCGATGCCATCGCCGCCGACCCGCGGGCCCGCCTCTATGCGGCCGCGCTTGACGGGCGGGTGGTGGGCACGTTCCAGCTCGTTTTCGTGCACAGCCTGCCGGGGCGCGGCGCCCTGCGCGCCTTTCTGGAAGCCGTGCAGGTGGATGGGGCGCTGCGCGGCCGCCGCATCGGCGAGGCCATGGTGCGCTTCGCCATGGCCGAAGCCGGACGTGCCGGCGCGCAGAGCCTGGCCCTGACCTCCAACAAGGTCCGCACCGACGCCCACCGATTCTATCGCCGGCTGGGTTTTTCCAACTCGCACGAGGGCTTCAAGATCGTGCTTCATCCCAGCGGCCCAGCCAGCGGCCCAGGTCTCTGACCGCTGCCGCGGCTTCGCTCAGGCGCCGCGCGGGCTTTGGGGGCTTCGCTCAGGCATCGCGCGGGCTTTGGCGCAGCCTCTTGCCCTCGGGCCGGCTCCTCTCTACCTCTACGCTGCGGCCGCGGGACCGGCCTCTGACACGAAGATGAGAGCCCGCTTGACCTGGAGGATCGTAAAGCGATCCGGGGGCAACGGGCTCTGGGAGCGCATCATGGCCGCAGTCCAGTCTTTGCCCATCGAGCTTTTCTACTGGCCCACCCCCAACGGATGGAAGATCACCATCATGCTGGAGGAATGCGGGCTGCCCTATGCGGTCAAGCTCGTGAACATCGGCAAGGGCGACCAGTTCAAGCCGGACTTCCTCGCCATCTCGCCCAACAACAAGATGCCGGCCATCATCGATCCGGAGGGGCCGGGTGGCCAGCCCATCTCGGTGTTCGAATCCGGGGCTATCCTCCAGTATCTCGGCCGCAAGACCGGGCTGTTCTACCCTCCCGACGAGCGCGGCCGGGTGGAGGTGGACCAGTGGCTGTTCTGGCAGATGGGCGGCCTTGGCCCCATGGCGGGGCAGGCGCACCATTTCCGCATCTACGCGCCGGAAAAGATTCCCTATGCGGTGGAGCGCTACACCAACGAGGTGCACCGGCTCTATGGCGTGATGAACACCCGCCTGAAGGACCGTGACTATCTCGCCGGCGATTATTCCATCGCCGACATCGCCTGCGTGGGCTGGGCCAAGCTGTGGGAGCGGCAGGGCCAGCACATCGAGGAGTTCCCCCATCTCAAGGGGTGGCTGGACCGCGTCCTGGCCCGGCCCGCCGTGCAGCGGGGCCTTGCCGTGAACGCCGAGGAGCGGGCCAAGGTGGACCTCTCCAAGGACAAGGACGCCCAGAGCGTGCTGTTCGGCCAGCGCGCCCGCTGAAGCGGGGACCGCGATCAAGCCACCGCATGAGCCGGCAATGCTATATGGGTGAGGCCGACTGATTCCGCGGCAAGGAGCGCCCATGGTCGAGGAAGAGCGCGCCGCATTGTCCCGCGCTACCGCATTGCATCGGGAGGGGCGCCTCGACGAGGCGCTCGAGATCTACCACCGCCTCCTGAAGGCGCGGCCGGGCGTGTTCGAGGTGGAGCGCCTGGTCGTCTTCGCCCATCTGCAGGCCGGGCGGATCAAGGAGGCCCACGTGGCGGCCCGCCGGGCGAAGCAGGGCCATTCCAGCAATCCCCACGCCCATGTGCTGCTCGGCGCGACGCTTCAGGCCGAACACAAATGGGAGCGGGCGCTCAAAGCCTTCGAGGCGGCGGCCAGGCTCGATCCGGGCCTCGTGGAGGCGCGCTATCTGGCGGGCAACATGCTCGCCAATCTCGGGCGCCACGCGGAGGCGGTGGCGCATTTCGACACGGCTCTGACCCTTGACCCCCGTGCCGTGGAAGCCCTCGCCAATCGGGCGAAGGTGCGGGTGCGCCTGGGCCAGGGTGCCGAAGCGCTGACCGATTACGCCCGGCTGGCCGAGCTTCAGCCCTGGGAGCCGGCCCATTTCCTCGCCAAGGGCGCGCTGCTGCATGAACTAGGTCGTAGCGCCGAGGCGGCGCAGGCGGCTTTCGCGGCCCTGCAGCTCAAGCCGGATCTGGCGGACGCGCATTTTCTCATCGGCCAGACCTTCAGGGCCGCCGGGGATCTTCCCGCCGCACGGGAGGCCTTCCGCAAGGCGCTCGCCGCCGCGCCGGCCCGGCCCGCCTTCCAGCTCGCGTTGGCGCGCATCGAGCGCGAACTGGGCGATGGGGACACCCTCCCGCCCCTGAGCGCGCCGGCGGCGGCCGATGCCAGCCCACCCGAAGCCGGGCTGGAGCCGGCAGAGGCACAGCCCGCGCCGGGCGATCTCGAAGCGCCCCACGCCGCTACGGCCGTCGCCGAAGCGGCGGAGCCTTCACCTGTCCCCCCTGTGCCGGAGCCGCTGCCGTTCGACCCCGGCCCGCCGGACACGGCAGGCCCGGACGGGGACGGGGATCTGCCACCGGAAACCGCGACGCCGGAGGGTCTTCGCCTGCGCGCGCTCGAGGCTCTGGCCGAGGGGCGCTGGCAGGACGGCTGGGCCGGCCTGGAGGCCAGTGCAGCCGGCGATTCGTCCGCGCAAAAGCCTCTGCCACTGGCGCATTGGGACGGGGTGGAGATGCCGTCGGCCCTGATCGTGACGGCGGAGGGCGACCTTGCCGACCTGATCCTGTTCGGCCGCCTGCTGCGGCAGCTGGCCGACCGGAAAATTCCCGCGCGACTACTGGCGCAGCCCGAGCACGTGCCGCTGCTGTCGCGCATCGACGCGCGCATTCCCGTGGCCAGCGACCTTGCCGGCGTGGACGTGCGCGATGCCGGCCTGCGCTGGACGCCCCTCGCCAGCCTGCCGCGCCTCCTGGCGCCGGATCCGCAAGGCTGGCCGCGGCCAGCCTATCTCCTGGCCGATCCCGCGCGCATGGCCCGCTGGCGGGAGATGCGGCCGGAGGGGTTCGCGGTGGGGATTGCCTGGAACGGCGATCTCGCCCTGCTGTCCGCTTTCGCAGCCCTGGCCGCGCTTGAGGGCATCGCTCTGGTGAGTCTCGAAACGCGACCGGAGGCGGAGGCGGAACTGGCCGCCACCACGTTCGGCGGGCAGGTGACCCGTCTTGGCCCAGGTTGGGACGGGGAGGGCGCGCTAACCGATACGGCCGCCCTGATCCAGCATCTCGACCTGGTGGTCACGGGGGAGGGGCCCGTGGCCCACCTCGCCGGGGCCCGGGGCCGTCCAGGCCTCGTCGCCGTCGGCCCCACGGGGCACTGGTGCTGGGGTCGGGACGCCGGCACCAGTGCCTTCTATCCCTCGCTCGGCGTTGTCCGCGCCGCCCGCCCCGATGACTGGTCCGACGTCGCAGCAAGCCTTGCCGCCAGCGTTGCCTCCCGCGTGGCGGCATGGCGGGACGCCGCGCACTGATCGCGGCCGGTCCGGGTCTCCGCGTCGCTCGAAAACGCTCTGGCATCGCATCCCAGGTGCCCGATCGTTCGCGCCGGCGTCACATTTCCGGCGGGATACGACGCCGGATGCCTTGCAAAGGCCGCGGCGGTTCGGCATAGGGAGACGTGCTGGAGACGTGGCCGAGAGGCTGAAGGCACTCGTTTGCTAAATGAGCAGACCCCCAAAAGGGTCTCGAGGGTTCGAATCCCTCCGTCTCCGCCATCAATTTAAGATAACTGGCTGATAACGCACGTAAAAATAATGTACTGGAAATCTCTGCCCCAGCATATGCCCCAGCGCGGGCGCTGGATTGTTCAGACCTGCTGTGACCCTTCGTGACCTAGATACCGGCCTAAATCGGGCCGCTGATGATGGCTGCATGATTCGAGTGGTGGGACATACAGGGGAAGCCCACCCGTAGTGAGGAAGATTGCGTCATCTGCCCTGCAGGGCTCCCCACGGGCGGGCGCGGCGGATTGACACTACCCTGGCGCGGCCCTCTCACCAGCATCGTCGCCAATGGCCACCTATCGGCGGGTAGCACGCTTCTACTCCTGAGCCGCGAGTTTGGCGTTCCTAGCCTTGCGACTCTCACACTTCACACTATACTTCACATATGGAGGATGTGCCCATGACGGCTTTGCTACCGCCGCCCTTGGGCGGCCCCGCACCTGACGAAGAGCCTTTGGCGAACTCGCCTCTTGTGAAAGTGGTCGTTCAAGCGCGGTTTTCTAGCGTCCTCAAAATTGACAGCAAGGAAGGTGTCGCCCCCCTCCAGGAAGCGCTTAGGAAGCACTACCCGCTTCTAGAGCAGGTCGCATCTCATGAACTTCAGATAGAGGTTGGGTCTAGTGCCCCGAGTTTCAGGCCTATAGTTTCGAATGTCTGGCGTTTCAGCGATGCGAATAAGTACTTTATCGTATCTCTGACTTCAGATGCAATTACGTTGGAAACGCATAACTATCCAGGACGCGATTTATTTATGGAGCGTTGGGCTCAGCTCCTGCGTTGGGTTGAAGATATCTATGCTCCCGGCCTCGTTGTGCGTATGGGGATACGCTATCTCAATCGGATTGATGGCGAGGCTGTTGGCAATTTGCCAGATTGGATAGCGCCCAACCTAATCGGTGTGGCGCTCCCGGAATTTCGTGAGCACGTGCGTCAAGCGATCAGTGAGGCCAACCTCAATGTTGAGGAGGGGGCGATGTTGTTGCGGTGGGGTATCCTCCCCCCCGGCGTCACGATCGACCCCGGTTTGTTGGAGCCTGCCCAAACGCCCAGTTGGCTACTCGATATTGACGTGTACTCTTCGAGTCAGCGATCTTTCGATGCGGAAGGGCTGGCAACGATCTACAAGCGCATGTCCGAGCGGGCCTACGCCGCATTTCGTTGGGTAATGACTCCCTCTGGGCTGGCTCATTTCAAGGTGGCTTAAATGAGTGCCCTGCAGTTGCAACATGACCGTACCGATTGGCGACCTGCCTTTGGGACGGGGCTGGTGGCCGGCCAGGAGCCTACCGGCTCTAGTATGGGTCTCCGTCAAACTTCGTTCGCCTCATCTCGCCCTGTGATTGCTAAAGCCATTGGGATGGGCGACTTTATTGCCAACGCTCTTCTTTTTACCCTGATTCATCAGGGAACATCCGCGCCATTGGTGGCTTGGCCGAGTGAGCATATTCAAACTGTTTCTCGGAGTGCCGTTGCCTTAACTGAAGCCCAGCGCTTTGGAGAGGAACTGCGCCGTGTGTCGGGATTAACAAATGAGGAGATTGCTCCTCTTCTTGGTGTCTCTCGTCGCAGCTTCCAAGCTTGGCTTGCGGGAGAGGCTATTAGTGCGCGCAAAGAAGGGCGTATGCGCGCAACCGTCGAAGCGATTCGAGCTATTGCGACGCCCGACCCATTCGAAACACGCGCGCGCTTACTGAATCGCGATTCTTTCTCGGTTCGGCCTTATGACCTTTTGGTTGAAGGCCGTTATGAAGCTGCGATTATCTTAGCGACGGGCCGGAGGGTTGGCGTAGTGCGGTCGATACCCGCTGAAGCCGAAACATTGGCGGAGCAGATTGATCGAAGCCAAGAAAGTTTAGCGGCTGGTGGGGGTACTCTCAATCGTCGGCTGTCGAAGCCAATTCGGCGGTAATGGTATCCAGTGACGCCTGAGGAAATTTCCCAGATCGATGCAAGGCTGGCTGAATGGCGTCAGGGGGACGTCGTCCTTGATGCTGCAATGCCTGCTATCCATCTCGCGGACATCTCGATACCAGGAACACCCGAAGCCGAACAGCTGGCAAGAGAGACGACAGCGGTGGGAGAGCCTTTAGGCTTGGCTGTGGTTAGCACCGATTTCCCCGGCTTCATGATTGTCAGCCAGACCTGCGATATCGTCCGGACGTGCGCGACACGTGAATTTGTCGAGGTGTGCCCACTGGTCACACTTCCGGAAGATAAGCTCCGCCAAGTGCGAGCCGGACGAATCCCGCGTTATCTGACTTGTTCCGGCTTGGATACGCGCCCTATGGCGGCAGATTTAGACCGCCTTACAACGGTTGAGAAGCGCACACTTATTCAGTTTGATGGTGGTCGGATAAGGGGGGTATTTGACGATTCTGAGCGGAGACGTTTGGCGAGTGCACTAGCACGTAAACGCGCGCGGGCGGCGCTGCCTGATGATTTCGTTGCATTTGTTGCTCCTTTGCAAAGAAGGATCAAGGAACGCCATGGGCGTAATTCTTCGGAAGGGAAATTCCTTTCTGCAGCGCGCGAAATCCGAGTATCTGCAAATCCTGGCTGGATCGGTGAACGTATTGAAATTTCTCTGATATTTATTTTTAATAAAATTGACGAAATTCCAGAAGACACAGAAGTTCAATTATCTGCATTAACTAATCTTATTCTTGAACATCCAAAATACACCCTGAGCAGCTACGCGCGCGCATTGGACGAAATTTCTGCGGCAACATATCTAGGCTCTGATGCTCTAGACCTTGATGCCCTGAGCGATGGCTGAGTCTGCAAATCCACAAAATGGCCTGACAGCGCAAACATAGAAGTTCTACCCGCCTTCGCGCTGCCGCCCTGGGCCATTTCGAGGGCGAACCGCTCCCACCGTCCACTAGGAAGCCCTGTCCCAGCCCTCCCCATACTCCGCTGCCCATTCCTCGTCCGACATGGGCTTGTCGGTGATCGTGTGGGTGACGCTCACGCTCTCGCTCTTGTCCACCACCAGCCCGTTCAGTTTCGCAACGTCCATCCAGGCGGCGCGGGCCACCGAGAGCCCCGGCGCTCCGCCTTCCTCCTCGGCAGCCGCGGCGATGCGCTTCAGGTGCTCGGTCACATCTGCCAGGGTGATTTCCGCGCGCTCTGCCCCGCGCTGCTGGATTTCAGCGACGCGGGGCTGAACCTTGACATTTCTTGACAGCCTTGAGGCCGCTTCCTGCATGCTCTTGCTGCTGCCGGAATACCCCGCCTCCACGTACGCCTCAGCTGCGCTCTTGCCCTTGGTAAGCTCCTGCGCGAACCGCTCGCGGCGGCCGTTGTGTAGTGAGGCCACCGTCATCCCCTGAATCCATCGGCGGCAAATATCCCTGCGCACCACCCCGAAAGCGTTGCGCCGCAAAGCCTCATGAGGGGTGATTCCACCGCCAGGCCACCGCCCCTCCGGAGCGCTTTCACGCCATTCCCATCACGCCGCTGGTAATCCCCACGGGGCGGCGGCGAGCCATCTCCCGCGCGACCTTCTCCACCCCCGGCGAATAGGTGTGGACCGGGATGCCCCGGCTCAGCAGGGCCTCGGCGACGGCCCGACGGGAAGGAGGAGCGCCATCCAGGCCGCTCCGGCGCTCTGGCGCGGCGGGCGCGAGAATGGGACGGGGCGGCCGATCCACTCCGAATATGTCACCCATCTTCCCGCGGCCCTGCGGCGGTGGGGCATTCGATCCCGGCAGCAGTGACGCCCGGATGTAGGCCTGAGCGAGGGAGAGGGCTTCCTGTGGCGTCGGGGCGTCCGACACCTTCGCCAGCAGCGCCCGCGCCCGACCCGGGTTCAACATCGCGTCCTTCACGATGTCGTCCACACTGGCGAGCCCAGCCTGTCGCATCGCCTCGATGATGCGCCCGAGGTGAGCCCCGCCACCGGCGCCTACTGCGGCCCCAAGGCCACCACTGGCCATGCTGCCGGCCGCAGCGCCAGCGCTGGCGAGCCCGCCGGGAGACAGCAGGCGGGACAGCCAGCTTTCGCCACCCGAAGCATTGCCCACCGCGAGAAGGTCCTGAACGGTGTTCGACCGGCCGGGAAGCTTCGCGGTTCGGTTCGACCGGCTCAGGTCCTCGGCGATGGCGGCGAGCGTCCTGACTTCATCATCGCCGAACACCTGCCGAAGCGCCGAGGCGGAGAGCTTGACGAACTCCTGGAACCGGTCCGAGCGGATCAGCTTCTCCTGGCTGGTGGCGGCTTCCGTGTTCCCGATGAACCGCAGATTGATGTAGTCGGCCACGGCCTTCCTTAGGCCCTGCCGCGCTTCCTCGCTGCCGGCGGTCTCGCGGGCCAGGCGGCCCATCTGCTGCATGGCATCCTGCCGGGAGAAGATGCCGCCGATGGTCCGCGTCACGTCCGCCGGGTCGTCCAGATTGAGCAGGCGGGCCACGGCGCCCTGTTCGAAGGCATCAAGCTGGGCTTTCCGTTCGGCCGCGAGCCGCGCCATGGTCTCGGAAGCCGCCACCGGGTCGGCCAGCATGCGGTCCACCTCGGGCACAGCCCGGAGTGCATCGGCGTGCTTCTGCCGCCACGCCTGCACCTTGGCCGGGTCCAGGGTGCCGTCCAGCGGGCTTTCCGCCGCCTTGCGCATGGTGCTGATGGCATAGTCGCGGATCTGCGGCAGGGCTTCAGGCGCGGCATTGCGCAGCGCCTGCATGGCCTCGTAGCCGCGCGGGCCGGGCAGGAAGAAGCGGCCGGGGACCACAGAGGCTTCCGTCTGGAACGGCCCGGAGGCGCCCGAGCGCCTGGTGACGGCGCCCACCCGGCCGCTATCGAAGGTCTGCGCCCGCTGCTGAGTGGCCGCAGAAGCCGCCTTCAGTCGGCCGGCGGCTCCTTCGTCGAAGTTGGGGATGAGGTCGTCGAAGAGGCCAGGGCTTTGTACGCCTTGATCTCGCGGAGGATTTCCAGATCGCCCGCCGCGCGGAAATCCCGCTCCATCTGCTGTAGAGCTAAAGGTCGCTCCGCCGGAGGCAACTCCTCCAGCACCTTGCGCACTGTCTCTCCGGGCTTCCGACCAGACATTCGTCCAATTCCGCAACCGAGCTTCCATTGCGGCGTCTTCGGACATCGCACCGGCCTGCACCGCCTGCTGTTCCATTGCAGCCTTGGACGCCACCGCGTTCTCGATATCGCGTTCGATGGCGCCGCGCAGCTGCGACAGGCGGGAATATACGCGGGTCTGGCCGTTCGTGGAAAGCTCCTGACGTAGCGCCTCCGACACCCGGCTGCGCAGCGCCGTCATCTCGCGGAATGGCACCACGTCGGGATACTGCAAGGCCGTGCCGATGGTGGCGGCTTCCTCTCCGGCCAGCGGTGCCGCCGACTTCTCCAATCCCTTCACGATGGACCGGGCCGCCTCGCGGGTGCCGGTGCCATGCAGGTTCAAGTCGCCGTTCGGGTCCACGGCCTGCCACAGGGCGCGCTCGCGCTCCTTGGCGACGCCGCGGGCATCCATGATGTTCTGCCGGATGCCGGTGCCGTAGCCCTCGGGTGTGCCCTCGCCGCCGAGCCGGCCCGCTGCCTCACGCGCCGCGTTCGTGGCGCCGGTGACGGCCTGCCCCGTGGCTTCGTCCAGCGCCGCGAGGTTCTGGCGCAGCGCCGTCACCACTTGTTCGGGCGCGCCCTGCGGCTGGATGCCCCGAAGAGCACCGACGCGGGCCGCGTTCTGGTCCGCCTGGCGTTCGAGGAAGGCGGCCGGGAAGCGACTGTCGCTCGCCCGCTCCAGCACGCCAAGGCCCATGTCGCCGGTCAACTGGAAGGTGGTCGGCTCGGAGCCCGCCACCAGATTGCGGGGCATGGCACCCGGCTCGGTGGGCATGCCCACCGCCTTCGAGGCATTGGCCGCATCGATGGCCTCCCGCGCGGCATAGGGATCGCTCGCCGCGTCCCACAGCCGCCGGCCGGCCGCAGCCTCCTGCGTCGCCGGATCGGACAAGCGAAAGTCGCGCCACGCCTGCGGAAGCTGGGCAGCGCCCCGGCCCGCCGCGATGGCGCCGGCACCAACCGCACCGCCCACGAGATTGCCCGCCGTCTCGGCGAGGGGCTTCCACGGCTCGGGCACCACCTGGCCGGCCATTTGGCCACCGACACCCGCCGCGGCGCCCACTGCCGCATTGGTGGCGACATCGCCCACGGAGGCAGAACGGCCGAAGATGGAGCCGAGCATGTTCATGGCGCCTTCGCCCACGACGCCGGCCCGGTTCAGCGTGCCCAAGGCGGCCTCCGGGGCGATCATGCCGCCGACACCAGCGCCGGCCGCGCGGGCCAGCTTCTCCTCGGTGCTGGTGGCCTGCACCTTGGCGGGATCGTTCACGCCCGCCGCCTCACCGGCACCGGCCAGCCACCGGCTGGAGCCGGGAAGGTTGCTGCGCGCCTGCGGCAGCTCGGCGCCGGTCACGGCGTTGATGCCCTGCACGCCCTTGTTGGTGAGCCACGTCGCGGCATCTACCGGCGCGCCGAGGGTCGAATAGATGGCGTCGTTGAGGCCGGCCGTGGCGTTGTTCCAGAGGCCGCCGGGGGCGGGCTGGGCCGGCTGCTGCGGCCGGCTCGGGATCAGGTCATCGAACAGGCCAGCGCCGGCCTGCTGTGGCTGCGCGGGAATCAGATCGTCGAACATGCCCATGGTCAAAGCCCCGCCGGATCGATGCCGTTTTGCCGAAGACGCTGGATCACCGCATCACGCGGCGCGCCACGCGAGATGGCGTCTCTTGCTTGCGCGAGTGGATCGCCGACCCCGCTCGCCCCTTGAGGCGCCCCCATCGAGGGATTGCTCGGGCCACCGCCAGGAGCGTTGTTCGGCTGAAGCGAAGGCGCAGCCGCCGGAGGGGCTCCGCCCGGTGCACCGAATCCCTGCCCGACGCCCGGCACCATGGCTCCCTGCGCCCGGAGCTTGGCAAGGCCGGTGATGAGCGCGTCTTTGAACTCGCCGAGCGCCGCCTTGTAGTCGTCCACACTCTGCGCGGCGCTGAGGCGGGCCATGGCCTGTTCGGCCTTCAGCCCTTCCACTTCCGTGATGGCGCCACCGCCCTTCAGCATCCCATAACCCTGGAGGAACACCCCGCCGCGAAGCTGATCCATCTTGGCCTGCACGCGGGCAGCGTCGGCGGTGAGGTTGGGCATGCGGGACGCCAAGGGGCCGAGCATGTCCGGCAGCTTGGGATCATTCGCCAGTGCGTCGATGTGCTGGCCGATCTGCGCTGCCATCCCTTCGGCTCCGGGCAACTGGGCTTGCGCCTGGCCCGCCGCCTTTCCAACCTCCTGAGCCGCCGCGGCGCCGGCCACGTTCTTCTGGACAGTCGTGATGGGCTGGCGCGTCTGCGGATCCAGAAACACGTAATGGGTTCCCGCATCGATCTTGATCGGATCCTTGGCGATACTCACGCCCGCCGGGAGCTTGGGCTGGATCGGCGAGCCGTCCTTCCCGAGTTGGATGATGGCAGGGTTGCCCTGGGCATCGACGCCCCACACCGGGTTGAGGCCGTATTCGCCAGCCCCTTCCGGGCGCTTGTCAGGGCCGCGAGCAACCACATTCCCGGTGCCGTCATAGCGCACCTGCCCCTGCCCGAGGGTGAAAGGCTCGGCGGCCTGCTTCTGCGCCGCAAGCTGCTGCTGAAGAAGCGCCTGTGCCACCGCGCGCTGGCCGGGGGGGAGCCACGGGTTTCCCACCGCCTCCATGAGGACCGGAAGAGGCACGCTGCGCATGAGGTTCGCCGCACCGGGAGAGGGCTGCGGCGCCGGCTGTGCAGCCATGGCCTGAGCAACCTGCTGCATGCCGGGCGTCGGGCGCGCCGGGAGCGGATCGGCGCCCGGCACGGGCACGATGGGCGCGCCAGAGGGCGGCATGAAGGTGGGGTCTGCGCTCGCCACCTGCACCGGAGCGGCCGCCGGCTGGGCGCCACCCTGAAGACGGCTCGCCCACGCTTGGTCAGGCCCCTCGATGCCGAAGCGCTCGCCGCCGTAGGCCGCGACCTGCGGACCGGAGTTGAAGCCCACCGAGCCGGAGGCGTTGCCCGTGGCGTATTGCCCGACGTTGGACCCGCCAAGAACGGTTTTCACCATATCGCCATAGCGGCCGGTGATCTGGGGATCAGTCGAGAACTGCGCCACGCGCTGATGCGTGATGGCTGGGAAATAGCTCCCGGACATGGTCTCGGCGAGGGTCTGGTTGCGCGCGGCGGCGCGGTTCAACATGCTTTCCATGAAAGCCTGCTGCGCCTGCGGCCCCTGGCTTCCCACCTCGGCATGCGTGAACGCCGCGAGGCGGGCCGCGACGGCGGGGTCTTGCAGTTCTTGAGCATAACGGGAGCGCGCCTCTGCAAGGCCCGGAATGGTACCGGCTGCGGGCTGGTTTGGTGACTGTACTGCCGGGGCCGGCGCTCCGGAGCCTGGGTCGAGGGATGCCACCTGCGTCATGGCATCGGCCACCCTGCGCACGCCGGGAGAGGGGCCGGTCGGCGGCGTAGGGGCGGCCTGCGCCGGGGGCGTCGAAGCCGGTGCAGCCGTTGCTGGAGCCGCGCCGGCTGACGGAGGAGAAGCAGCGGCCGGCGCGCCAGTGAGCGCGTCCACGATGGGTTGCCACTTCTCCTGCGCCGCAGCGCGGGCCGTGCGCTCCGCCTCGTTCGTGTCGCGACGTTCCAGACCTCCACGAACGGCCTTTCCGAGCCGCGCCACCCCCTGCGCCCAATGCTGAACCGGAGAATAATCGCTCCCCTGCGCCATGAGGGCATCGGCAATCTCGCGGCGCCGGGCGATTTCCTCCGGAGTGAGCTGCGCGCCACCCGATCCCCAGACGAATGGCTCAGGAGTTTGAGAAAGCGCCATCGTCAGGCCTCCACCGCCTTGGCATAATCCACGGCCTTGAAGCCGCCGACCTCGTGAACCGCGTCCGGACGAACAGCTTCGACCTCATCGGCCATGACGCCGATCTCAACCGGCCCGCCCCACACATAGCGGTAGGCGTAGACGGGCAGGCCGTTGCCGAGGGTGCCGACACGGCGAACATCGCGCTTCAGCCGAGGATCGGAATACTTCGTGACGCCGGCGCCAAGGATGTCGCCGCCCAGCCCGAATAGGCCGCCCATCATGGCATTGTTCGAAGCAACCTGCTGATTGTACTGGTTCTGCACCTGGCCAGCGTAATCCACGCCAGCCACCTGCGTCTGCGGGGTGTTCACATAGTTCGGGGCTGCGATCTGCGAGCCGGTGAGCAGGGCGTTCAGCTCGTTGAGGGAGCTGTTGCGCTCGGTCGAGAGTTCCTGGTCCGCGAGCTGCCGGCCATTAAGCAGAAGCGAGTTGTAGGCGTCGTTCCGACCCTGGCTGAAGCTCGCCATCTCGCGGTTCCAGGCGTCGGAGCCCGCCTGAATTCCGGAGTTCGCCAGCCGCGCGCGCAGCGCTTCTTCGTTCTGCGCGAACTGGGGGTCAAGGCGCTTGGAGCCCAGCTCGTAAAGCCGGGCCTCGGTCTCCTCATTCCCGAGCTTGAAGGGATTGCTCAGGGCGGACTGGGCATTCGCCGACAGCATCGATGCCGTCGATGCCATGTTGCCCTGCGCCTGCTTGGAGGAATCGTAGATGCCCTGGTTCACGTCGGAGAGCTTCTGCGTGGCCGTGTACTCGGGCACGGTCTGCGTCCGGCCGAAGCCGTCCACATAGGTCCGCGTCCCGGTCTGGTCGTAGGTGAGGCTGTAGTCCGGCGTGGACTGGTTGACCATGTTGGTGGCCTGCTGCTGATTGGCCGTGCTGGTGTTCATGGCCTGCTGCGTCAGCGCAGTCTGCATCGGGTCCGGGGCCTCGGGCTGGTTCATCTGGTCACCTGCTCTTTCGGGTACGGGGAGCCTGCGGCGGCTTCACGCCGGTACGCTCGATGTGCTGGGCGATGGCGCGGCGGGCGAATTCGCTTTGCGTCAGGTTCTTGCGAGCGGCCGCCTCGGTGATGGCCGCCATGAACTCGCCAGAGCAGCGTAAATTGAAAACTTCAGTGTTTCGCGTCGCCATGTTGGCCTCCGATTGCTTTATTGTACTACGGAGACACGAAATCTGATATGGATGACTGCATTTCAAATAGATGTCAGGACACGTCTAGACGGTTCATTGCAGAATATTTCCGAATTGTTTATTCGAAGGCCCATCTTCAGCCTCCACCATCCGGCGCCAGTGCTCGGCCTGGTGCTGGTGCGTCGCGCACAGCCCCATCAGGTCGACGTTTCGCTGCAGCAGGTCGTTCACCGCCCCTTCGAGGCTATCCGCCCGCCGGATCATGCCGTGCCGCTCGGTGTTCAACTCGTCCACCATCTGGCGCAGTCCCTCCACCTGCGCGCCGAGGTCCAGGGCGGCGGCCTGATACAGGTCGGCCAGCGCCGCGCGGTTCTTCAACCGCTGCCTGGCACGGCGCCGGCGCTCGGCGCGGGCTGAAGGCTTCGGCGTCCCATGGCGGATGCTGGCCCAGTCCGCGACTGTGCGCAGGAGCGTGGCGAAAAGTGAAATGCGGGTGCCCTGCATCGTGGATTCTCCAAGGTGGCAGATGTCATCATTTGTCATGGTCGCAGCTCGCGAAATACGGGCCGCGAACCTGTCATTTGCTGTCATCATGGGATGACGGTGGGATGTTCTCATTTGTTCTCATCCGACCGATCCCGAATGTTCACATTTGTTGGCTTTGGAAGCCGCCGCAGAAGCCTGCCGCCGATGGGTGTTCACCGTCTGCGGCGACACCCCGGCCCGCCGGGCAATCTCCCGGTCGGAAAGCTCGGGATACTCCCGCAGCCAGGCGAGCACGTCGGCCCTCTTGTCCGCGTTGGTGCGGCGAATAGCGGGCTGCGGAACGGAAGCGGCCTGAGAACCGTTGGCGGCGTTGCTTTCCGGCCCGGCGGGCGGCACCTGAGCATTTGCCCGCAGGAAGGCGAAGTCGGCTTCCAGCCGCTCGAGGAACGGCTCCTCGCGTTGGGTGGGATCGACATAGGTCCGCTCGTAGACATACCGCTTCCAGTCGAACCGAGCCTGCACATCGTCCCATGTCGCCGCCGGCCTGCCAGTCTCCAGCTCGTCTTCGAGCAGCGTGACGCGGCAATTCACTTCGCGGTAGGGGTTCCATTCGCCGGACCTGCAGAACAGTCCGCGATCCCACCGAAGCTGATCCCATTCCTTCACCTCGGCGAGGGCTTCGACGAGCGTAATGGGCCACGGATAGGCGCCCATGACTGCCGCGCGGATTGCCGGCGTGATGCCCTTCGCGTTCCAGAAGTCGCTGGCCACGCCGTCCAGGGTTTTGGCAAAGCGGTGCACCGTGCCGGTATCGTCGGTCCAGTGATCCCAGGTCGCTAACGGCGCGATGGCGGCGTCCAGCAGCGCCTCGCGCTCGGTGCGGGCGAACAGGGCGGCTTCCGAGCCATAGACGGCCAGCACTTCAGCGCGGCGCCGCGCATCGCGGGCATTCCGCTCCGCCCGCTTGGCCGCCTCCCGCGCCTTGTAGCCGGGCTCCTTCGCTTCCATCCATTCGTCGAAGCCGTCGAAGAAGCTCCGGGGCTTCGGCTGTGCCGGCGTGTCCAACTTGGAGAGCGCGACTTCCAGCGTCATGCCGGCGGCCTTGGCGATGGCCTGGGCGCGGGAGCGGGCGGCAGCCCGTTCGCCCTCGGTCGCGCCACCGGTCATCAGGCCGCGGACCTTGCGGAGCTTCTCGATATCGAGCGTCGCCATCAGGGCCTCGCAATGGTGGTGGAGGCGGGAAGCGCCGAGCGCATCAGCTCCGCGACACGTGCTGCCTGCTGCTGCCGGAAGGTCGCGTGACACGCGCTACGGCAAAGCCACAGGTTGACCCATTGTTTTGGGGTGAGGATGGGAAGAAGGGGTGGACCCTCGCGGCCCGTCCCGCCGCACACGAGGCATTTCAGCGGGTCGTTCTGGTGCGGCACCAGCCGGGGGTCGTTCCTGAGCGCGGCCGCGACCATCGCCACGGCACGACGCTCGGCTTCCGCGTGGGCCAGTCCCGCCGCGTTCATCAGGCGCGCAACCGTCCGCGCATGCAGGGCGGCAACCTCATCGAGAGGCACCGGGAATTTTACGTTTCCGCAGGTACCCCCTGCTACGTTTGCTACGTTTGCTACGGTTTGAGGTATTTCAGTATTGAGTGTAGCAACTGTAGCAACTGTAGCAGGGGGCACCCGCGTTTTCGCGCATTTGAATGGAGCCCATCCCATGGCTTACGCCTCCCCCACTGCGATGAGCATGCGGGGCCGGCTGGATGTCTCCCGCACCCATCCGTGCTTCATCAGAATGGAGACAATGCGCTCCAAAGTTTCCTTGGTCCGGATCGGGCCGGGGCCATGTTGCAGGATGTACCGAAACGCCATCGGTTCCCGCTCCGCGCCATCCGCCCGCATCCAGTCCAGCAGGCGCTGCGCCATCAGCAGGTCGGGGTTCGTGCGCCCCGCCGCGTGAAGCCTCAGCGCTTCCCCGACATAGAAGTCCATCAGGCCAATGGCGCAATCCATTGCCTCCGGACCGATTTCCTCGGCATCAAGGTTCGCATAGGCCGTGAGCACCCCGGCAATCCTGGCCGCGTGCTCCGCCGCCTTCGCGGCGAAGTCCTGGATGCCGCGGAATTCGTCATCACCCCGCAGCGCCTGTTCGACATGGTTGAAGAACTGGCGCCACCGGGTGGCGGCCTCGGCGGATATCTCCAGCGTGGCCGGCGTCAGCTCGTTGCGCGTGCCATCGGCGAGCGGCGGCCGCTTCTCCAGAATGGTGAGGATGCGGGCGCCATAGCTGCGGATGGCGGCGTCATCCTCGGGGGCCGTCTCGCGATAAAGGCGGGTGCCGGCAATGCTGGCCGGAGCCGCCACCAGCACCCGCGACAGAAGCCCCTGGTCGCGCAGCACCGGATCGGCAAGGAAGGTGGCGGCAGCGTGGGGTTGCACCATGACGTGGAGCGCCAGCCGCCGACCGGGCAGGATGGAAACGCCGTCGCCGGCCCGGATGCGCTTCACCGGCTTGCCGTCCCACAGCTCGGACAGCATGGCGGCCGTGCGCAGCCGGTTGTCTTCCGACATGCCGTGCGACCCGGTGAACACCCCGCCTTCCGCCGTGAACACCCCGAGCGCCGCATGCGCCCACGGCCAGTTCTTCGTCAGCCCGTCCGGCGTCAGGTCCCCGGTGACGATGAAGGGGGCAAGGGGGCGCTCCGGCTCGGCGCCGAGCATGGAAAGCGCATGCTTGCGGTCCGCATGGGCCAGCTTCTTGTTCGTCTCGATATGCCGCTTCTCGGCGCTCCATGCCGTGTGGTCGATCCGGTATTGCTCCATCGCCGCGATGTGCGTTTCGCGCAGGTTGCTTTCATGCCGGTACACCGGCCACAGGGCCTCATTGTCCGCGGAGGTTTTCCGATCGCCGGAGGCGGCTACGGTGACGAAGTCGCAGGAGAGCGGGCGCACCTGGCCGAAGGGCAAGCGAACATCGCAATGCGCCTGCACGGCGAGGCTGGCGGCGGCGAGAACCGACTGTGCGGCGATGGCATCGGGCACCTGCACCTTGCGGGCGATAGCGCGGGCCGCCTCCGCCAGCGGCCCGAGGGCGTCCATGGGATAGAGCTCGGGCGCTGCGAGCGGCGGGAACAGAGGAAGCGGACTATCCTTCGGCGCCGGCTTGGCCCCCTTCAATGCGGCTTCGATGTGCGCCCACGGCATGCCGGCGGGGATAGGGTCCGCAAGGTCCCATTTGGGCGGCAGCCCGGCCGGAAGCGCCACAATGCGCACGCTCGCGGCGCCGGCATCGGCGGCGAGGTCGGCCACGGCCTGCGCATAGGCTGCGCCGGCTTCGTCATTATCCGGCCAGATGGTGACGCTGCGCCCGGCGAGCGGGCTCCAGTCCGACCTGGCCGCGGCCTGCGATCCACCGGCGGAGGTGACCACCACATAGTCGGCGAGCTGCTGTGCCGCCCTGTCGGCAGTCCGCTCGCCTTCCACCACCAGCACCGGGGCGGCCGGGCGGGCGGCGAGAGCGGGCAGGCCGTAGAGGATGCGGTTTTCAGGCACGGCCTTGTTGCGCCACTCGCTCCGTCCGCCCGGTCCTTCGCACAGGGCGAAGGGGCGAATTTCTTTCCCCCCGCCTTCCGCGTCGAAGCGCGCCACAAGGAAGTGCAGGGCGCCGCTGGCATCGACATATTGCCAGGCGCCGCTGGGGCGATAGCCAACCGGACACCCGCGCTCGATCATCTCCGGGGTCAATTCCGGCGCATCCTCCGGGACCGGAACGATGGGGCGCCAGCTCTCCACCGGCTGGTGGTGCTCTCGTGGCGTCGGCACGAAGCTGCCATCGCCGAAGCCGGCGCGCCCCTTCACGTAATCGCGCGCTTCGCGGAAGTCGTCTCCCGCAAAGCTGTTCACGACGAAGCCGTCCGGGGCAGTGGAATCCACCATGACGGAAAGCGAGCGGTCCTTGCGGGAGTGACCCGGACCGGGGGCGACAACATGATTGCCGCGCGCCTCGCCCCCGAGGGCGTGAGCCAAGGCCTTGGGGTCGATCATTCTGCGGCTCCATTGCCATCTGCGGCGCAGATGACATCCAGGATTTCGGCGGGCGGTGGGTATTCGGCGGAGTAGAGGCGGCCGGCGAGGGCAACGGCCTCATCCTTCGTCGGGAAATAGGTGCGGCTCACCGGGTAGGTGCCGCGGCGCTGGAGGACGGACCAGCCGTCCTCCTCCATCACCACCGTGACCGACGCGCCGATGAAGGCGCGGCGAGCGGAGCGGATTGCGCGAACCGGAAGGAAGGCGATGCGGCTCACGAGACACCCCCGTCGCCCATCTCGGTGATGATCGGAGCGCCGAAGGCCTGGTGCTGGGGATCGCGATTGATCCGCAGCGCCGTCGTCAACGCCCCGCCGAAGCTCGCGTGCTCATCTTCCAACCAGCCGCCGCTATCTCGCTCGTGGTCCACCACAAGGCACTGGAAATGCGTGAGGCTGTCGGGGATCACATAGATGCGGTAGCGGTGCTGGCGCTCTTCCTTGATCTGGATCCACCCACCCGGATGGGGGGTGACAACGCGGCGAACGCGACCGGGATTGGAGATGCGAGCTGCCATCACTGCACCTCGCGACCAAGGCCAGCGGCCTGCGCGTGAGCCAAGGCGACGCTGAACGGAATACCAAGGTTCGATGCGAGGCGATGGGCGATTAGGTGAAGGGGAGACGGGATGGCACTGGCCGGCTTCGCGCTGCTGGTGGGCGGCGGGCGCTTGCCCGTACGGCGGGCGCATGGTATAGAAGTGGACATAGAATTCTTCCTTGGCGGGAATGGATTTCGACGCGACATTCCGCACCCGGCGCCTTCAGCAAGCGTCGGGTGTTCGCGTTTTCAGGCGGCAGGCAGGCTGTGCAGCCAGGCATCGAGGTCGGTGCGCAGGACGAGGGTGCGCCGGCCGTACTTCTTCGCCTTCAGCTTGCCGTCGCGGATGGCCCGATTCACAGTGCTGAGGCTGACGCCCACCCGCTTCGCGACGCTCTTCGGGCCGAGCGCGTCATATTCCTTGGTATTGACCTCTGCCGCGGAAGCCTTCCCGCGTTCTCCATCGGTATGGGCGACGTTGTGCATTTGATCCTCGCTCATGACCGCCAGTGCTCTTGTGGAAGCGACCTGACTTGCCATGACGATGACTTAGTTTTTCTGCCCTGTCGGCCGGTAAAAGGATTGCAATTGGTCTGTAATTCGAGAGCGGAATTAGAAGCCTTTTGCCGGCCTTTTAGAAACCTTCGCAGAGCCGTTGATTCCACTGGGTTTGCCGCGCTGTTCCGCCCCCGGCACCCACACCCCCACGACGCGCCCCACCAGCTTCTCGGCGGCGTGTTCCGTGGTGAAGGGGCCTTCGCTGGTGCCGATGTGCCCGGAGCGCAGCACGGCGGCGTACTCGGCCGGATCCTCCGGCGGAATCCAGAAGCACGCGGACCACATGGGCGCCGGCTCGTACCCCTCTTCGCGTGGAAGAGACAGGGAGAGCCAGCCACGGTCCGGTCGGTAGTAGCTCGGCCGGCTTCGCATCAGGCACAGATCAAAGGCCAGCCCGCTCTCCACCCGCGGGTCGGTGAAGGAAATCAGGAACAGCTCGCCCTCGGCCGGTTGATGGTCCGCAAGATCGACCACGGCGAACTCGCCGCGGCGCAGGTGCGGATAGAAGGCGTCATCCGGGACGGGAAACGTCATGTGGCCCGGCGGCAGCGTCGGGAACATCATCAGGGCGCGCAGCTCGGGCTGGTGCTCGAAAGGGATGGTGCGGGCCTTCGGAGCGGGACGGCCGGCAGAGGTGCGGCGGGTCATGCTGCGGCTCCCTTCGCGGCGAAGGCACGCAGGGTCGTCATGATGCCCTGGAACTCTGCCTCTTCGATCATCACCCCGCCGAAGCAATCCTTGCCGGTCAGGTGATCGATATATGCAGCGACACCGGCGGCGGTGGTCGGGACGGTATCGATCACGCCCCAGAGGCCGGCGAAGTCACGGTCGTGCGCGGCACCAACGGCGGCTTCGATTTCTGGAGCATCGTACTTGCCGCCGGCCAGCTCGTGGATGGTGAAGCGGTCCAGGGCGACTTTCAGGCCGGCAATGACCTCCTGATGAGCCGCGATGGCGGCGAAGACAGGATCGGGCTCCAGGGTAGAACCGGCACCGGGCATAGTTAGCAGAGCGGCGCCGGTGATGGCAGCGCCTTTCAGCAAGGCACGACGGGTGGGGCTGGGCTCAGACATGAGCGCCTCCCTGGCCGAGGAGGCGAAGGGTGTCGGCAAGAACGCTGGCCGTCAGCCGGACGCTCGTCACCTCGTCTTCATCATCAATCTGCTCCTTGATCGCGGCTGCATGGGAGCTGTCGGGATAGCACCAGTCCAGCGCACGCAGCTTCACAGCCAAGCCGGCCGGCGTCCGCGCCGGTTCGGCGACGATCCGGTCGCAAAGCGCGCTGATCGCGTCTGTCACACGGTCGTGTTCTTCATCGCATGCTGTCTCGCCGATTGCCCGCTCAGTTTCGCGGCCTGCGGTGTCCCACCGCTCCAGGGCCGCGAGCACTTGCGCCACCTCGGACTGCTGCTGAAGGGTCGGCGAATTCCATGTCGCGCCGTAAGCGCGCAACCAGTCGTACAGGTGATAGTTAACCCAAAAGCGGCCGCCCTTCTCCTCGAGAAGGCGCTTGCCGCCTCGCTGGTAGGCGAGCAATTTCGGCTCCGGCGCGGGGCGCGTCTGCTCAGTCAGCGCGTCGAGGCGCTTGCCTTCGGCGGCAAGCCCGCGCTCGCGTTCCCACAGGGTTTCAAGCTCGCGGCCCATGGCGAGGAGCGCGGCATCGGCCTGCTCTGCGGCTTCCGCCTTCGGGAGGACGGCCACCGGCACCGCGAGCGCGGCGACAGTTCCGAGGGCGCCGCCGGCTTTGAGGAAGGCCCGGCGGGTGGGTTCAGGCATAGGGGCGGCGTTTGCCGCCGCGGTGGGCTTCGGCATTGGTGTTCTCCGGTGGTGTTGGAAGAGGTCAGAGGGGCGGAGCCGCCGCCCCGACGGTCAGGCGGCCTTGCGGCAGTTGCGCTGGGGCGGAACGAACTCGGCGGCGGCGCGCTCGTAGCGCTCCACGTGGCGCTCCAGCTCATCGCGGCTGTCGCACATGCCGGCGAAGGTCATGATGTCGATGCGGGCGTTGGCCGGGTGGTTCTGCGCCGTCGTGAGGCGGACCATCAGGTCCGGGCACTGGCGCCAGATGGGAAGCGGCATAGACGTTCCTCCTGCTGGTGGCGGGATCAGGCGATGCGGGACAGGCGAAGGGTTTCGTCGGCGGCGCGCACCTTGGCGAGCGCGGCGGGGAAGTCCTCCCACGATGCGAAGGCGGTGCGCGCCCGCTCGGCGAGGGCGGCGTCGTCGGTGGTGAAGGTGAGCGCGCCGGCCGGCCCGGTGAGGCGTCCAAACTGGACACCGTTGCGCTTCAGAGCGAAGCCATCGCCGTCGCGCTTGGCAGAGTAGGTGGCCGCGATGCCGGCGGCGGCCTTCTCATCGCGCACGATCAATTCGAGGGCGTTGAGCCTCTGGAGGTCGGCGCTGCGCTTGCGGGCGGCGTAGGCGTCGCGGGGCTCGGGTGCGTTCCGATAGCTCGCCGCCGTGATGCGGGCGGCATTCAGGGCGCATTCCGCACGGCGGATGACCTCGGCGCGGTGGGAGCCGCGCGGCACCGACACGTAGCGCTGCAACACCTCCCACGGCGTCACCGGGGCGTTGCGGGCCTCTTCCCATGCCTGCCGCAGGTGGTTCGCGAAGGTGGGCCGGCTATAGGGCGCCATGGACTGCCGCAGGAGCGACCAGGCGCGGCGCATGATCTGGGAGAGGTTGGGCATGGTGGGCGCCTTCGATTGGGTGCCAACGCCATTAATCTGGCGTTAGTACCTAAACGCTTATCCCATGTTGCTGTCAACCAGAAAGTTAGGTATCACACCTAACATGACCTTGAGCATCGGAAATCAGCTTCGCGCCGCGCGCGCCCTAGCGGGCGTCGAGCAGAAATGGCTCGCCGAAAAGTCGGGGGTGAGCATCAACACGATCCGAAACATGGAGGCACGGGGTGCCGAGCCAATCACAAGCGGCGCCGTGACGGTTCGCAAGGTACAGATCGCCCTCGAGGGAGTCGGCGTCGAGTTCCTGAACCATGGACAGCCAGGCGTCAGGCTGCGCAAGGCGGATTGAGCCCATGGCATCGCGACGCGACAGCGACGAAGCCTATGTGATCGGCCTGTGCGACCGCATCCTCGGATTGAAGGCGCAGCGACAATGGCGCTTCCCGTTCCTCCTGGGCGATCCGGGTCGGAGCGGTAGGTGCGTCCGCCTGCCGGTGGATGCCTTCTATCCCGAGCTTGGCCTTGTGGTGGAATATCACGAGCGCCAGCATGATGAGCCGGTGCCGTTCTTTGACCGCCGGATTACCGCCGCCGGCATTTCGCGCGGCGAGCAGCGTCGGATTTATGACGAGCGGCGGCGCACCGTCCTGCCAGAGCAAGGGTTGAGGCTCGCGGTGATCTGCTGTTCGGACCTTGCGCACAATGGCGCGAGGCGACTTCTACGGGACGCCGAGCGCGATCAGCGTGCCATCCGTGCCCCCCTGGAAGCTGCCGGCGTTCTATTCATCGAGCAGAACGGCAACGGGCCTGGGGTGCGGCTAAGGGACAGAAAATAGAGGGGGCCGGTCTATCCGGGGGTTTTGGCAATAGCCTCACGGGCGGCCTGCACATCAAGTGCATTGGCTTTCGGGGGAGAAACGCCGTCGCGCAGCCCTCGCAACTCATAGAGCAGTTCTGCAAGCGTGCGCCTGATGCTGGTATCATCAAACCGTCAGAGGGTTTTGTTAGGCGTTCTAAGCACCGGAGTGGCTACACGTGTCTTCTGCTCCGTGTTAAACTTGGCTGTCGGATCCTGATAGCTCGAGAGGGGTGGGGCATGAGGAAAGTCGCTACGATCTTAACGGCAATATCATTTATTTTCGCTGCAAATAGCTCGCCATCGATAGCACAAAGCACCAGCGATATAATTTTATTTCAGAAAAGAATCAATCCAGTTCAGAGCCCAGCGACTATTTTTGATGAAGTAGGTGATGGTATTGCAAATCCGGTCTCCGGGCCCCTCGTGTTATTTGCCATGGTATATTTTGGGGCGCCTCTATGGGTGGTTGGCGGGCTAGGAGGACTTGGCTCGCAATCGACATTTTTAAGAAAAGGCGAAGAGTCATACCAGTCTATTCACATGCCTTCAGGGTATGTTTTCTGCGCCGCACGATTTAATTTAACTTCAATCGTTCCGCGGTCCGGAAAAAGAGCTTCAGTCGTGGGAGTTGGCGGCGAACCCGGCGGAGCTAGCGTTTATACTTGGACCCCTCGTCGTAAATCCCATGAAGGCAGATCGTGGGTTGACTTGAAAATAGATATTGCTGCCGTGAAATCAGATCATTTTGAGCAATATAGAGATAAATGCAATACAGGGTATAAGCGTCTTATTTCCTGCAAAGGCGATAAATGCGACGCCCCTCAAGGCCAGTGGCTAAAATAGCAACTACGGACCAATCTTTTAAGGTGCGTTAGCCTGAGCGCCTTCGCGAGTGGGTCTTCGAGATTGTCGATCGCACTGCGCAGAAGCCATAGGTTCTGCCCCGGCAAGATTAAGCGGCGCAGCTTGTTAACGTTGTAGCTGCTGCGCTGCCCCCTGCTATACTTGTTACAGTTGCTACGCTCAATACCGCGCTACCTCAAACCGTAGCAAACGTAGCAAGTGTAGCAGGGGGTACCTGCGGAACACGATTTTTGAGGAGCCATCTCCAGGTCGCCCGGATATGGCGCGGCGGGTGCTCGTAGTCCTGAGGTCTGGCCTCGTCCGCCGGCCGCCACGCGTCACTTTCCAGAGACGGGAGGCTTGTTGCCGGCGAGGGCCAATTTGACGTGCTCCCGGATCGCGCTTCCTGAGATTTTCTCGTCGCACCATTCGCCCATGTGCTTTTCAACATCGGCCTGGATGAGTTGCCCGCCCCCTTCCGCGGAAAACCGCCTCACCTCGGCATAGAAGGGCGGCCAGTCGTGGACGACTGGCCTGCCCCGCTTGCCCGGCCTCAGGGCGAGCGCGCTCTGGCCTTCGGCCCCCACCTCATCATCGCCTGTGGTCGGTGCTTCACTCGGGGGTGCCCCGACCCCTCGCCCGTCGCCAGATGGCTCGGACCCCTTGGCGAAGGCCTTCACCAGCATGTCGGCGCTCACGAGGATCTGGCGCAGCAGCGTCTTCCCGTCCTGACTTCTCGCGCACCATGGGTCGGGGGCTTCGGAGAATTTCACCAGCTTCCATACCCGAGGCGGGATCATCGACCGCCTGCCGCCATCCCGTTCAGCCTCGGCCAGGACCCGGTCTTCCTGCAGGGCCTTTAAAAGACCGGCCTCTGCTTTTTCCAGAGACATCACCGGGGCAGGCCCATCAACGCCTCTCTTCGCAAAAGCATAGGTCAACGACAGCCAACTAGACGACTTGCCCGAGCATTTTCGTGCCTCTTCGAGGTCATGGAAAAGGATCCAGCCAATGGCCTCGGGAATCGACAGCCATTCCCCGCCCTGCGGATTGCCGGCATCCGCCTGCTGATCTGTTCCGTGCTCTCGATTGTCCACAGCGCGCACCGCCTCCGCACCAGATGGCGCGTGGGGCACCGAGGGTGCGCTCTCGGCTTTCGGCTGGCCGGCCTAGCCCCACGCTTCACGATGCCCCGTCCAGATTGGACAGGGCAATTTCTATCCCTGCGCCTGGTACCACGTTGGCGCCATCTCCACCGCCCACGAACGACGCCCAAGCGTCCATCAGCTTCCGGCGCTTCTCAAGCGCGTCAGCCCGGCGATAGGCGCGCTCGGTCGCGTCGCCCACCGTATGCGCCAATGCAGCCTCGGCTACCTCGCGAGGAAATGCCGTCTCTTCGCCGGCCCAATCGCGAAAGGAGCTGCGGAAGCCGTGAACCGTCACCTCCGACTTGAGGCGGCGCATCTGCATATCCAGCGCCATCACCGACAACGGCTTGCCTGGCTTCCCGCCGGGGAAAAGGAACGCGGTGCCCTCCGGCCTCGGCTGGAGGGCCTTCGCCCGTTCGAGAACGTCCAGCGCTGCGCCGGTGAGGGGCACGCGGTGGACCTTTCCGGCCTTCATGCGCGCCGCCGGCACGGTCCACACATTGGCTTCAAGGTCGATTTCGGCCCACGTTGCGCCGCGGACCTCGCCGGTACGTGCGGCCGCCAGGATCAGGAATTCAAGGGCGAGCGACGTGGAGCCGGAGAGGGCCTGCAGGCGCTTCACGAAAGCGGGCACGTCCGAATAGGGCATGGCCGCATGGTGACCGCGCTGGAGCTTCTGACGCTTGGGCAGAAGGGCGTCGAGATGACCGCGCCAGCGGGCCGGGTTTTCGCCGGAGCGCAAGCCTTTCGCCTTCGCTGCGTCCAGCACCCGTTCGATGCGACCGCGAAGGCGGGAAGCCGTCTCCTGCTTCGTCTGCCAGAGCGGCTTCAGAACCGCGAGTACGTCCTCGGTGGAGATGTCCGCAACCGACTTGCCCCGGAGCGCCGCCGCATAGTCCTTCAGCGTCATGCGCCATTGCTCGATATGCTTTTCATTCCGGAAGCCGGAAGCGATGTCATCCACTAGGGCATCGGCCGCCTCGCCGAAGGTGGGGATGACTTGTTCGCTGCGCCGGATGGAAAGCGGGCTGATGCCCTCGGCGAGCTGGGCGCGTGCCGCATCCGCCAGCTCACGGGCGCGGGCCAGCGACACGTCGCGGGCCGAGCCCAGCCCCATCTCAAGCTGCCGCCCGTCCCACCGGTAGAGGAAGATCCACCGCCTTCCGCCGTTCGCCGAGATGGACAGATAGAGGTTGCCGCCATCCGCATGCCGGCCCGGCTTCGTGAGCGCCGCAACCGTCCGCGCGGTCAGCCTCTTGGTTTCGCGTCCCATGCCTGCCCCAGCGCTGCCCTAGCATCTGCCCCAGCGCGCAACTGACATTTCCAGACACTTAGTGAACCGTCAAGGCTTGGTCACCTCGGAGAAGACCATATCCGCAATGGGTTGATGCCATGATCTGACCCGTCCAGACTACAAGGTAGTTCGGACTCCGTCTCCGCCATTTCATTCCGCCAAGCCGTTGACGGTTCAGCCAATTTATCCGGCCGCAACGGGTCGCAACAGGCGGTTCGCGCTCCTGTCATGCCGTCCGGCGGCCCCGGAGCCGCGCAGGGCGAAGGGCCCCGCAGGGGCGGTGTCCGCGGGGCGCAAGGCCGAAGTGTCGCAGCGACGGGGGGCACCGGCCCGCGGCAAAAAGCGCTAAATATCCGCCAACCCTGAGGATCGCTGCCGAAATTGCCGGCAGCATTGAGCTGCGCCGCGCGTCCTGTTACGCGGTCGTCGGCCCAGGCCTCATCCATTGCTGAAGGACGCCGCGATCGTGCACGACAGCCCATCTCCCACGCCGCACCTCTCCCTGTCCAAGGACAAGATCAAGGTGCTGCTCCTCGAAGGCGTGAACGACAGCGCGGTGGAGCTGCTGACCGTTGCCGGCTACACCAACCTCGTCCGCCTGCCCAAGGCGCTCGACGGCGAGGCGCTGAAGGAAGCCATCAAGGGTGTCCACATCCTCGGCATCCGCTCGCGCACGCAGATCACGCCCGAGGTGCTGGAGGCGGCGGACCGGCTGATCGCCATCGGCTGCTTCAGCGTCGGCACCAACCAGGTGGACCTCGACGCCTCCCGCGTGCACGGCGTGCCGGTCTTCAACGCGCCTTTCTCCAACACCCGCAGCGTCGCCGAACTGGTGATCGGCGAGATCGTGATGCTGCTGCGCCGCATCCCCACCCGCTCCCACGCCGCGCATGAGGGCCGCTGGGACAAGTCGGCCACCAACAGCGTGGAGGTGCGCGGCAAGACGCTCGGCATCGTCGGCTACGGCAATATCGGCTCGCAGCTCTCCATCCTCGCCGAGGCCATGGGCCTCAAGGTGATCTTCTACGATCACACCGACAAGCTGCGCCACGGCCAGGCCGAGCCGGTGGCCACCCTCAACGCTTTGCTCGCCCAGAGCGATATCGTGAGCCTGCACGTGCCCGAGACGGCGGCGACCCACGGCATGATCGGACGCGCCGAGATCGCCGCCATGAAGCCGGGCGCCTACCTCATCAACAACAGCCGCGGCACGGTGGTGGACCTCGACGCCCTCGCCGAGGCGCTGAAGGACGGCCGCCTGCGCGGCGCGGCGGTGGACGTGTTCCCGGTGGAGCCGGGCTCCAACAACGAGCGCTTCGTCTCACCCCTCCAGGGCCTCGACAACGTGATCCTGACGCCGCACATCGGCGGTTCCACCGAGGAGGCGCAGGAGCGCATCGGCGCCGAAGTCGCGCGCAAGCTCGTGGACTACTCGGACGCCGGCTCCACCATGGGCGCGGTGAATTTCCCGCAGGTGCAACTGCCGGCCCGCCCGACGGGGACCCGCTTCATCCAGATTCACCGCAACCTGCCGGGCATGCTGGGGCGGCTCAACGAAGTGCTGGCGCGCCACTCCGTCAACATCGCCGCGCAGTATCTGGAGACCTACGCGGACGTGGGCTACGTGGTTCTGGATGCCGATGCCTCCACCGCCGACAGCCAGGGCGTGCTCGCCGACATCCGGGCGATCGAAGGGACGATCCGCGCCCGCCTGCTTTACGAACACAAGATCTAGAGCAATTCCAGCAAAAGTGCGAAGCGGTTTGGGTCCGGAATTGCGATGAAACAAAGGTTTAGAGCATGTCCGGCAAACCGGTGTTTGCCGAACATGCTCCAGAGCATTTTCCCTTCGCCTTGGCTCACGGCAATCGCTCTAGAGTCTTGTATTGACGCGTTTTCTTTACGCGAACCGGTATCCACTTCGCTCGAAAACGCTCCAGAGCGCGATTCGATCGGTGAATCGTCCTCTCGATTCAAGAACGAGAACACGCCGGTCGCCCCAGCCGCCGGGCGCGGGGCGCCGCCGCGTCCTGGGTCGGACTGAAGGGAAGCCCGCTGCGCCCCGGGCGCCGGCAGGTCTTCTTCCCTCGCAGGTCTTCTTCCCTCGCCGGAGCCCGATGGGTCCGGGGTGGGGCGCGGGGCCGTCCCCGCATCTGGCGATCGCCCCGGCGGTGCGCCGAATGACCATTCCCTTGCCTGTTCTCCCCAGCGGACCGTGGCCGCCGCGACGCGAATCTTCGGTGATCCCTTGCGCGCGCGCCCGGAGGTTTGCAGGAGGCAGCACGGCGCGTGCCGGCATTGGGATCGCGGGCCGGCAAGCCGGCATTCCCCGGCACCGGGCATTCCCTAGGGACAAGGCGAATCGACCGCATCGCCGGGGTCGCCAGCGTCGCCGGACAGCGGCTTCCGCTCCGGCCTGCTCCCCGGGGAGCATCTGTTTACCTGCAGACGGGACGGTAAAAAGATGCTGATTCTCCGGACGGACCGCCTGATCAGGCCGCATCCAACCCCAAGTGAGAGTCATGCACCGCAGCGCTTCGCGGCGAAAATGGCACACTTTTCGGAGGTCCAGATTCCGCCACAGGTGAGACCTGACGGCCCAGGCCCACGGGGGCCTGTCTCATGAGCCGGCTACCGCCCGAAAGGTCCGGCTTGAAATCCGTGCTGCGGTGCGGCTCGCCAAACCAAAAATAGATAAGGATCATAACGTTAAATGGGTTAGGGCGGGATCTGCGCAGGGGGTAAAATAGGTATTTTGGTAGGTTGTCAGTGGAGTGCTATTCCTGCAACACCCGGCGGAAAAGCGGACGTTGGGTGACGTGAACGGTACCGTTCTGATTGATCACTGTTTCGCCTTTTGTATGTTGGCACTGCGACGAAGGGGGGCAGTCCCCGGTCGCCCACTGCGTGTTCGGGGGGTCTGAGGACGCAGTGGGAAATCGGGGCAAGAACCCTCTCGGGGTGCAGCCGCACCGGCGAAGCGGAACTCGCTCCCTCGATCAAACTTGGAGGTCTAAAATGAAGATGGTGAAGAGCCTTCTCCTCGGTAGCGCGGCAGGTCTCGTCGCAGTCGTTGGAGCCCAGGCCGCCGATCTGCCTGTCAAGGCGAAGGCAGTCGAATACGTGAAGATCTGCTCCGCTTACGGCGCGGGCTACTACTACATCCCCGGCACCGACACCTGCATCAAGATCGGCGGCTACGCCCGCTTCGATACGTATGTGAACGCTGTCGGCACCTTCAACCCGGCGATTTCGTCGACCGCCGGCACCATCTTCAGTGGTCCGGGCGTGGGCAACTTTGCCTACCCCTTCAAGGATTCTGACGATAGCGACTACCTGACCCGCGTCCGCGGCGTCATCGACCTCGATGCCCGCACCCAGACCGACTACGGCACCCTGCGCTCCTACGTGCGCTTCGGCGCCGAGTGGAACTCGCAGACTGGCACCAACGCCGGTTCCGGCTCGGGCGTGTATTTCGAGCGCGCCTTCATCCAGTTCTCCGGCTTCACGTTCGGTTATACCCAGTCGTTCTTCGACACGGGTCTGAACTACATGCTGACCACCCCGTATGCGGGCTCCAACACCTGGACCACGCTTGCGGCCTACACCGCCCAGTTCGGCAACGGCTTCTCCGCGACCCTGTCGCTGGAAGACGCCGCCAACCGCACCACCGGCGTGCAGATGGCCGGCGCCAGCACCGTGGCTTCCATCAGCAGCACGACGATCGGCACCGGTCTCGGCTACACCAACTACCAGGCTGGCCAGCAGGCGCCCGACATCGTCGCCAACCTGCGCATCGACCAGGCTTGGGGTTCGGCCCAGCTCTCCGGTGCCCTGCACCAGGTTCAGGTCACCGCTCCGCTTTACGCGGGCTTCTATCCGGGCCTCACCTCCAGCGACTCCTGGGGCTGGGCTGTCGGCGGCACGGTGGAGTTCAAGCTCCCCTTCATCGCCGCGGGTGACAGCATCTTCTTCCAGGCTGGCTATGAAGAAGGCGCGGCCAACTACCTCGGCCTCTCCGGCACTGCCCAGGGTCGTGCGGTGGGCGTCGGCTCCATCGACCTGAACCAGGTCGGCAGCTTCATTACCGCTTCTGGCGCGTTCTACACCGTGGCTGACGCGGTGGCGGTCAACTCCTGGGGTGATACCAGCCTGACCAAGGGTTGGAGCCTCCAGGGTCAGTTCCGCCACTACTGGACCCCCGGCCTGCGCTCGGCGCTCTACGCCGGTTACATCTCCTACGAGGTTCCGGACAACGTTGTTGCCGCCCTGGACTTCAACCTGTGGCAGGTCGGTGTGAACACCGTCTGGTCGCCGGTGAAGAACCTCGATATCGGTGCGGAAGTGATCTACAGCAAGGTCGATGGCTCGGCCCCGCTCGGCTACTACTCGGCCTACACGGGCGGCGTGTCCAACGGCTACCCGGCCACTGGCTACACGCTCGCTGGCGGCTCCACCGACATCTGGTCGGGCGGCGTGCGCGTGCAGCGCAACTTCTGATCCTCGCTCCAAGCGAAGATTTCAAAAGAGGCCCCGGTGGGAAACCACCGGGGCTTTTTCTTTGTCTTGACGCTTTTCTTTGTCTCGACCTTGAATTACGCTGGGTAAGTAATGGCAGTATCTGGAATTATAATAATCCAATAGTGCATCTGCGGTATTTCAATCGAGATTGCATTTTGCCATTGTCGTCAGCGAAAGGTGCGGCGCGCGGAGCGGGCCAGACTCACGTCGCTGGATCACAGACATCAAGTGCGCTTTGGGGTGCGTCACGGCGCGTTGCTGCGGGTGGGCTCCGCTGGCGGTCTGTCGATTTCATAACATCTTGGCCCGCGCCGTTTGGGAAGCCGCACCCCGCGACAAAATCGATCAGGCCGCTTCTGACCCTTGCAAGGGGTGGGCGGCGACGTTAAAGATACTTTGTATCGTTATGGGGGACCAAATGGCGCGTTCCATGGCTTATGCTCGGTTCTGCCCCACGATCGGCAGCGCTCGGGCACCGCTCGCGGCCGCAGCGCTGCTCGGGCTGGCATCGATGGTCGGTCCGGCGCAGGATGCGCGGGCGGCCGACCTGCTCTCTGTCAAGGCCAAGGATGCGTACATGCGCGCCTGCACTGCGCAGGGCGAGGGCTTCTATTACATTCCGGGCACCGACACCTGCATTCGCGTCGGCGGCTATGCCTGGGCAGAAGGCTATTACAATACCTATACCCAGTATCCGGCCGAGAACGACAAGAGCTATTCGGTGGCCACCGGCGGCCTCATCCTCGACGCCCGCACCGAGACCGACTACGGCACCCTGCGCTCCTATTTCGAGACCCGGTTCCGCTGGCGCTCGTCGGACCCGTGGTCCGATGGCCCGAACAAGGCCGAGCTTGAGGTCTGGAACATCTATGTCCAGTTCGCCGGCTTCACCTTCGGCCATGCGCAGTCCTTCTTCGACTTCTACGCCAACGCCAACGTGCTCGGCACCGACCCAGGCACCATCGGCGACGACACCCGCCTCAACCTCATCGCCTACACCTACGAATTCACCAAGGGCCTGAGCGCCACCCTCTCGTTCGAGGATGCGTCCGACCGCCAGTCCGGAACCCTCGCCGCCGATCCGGCGACGTTTTCCGACGAAGACTATCTGGCCGGGCAGAGCGTGCCGGACGTGGTCGCGAACCTGAAGTATGAGGGCGAGTGGGGCTCGGCGCAGCTCTCCGGCGCGCTCCACCAGGTCAAGGCGGTGTCGCTGCTGAACACCATCTCGTCCACCGACTCGGACTGGGGCTATGCGCTTCAGGGCGGCGTGATGTTCAACCTGCCCCTGCTCGGCGAGGGGGACACGCTCTATCTCCAGTCCGCCTATGCGGACGGCGCCACGGCCTATCTCGGCCTCCAGGACCCGTCCGGCAGCTATTCGCCGCCGGACGCCTTCATGAGCCTCACCGGCCTTTCCCGGGTGTCGGGCTGGAACGTCACCGCCTCGCTCCTGCACAATTGGAACGAGAAGTGGAGCAGCGCTTTGTTCGGCGGCTATGCGGCCTATGACTTCAACGATCTGGAAGCGCAGTCCTTCTACGGCGCGTCGGGCGGGAAGAACTACAATCTCGGCGGCTATCTCGCCTTCGCGCCGGTGAAGCACTTCACCATCGCGCTGCAGTACGACTACACCTACAACTCGGCTTCGAGCTACCTGGTCACGGATTTCTCGCCGGCACTGTCGTCGGTCTCGGCCAATCGCGTGCTGCTCTTCGTCTCGCGCGATTTCTGAAGCCCCATCGGCCGGGTTTTGCCGCCGCATTTGTGCATCTCGACCTGGACGCGCCATCCTCCTGCCGGAGGGTGGCGCGTCTTGCGTTGCGGCAGGATGCCGCTTGAGCGCTCGCCCCTTCTCCGGCGGGAGGCTTCCGGTTCGTCGCAGAAGTGTGCTGAAGTCCCCCCGACCAATGCCGGGTGGGCGACGCCCGCGGGCTCCACCCGGGGCAGCACATGCCCGCGTGAGGGAGAAACGAGCGGATGGCTTCGGCGGATGGGCGCGAACGCGGGCCTGAGCAAGGGCGCGGCACGGGGTGGCCGGGCCTGTGGCCGCTGGTCTTGGGCCTCGCTGCGTTCGTCGTGCTGTGCGCCTTCACCCTTGCCGCAGCCCGCGGCCCCATCGAGGCCGACCTCGATTCGGCTGCGGCGGACATCCTCGCCCGCACCGGGGAGGGATGGGCCTCTGCCCATTTCGAAGGGCGCGACGCCACGCTGGAGGGCGAGGCGCTGGCGGAGGAGGCCCGGGCCAAGGTGCGCGCCTCCCTCTCCGGCCTGTTCGGCGTGCGGGTGGTGCATGATGCAACCACGATCCTGCCGGAGCGCCGGCCCTTCACCTTCAGCGCGGTGAAGGATGGCCGCACCATCGCCCTCGAAGGCCATGTGCCGTCGGCGGATGCGCTGGCCCGCATCGTCGCGGCCGCCCGCGCCGGCGGCGATCAGGTGGTGGGCCAGGAGCGCCTGGTGCGGGCGCGCGGCGCGCCGCCCGGCGATTTCGCCGCCCTGGTCTCGTTCGGCCTGGTGCAGCTCAGGAAGCTGCCGTCCGGCCGCATCACCCTCGCCGACGGGGCCATCGGCATCGAGGGCCGTGCCCGCGACCTTGCGAGCTATGACGCCCTTGCCCGGACCATGCTCGGCCCCCTGCCGGATGGCATGGTGCTGGCCCGCTTCGCGGTGCGCCCGCCGGTGGCCTCGCCCTTCTTCTGGTCGGCGGTGCGCGACGGTACCGTGCTGCGCCTCAGCGGCTTCGTGCCGTCGTCGGAGGCACGCAGCGAGGTGGCCGTGGCCTTGTCCTCCGCGGTGCCGGGCATCGGCATCAAGGACGACACCCGGCTGGCCGATGGCGCGCCGGCCACGGCGCTCTGGCTGAAGGCGGTGCGCTTCGCCGGCCAGGTGCTGGCCCAACTGCCCGAAGGCCGGGTGACGCTCTCCGACAGCACCATCGCGGCGGAGGGGGCGGCACCGAGCTTCCCCGCCTTCGACCAGCTGCTCGCCCAGCGCCGCGCGCCGCCCGACGGCTTCCAGATCACCCGCTTCGCGGTGGAACCGCCACGCGCCGCGCCCTTCACTTGGCGCATCGAACGGTTCACCGAGGCGGTGCGCTTGTCCGGCTATGCGCCGTCGGAGGAGGCGCGGCGGCTGCTGGTGGATGCCACCCGCGCCGCCTTCCCCGGCGTGCCGGTCTCGGACGACATGCAGCTCGCCTCCGGCGGGCCGGCGCCGGAAGTGTGGGCGAGCACGGCGAGCTTCGCCGTGGGCCAGCTCGTCAAGCTGCGCACCGGGGCGGCCGACGTGGCGGGCACCCAGGTGACGCTGTCCGGGGAGGCGGCCGATTCCGTCGCCTTCCTGAATGTGATGCAGGCGGTGAAGGCGCCGCCCCCGGGGGTGAGCGTGGTGGCGGACGACCTCGAGCCGCCCACCATTTCGCCCTATGTGTTCTCGGTTCGCCGGGAGGGGGACGAGCTGACCGTCTCCGGCTTCTATCCGGACGCTGCCGCCCACGCCGCCATCCGCGCGGCGCTGGAACGCGACTTCCTGCGCGAAAAGGTGAATGATGTATCGGCCGTGGGCGGCGGCGCGCCAGACGGTTTCCTGCCCGCCGCGCTGGCGGCGTTGACCCAGCTGTCCCGCACGGGAACGGGGGAGATCAGCATCGTCGACGGACAATTGCGCCTCACCGGCACCGCCCTGACCCCGGCCGCCGCGAGCGAGATGGACGCCGAGCTGAAGCGGGCCGTGCGCCCGCCCTTCATGGTGGAGACCGCCATCGATCCGGCGGTCGCCCCGCCGCCGGCGGATACGGCCGCCTGCGGCCGGCAGGTGGGGGAGCTTCTGGCGCGCGGCACCATCCGCTTCGCCAGCGGCAGCGCCGAGATCGACCGGCACAGCCGGGGCCTGATCGATCGCCTCGCGGTGGCGCTGAAGCGATGTCCCACCGCTGTGGTGCGCATCCTGGGCCACACCGACGGGGTGGGGGACGCCGAGTTCAACAAGCGCCTGTCGGAGGCGCGGGCCAACGCCGTGCTCGCCTATCTGGTGACCGCCGGCGTCGCCGCCGATCGGCTGAGCGAGGCGGGCTTCGGCGCCGGCCAGCCGCTGGCGCCCAACGACACCGAGGCGGGCAAGGCGCTGAACCGCCGCATCGAGTTCGAGGTGAAGGAGCGCGCACCGTGATCTATCTCACCATCGCCTTGTGGCCTTATCTTCTGGGGGCGGTGGGAATCGGCCTCGCCACCGGCTATGCGCTCGGCCGGCTGAACCCGGGGAGGCGTGCATGACGGCCTTCACCATCGAAGTCCTGCTGCTTCTGGCCCTGGCCTTCCTGCTGGGGCTTGCCTTGGGCTTCAAGCTCGGCCGCCGCCGCGCCGCAGCTCTCACCGAAATCGGGGCGCGGCCCGTGGCCGCGTTCACGGGCCGGCTGCCGGTGCACGAGGCGGGCGAACGCGGGGCGCATGTGCCGCCGGCCGCGCGCTCGGTTTCGGCCCCGCCCTCCGAACCCGGCCCCCATGACGGCGCACGGGACCCTGTGGTTCCGGGCGAGCCGCTCCACCTGCCGCCGCGTCCCGTGCCGGCGCCGCGGGAGCCGGACCTGTTCTCCCGGCTTGGGCTGAGCCCGGATCTCGCCTCCCTGCCGCCTGAGCCCGACGATGAGCCCCTGCCATTGCCGCTGCCCCCGCCGCCGGTGGTGCGGGAGAAGGGACCGGACGGCCATCCCGGCGTGCGCCCGCCCACCCTTGGCGCGCCGGAGGGGGAAGGGGCGGACGATCTGAAGCTGCTGAAGGGCATCGGCCCGCAGAACGAACGCCGGCTCAACGCGCTCGGCATCTATCATGTCCGCCAGATCGCCGCCTGGACGCCGGACGAGGCGGCCTGGGTGGGCAGCTATCTGGCCTTTCCCGGCCGCATCGAGCGGGAGAACTGGATCGGCCAGGCCCGTGCGCTGGCCTCGGGCAGCCCCCCGCCGGAGCCGGGCAGCCGCCGGCGGGGGTGAGGGGCGGGGGTATCGCTTCCGGTGAGAAGGCTGCCATCACCCCGCACCACCGCTGAACCCTCGCCCGCTTGCGGGGGAGGGCAGGG
>NZ_JAIVFO010000110.1 GCF_029991245.1 Xanthobacter autotrophicus
GGGCGGGATGGTGCCCACATCCGTGAGCACCAGCACCGGCAGGCGCTGTTCCAGGAAGCGGTTGATGTTCTCGGTGGCCGATCCGGTCTCGGCCACGCGCAGGTCCGCATAGGGGCCGAGCGCCCGGGAGAGATAATAGGTCGGGGCGAGCAGCGGTTGGCCGGTATCCGTGCTGGTGCCGGAGACAAGGCCCACGGCCCGGCGCCGCCACCTTTTGTCGAGCAGTTGCACCACGCCTGCCGAGCGCTCGCCGGCGATGTCCAGCCGCGCAATCTCGTTGCGGATCTCCACCGGCATGTCGAAGCGGGCCTCGGCCTCGGTGGCGCCCTCGGGCAGGGTGAAGGCGGCTTCGCCCAGCGCGAGGCCGCGCATGTCATGGGCGGTGACCCGTCCGGCGCGGGGGCCGGCGCCTGCGGGGCGCAGCACCTTCACGGTGAGGGCCTCGGCGCCGTTCTCGGCACCGGCCAGGGCGAGGGGCGCGGCGACGCCGCCGCCCACCACCAGCAGCCGGCCGGCACCGTTGAGGGCGGCGAAGCCCTGGGCCAGCTCAGTGTCGGCACCGAGATCCACGGCGTCGGTGAGGAAGACGATGCCGGCCTGGGGCTCGTTGCCCAGCAGGCGCTGGGCCAGCGCCAGCGCGTCCTTGCGGGCCGGGCCATAGGGCACGGGCTCCAGCGAGCGCAGGCGATCGCGGGCGGCGGACGGGCTGAGCAGGGTGGCCTCGCGCGGCACGTCGCCGGTGGGGATCAAAGCGACGCCCCGCCCGTTGGTCTCCGCCTCGTCGATGAGGGCGGCGGCGGCGGCGCGGCGCGCCTCCCAGCTGGCGGCGGCCGGCCAGCCCTGGTCGATGATCAGCACCAGCGGCCCGCCGGAGGAGGGGCCGGCGGCAGGCGGGTTCAGGATGGGACCTGCGGCGGCGAGGATGATGAGCGCCGCCAGCAGCAGCCGCAGGGCGGTGAGCCACCACGGCGTGCGGGCCGCGCTCTCCTCCTTGGGGGTGATGCCGAGCAGCAGCCGCATGGGCGGAAAGGACACTTCCCGTGGCTTGGGCGGCACCACGCGCAGCAGGAACCACAGCAGCGGCAGGGCCACGAACGCGGTCAGCAGCAGCGGCGCGGAGAAGGCGAGGGGCAGGCCGAACATCAGGCGGGGCCTCCCGAAACGAAGGGATGGCCGCCGCCTTTAGGCGTCATGGCCGGGCCGCCACCGACGCCCATGCGGGCGTGCAGGGCGAGCAGAAGCTCGCTCGCCGGCCGGTCGGTGCGGTGGACGGCGAAGCTCCAGCCCAGCCGCTCGGCAGCGGCGCGGATGCGGGCGCGATGCTCCACCAGCTTCAGGTCATAATCGGTGCGCCAGCTTTCCGCCCGGCCCACGGTGAGCCGCGCGCCGCCCTCCGGCTCGCGGAACTCGATGCGGCCGGAGAAGGGAAAGGTCTCCTCGGCCGGATCGACGATCTGCACCACATGGCCGTGGGCGCCTGAGGCGGCCAGCGCATGAAGGGTTGCGGCCACCTCGTCCGCCGGGCTCCAGAAATCGCCCAGGAGGACCACTTCCGAGAGCGGGGAGGGGGCGAAGGCCGTTGGCAGGCTCGCGGGCAAGACGGGGGCCAGCACCACCGATTCCGCCATGCGCTCCACGATGCGCCGGGTCGCGGAGGGGCGCATCAGCTCGGGAATGCCCACCCGCTCGCCGCCCTTCACCAGAAGCTCGGCAAGGGCGAAGGCGACGATGAGCGCGCGGTCGCGTTTCGGCGCCTGGCCTTTGGAGGCGTAGAGCATGGAGGGGGAGAGGTCCGGCCAGATCCACACGGTGTGGGCGGCCTCCCACTCGCGCTCGCGCACATAGAGCACATCGTCGCGGGCGGAGCGGCGCCAGTCCACGCGGCTTGCCGGCTCGCCGTCCACGAAGCGGCGGTACTGCCAGAAATTCTCGCCGGACCCCGCACGCCGGCGGCCGTGCAGGCCATGCTGCACGCTCATGGCGATGCGGCGGGCTTCCAGCACCAGCCGCGGCATAGCTGCCGCAAGGCCCGCCGCGGCGAGGGCGGCGCTTTCGACGGAGCGGTGGGCGTCCTGCGCCACCTTGTCGGCCCGGTCCGCCGTCACCCGAGGCGCTCGGTGAGGCGGCGGATGATGTGCATGATGCTCTCGCCCTCCGCGCGGGCGGCGAAGGTGAGGGCCATGCGGTGCTTCAGCACCGGCTCGGCCAGCGCCACCACGTCGTCGAGGGAGGGGGCGTAGCGGCCGTCCAGCAGGGCGCGGGCACGCACGGCCAGCATCAGCGCCTGGCTGGCGCGGGGGCCGGGACCCCAGGCGATGTAGCGCTGTTCCGGCCCCTCGGCGCCGGGACGGGCCGAGCGCACCAAAGTGAGGATGGCCTCCACCACCGATTCGCCCACGGGCAGGCGGCGCACCAGGCGCTGGGCGGCGATGAGGTCGTCCACGCTCATGGCGGCGCGGGCCTTCTGCTCCTCGGCGGAGGTGGTCTCGAACAGGATGCGCCGTTCCGCGTCGCGGTCGGGATAATCCACGTCGATTTCCATCAGGAAGCGGTCGAGCTGCGCCTCGGGCAGGGGATAGGTGCCTTCCTGCTCCAGCGGGTTCTGGGTCGCGAGCACGTGGAAGGGCTTGGGCAGGTCGTGGCGCTCGCCGGCCACGGTCACATGGTATTCCTGCATGGCCTGGAGCAGGGCCGACTGGGTGCGCGGCGAGGCGCGGTTGATCTCATCAGCCATCAGCAGCTGGGCGAAGATGGGGCCCTTGATGAAGCGGAACGCCCGGCGCCCGCCGGCGCTCTCTTCCAGCACCTCGGCGCCGAGGATGTCGGAGGGCATCAGGTCCGGCGTGAACTGGACGCGGCGGGCGTCGAGGCCCAGCACCGTGCCCATGGTCTCCACCAGCTTGGTCTTGGCAAGGCCCGGCACGCCCACCAGCAGGGCGTGGCCCCCGGCGAGGATGGTGATGAGCGCCCGGTCCACCACGGCCTCCTGGCCAAAGATGACCGAGGAGATGGCGGTTCGCGCCGCTTTCACATGGGCCGCCGCGGCCTCCGCGTTGCGGATGATCATCTGGTCGAGGTCGAAGGTCTCGCCGGCAGCCGACATCTCAGCTTCTCCATAACGCAACGCGCCTGCGGGACAGGCTTGCCGCCAAAAGCGGCAATATAACGCCCCGACCCCAGGCCCGGCCCACATCCCGGATTTGACATAGCAAAGGTCGCGCCACCCGGACGCAGAGCTTACGATAAGATCGGCGGACATCGAACCCCGCTCCCGGTGCTCCGGGGTGCAGCGCACTCACGTCGTCGCGAGGCCGTTCCCCGAAAGGGACTTCGGCCGTGCGGGAGGGAAAATTCATGCCGGGCGAAGACCCGAAGGCCACACCTGCTCCCAATGCCCCTCCCGCCTCCGGCCGGCTCGAGGCGCTGATGGCGGCCGTGCGCGACGCCGGCGGGCGCGGCCCGGCGCCGGTGGAGAAGTGGGACCCGCCCGATTGTGGCGAGATGGACCTCGTCATCAAGGCGGACGGCAGCTGGCACTATATGGGAACGCCCATCGGCCGGCCGGCCCTGGTGCGCCTGTTCGCGTCGGTGCTTGCGCGGGAAGGCGAGCGCTATGTGCTGAAGACGCCGGTGGAGAAGGTGGGCCTCACGGTGGAGGACGCCCCCTTCCTCGCGGTGGAGATGGCGGTGGAGGATGCCGGGAATGGTGCGACGGAGAGCCGCACCCTGGTTTTTCGCACCAATCTGGACGATTTGGTGCACTGCGGCCCCGGTCACGCCTTGCGCTTTGCCCCCGGCAGCGCGCCCGGCCAGGTGGTGCCCTATGTTCACGTGCGGCGGGGCCTTGATGCGCGGCTGACCCGCGCCGTCCATCTTGACCTGATGGCCGAGGGAGAGGTGCGCGACGACGGCGGCGTCCCCATGTTCGGGGTTGCCTCGGCCGGTGTGTTCTACCCCATCCTGCCGGCGGCCGACCTGGATCTTTCCGAATGACGCGCCACACCCATGTGGACGTTCCCTCCATGACGGGAACAGCCGACGCCCTCTCCGATTTCCTCGCCCGCGCCGCGGCGCGCCTGTCCCCCGCGCCGCCGCCGTTCTATTCGCAGGCCGAATTCCTGGGCCTCAATGGCGACCACGCCCTCCAGCCGGAGAAGGCGAGCCTTGCGCCGGCGGCGACGCCCCGCCATGCGGCGGTGCTGGTTCCCGTGGTGGCGCGGCCCGAGCCGACCATTCTCCTCACCCTGCGGTCGTCGAACCTCTCCAACCATGCCGGGCAGGTGGCCTTTCCCGGTGGCCGGGTCGATCCCGGCGACCGGGATGAACTCGATGCCGCCTTGCGCGAGGCGCGGGAGGAAGTGGGGCTCGAATCACACCTCGTCCGGCCGCTCGGCTATCTCGACGGCTACCTCTCCGGCACCGGATTCTGGATCACGCCGGTGGTGGGCCTCGTGGATCCCTCTTACGTCCTGACCCTCAACCCGGCGGAGGTCGACGAGGCGTTCGAGGTGCCGCTCGGCTTCCTCATGAGCCCGCGCAACCACGAGCGCCAGTCGCGCGAGTGGAAGGGCACGCTGCGCCATTTCTATGTCATGCCCTATGAAGGGCGGAACATCTGGGGGGCGACCGCGGGCATGCTGCGCAACCTCTACGAAAAGGTCTACGCCTGATGCTGCGCAGCTTCCTCGTTGAGTTCGCGCTGTTCCTGACGCCGTTCGTGCTTTATGGCGCGCTGCTCCTCGCCACCAAGGGCTCGGTGGTGCCCGAGCACTGGTCGCCGCGCGCCCTCGCGCTGGTGGTGGCGGCGGCCCTGGTTCTGGTGATTGCCGGCCTGTTCGTGTTCGAGCATGGCCACATGGCCCCGCCCGGCAGCCGCTATGTGCCCGCCCAGATGAAGGATGGGGTGTTCGTGCCGGGGCGTTTCGAATGAGCCTCTCCATCGTCGGCGCGCCGTTCTGGCGCACGCCCGGCCTCATGGCCGTGCTGGCCGCGCTCAATGCGGACGGGGAGGAGGCGCGCGTGGTGGGCGGCGCGGTGCGCAACACCCTCCTCGGCCTGCCCGTATCGGACGTGGACATCGCCACCACCGCCGTTCCCGAGGTGGTGGTCGAGCGGGCGCGCAAGGCGGGCCTGAAGCCGGTGCCCACCGGCATCGAGCATGGCACCGTGACCGTGGTGGCGGACCACCACGCCTTCGAGGTCACCACCCTGCGCGAGGACATGGAGACCGACGGCCGCCGCGCGGTGGTGCGATTCGGCCGCAGCTGGCTGCATGATGCCGAGCGGCGCGACTTCACCCTCAACGCCCTCTATGCGACGGCGGACGGGGCGGTGGTGGACCTGGTGGGCGGCCTGTCGGATCTCACCGCCCGGCGCATTCGCTTCATCGGCGACCCGCAGGCGCGCATCCGCGAGGATTACCTGCGCATCCTGCGCCTGTTCCGCTTCCATGCGGCCTATGGCGCAGGTCCCGTGGACCGGGAGGCGTTCATCGCCAGCGTGCGCCGCCGGGCGGGCCTTCTCACCCTGTCGCGGGAGCGGGTGCGGGCGGAAATGTTGAAGCTGCTGGTGGCGCCCGGGGCCGCCGCGACGCTCGCCGTCATGAGCGATGCGGGCTTGCTCCAGCCGCTGATCGGCGGCATCGCGGACGTTCGGGCCTTCACGCGGCTCGCGGCGCTGGAGCGGGCGTGGCAGGCGAAGCCCGACGCGATCCGTCGGCTTGCGGCCCTGGCGGTGCGGGTCACCGACGATGCGGCGCGCCTGCGCGAGCGGCTGCGGCTGTCAAATGCGGAGGCCCGCCGGCTCGAGGCCCTGTCCGCGACCGTGCCGGACCTGCCCGACGCTCAGGCCGTGCGCGCGTTTCTCTACCGGGACGGGGTGGATGCCGCCCTCGACCGGGCATTGCTCGCCGCCGCCCATGGCCGCGGGGGGATGGAGGCGGTCGCTGCCATGGCGGCAGCCTGGACACCGCCGCGCCCGCCCTTCGCTGCTGCCGACCTGATGGCGCTGGGCCTCACCCCCGGCCGCGCCCTCGGCGCGGCACTGGCGCGGGCCGAGGCCCGATGGATCGCCGCCGATTTTCCGACCGATCCCACCGCCGTCTCCGGCCTTCTCGCGGATGCGGCCAAGGCGTCTTCCGGCGCCTGAGCGCACCCCGCTCGGCGCCGGCCAAAGACCGGGACCGCTGCTATCAGTCCTCGTCTTCTTCTTCTTCGTCTTCCTCTTCTTCCTCTTCCTCGAAGTCGGCGGCTTCGAGCTTCTCGAGGGCGATGACCGGAAGGGTGTGGGTGCGGAAGGCGTCGTCCTCCTCCGCGTACCAGACCACGGACACTTCGGTTTCCGACGCCGTCACCACAGTGAGGGCCGGGCTGCCGGACTTGAGCTGCACGATGTCTCCGGGCGCGAACGCCATGGCTTCAGTCTCCCGCTGTCGTCGATGCGCGACGCCGCTGGGGCCAGCCTTAGCCGGCGTTCATGACGGGCCGATCACGGCCACTTCACCACCGGCGGCATGGAGGAGAGAATCGAATCCACGTTGCCGCCGGTCTTCAGGCCGAAAATGGTGCCGCGATCGTACAGCAGGTTGAATTCCACATAGCGTCCGCGCCGCACCAGCTGTTCCTCGCGGTCCGCCTCGCTCCAGGGCTGGCCCATGTTGGCCCGCACCAGCCGGGGATAGATGTCGAGGAAGGCGAGCCCCACGTCGCGGGTGAAGGCCAGATCCTCCGCCCACGTGCCGGTGCCGGACGAGGCGCTGTCGAGATAGTCGTAGAAGATGCCGCCGATGCCGCGCATCTCATTGCGGTGCTTCAGAAAGAAATAGTCGTCGCACCACGTCTTGTAGCGCTCGTAGTCGGCCACCGGATGGGCGGCGCAGGCATCGCGCATAGCGCCGTGGAAGGCCATCGTGTCCGGATCGTCCTGGGTGCGGCGGCGGTCGAGCACGGGGGTGAGGTCGGCGCCGCCGCCGAACCACGCCTTGGTGGTGACCACGAAGCGCGTGTTCATATGCACCGCCGGCACGTTCGGGTTCGCCATGTGGGCGATGAGGGAGATGCCCGACGCCCAGAAGCGCGGGTCCTCCGCCGCGCCGGGGATCTGGCTGCGGAATTCCGGCGCGAACTCGCCGAACACGGTGGAGGTGTGAACTCCCACCTTCTCGAACAGGCGTCCGCGCATGAGCGCCATGGTGCCGCCGCCGCCGGGCGCGCCGGTATGGTCGGTGCGCGACCAGGGGGTGCGGGCGAATCGGCCGGGCGCGCCGGGATGGAGCGCGCCGTCGGCCTCATCCTCCAGCGCCTCGAAGGCGGCGATGATGCGGCCCTGGAGGTCCTCGAACCAGGCGCGGGCGCGGCTGCGGCGCTCCTGAAGGATGGCTTCCGTTTGGGGCGCAACGGCTGTGTCGGGCGCTGAAGTCGAAGGGCACATGGGGGGCGCTCCGCCTGTCTTGATCTCTCGTGGATCAGATTTTCTTGGATCAGACTTTTATCGCCTCGGCATGGCGGAAGAAAGCAAAGCGGGCAAGCGCCGGGCTCAATCCGGCAGCCCGCCGGTCTGGCGCAGCGCCTCGGCCAGCGCGATGCCCGCGCTCACCGCCACGTTGAGGGACCGCACCCCGGCCCGCATGGGAATGCGCAGCCGGGCGTCCGCCGCGGCATGGACGCTCTCGGGCACGCCCGCCGATTCCCGGCCGAACAGCAGCACATCGTCGGGCCGGAAGCGGAAGCCGAACAGCGGCTCGGCGCCGTGGGTGGTGAACAGCACCAGGCGCTGGCTTGCGGCCCGGCGGGCGCCGTCGAAGGCCTCGAACGAGGCATGCCGCCGCCATGTGACCTGATCAATGTAATCCATCCCGGCGCGGCGGAAGCCCGCATCACCCACCGGAAAGCCGGCGGGCTCGATGAGATGCACCTCAACGCCAAGGCAGGCCCCGGTGCGCAGGCAGGTGCCTGCATTTTGGGCAATATCAGGACAGTAGAGGGCGAGAATCATGCGAGGCCGGGCCTTTCGCGCGTTTGCCGGCAACGGCGGGCGAGACGGTGGACACCATTTGCGCAGGGCCCGCAAGACTGATCGGACGGGGCGCATTATGGCAGGACCGCGTGCCGCACGGCCACGATCTGGACAAGATGGGGCGGGGGTGCAATTAGAGGCCCTTGAAAGTGGCGCCGCATGGGCTCGTGCGACGCCACATCGCGTGTGGCTTGCTATCCCCTGGATTGCGGGCGCGCGCCGAGACGACAACAGATCGGGGACTGCGCCGTGGCACATACGGAGACGTCGGACACGACGACGCGTCGGGATTTCCTCTACATCGCCACGGGTGCGGTGGGTGCCGTCGGGGCCGCCGCGATGGTGTGGCCGTTCATCTCCCAGCTGCAGCCCGATGCCTCGGTGCTCGCGCTCTCCACCACCGAAGTGGATATCGCGCCCATCGCCGAAGGCCAGATCGTGACCGTTCAGTGGCGCGGCAAGCCCATCTTCATTTCCCATCGCACCGCGGCGGAGATCAAGTCGGCGCAGGACGTGCCCCTCTCCGCGCTGCCCGACCCCCAGCCCGACCAGGACCGCGTGAAGGCGGGCAAGGACCAGTGGCTGGTGGTGATCGGCATCTGCACCCACCTCGGCTGCGTGCCGCTGGGCCACCAGGGCCAGTACAACGGCTGGTTCTGCCCCTGCCACGGCTCGGTCTACGACACGTCGGGCCGCATCCGGCAGGGACCCGCGCCGCTCAATCTGGCGCTCCCGCCCTACACTTTCACATCCGACACCAAGATCGTGATCGGCTGACGCGCGCATCGTCGCCGCTATCAAAAAGGTTGGACCCATGGAAGGACATTCCACCTACCAGCCCAAGGGGAAGGTCGCGCAGTGGTTCGAAAGCCGCTTGCCGATCGTCGGGCTGATTCATTCCTCGGCCATCGCCTATCCGGTGCCGAAGAATCTCAATTACATGTGGACCTTCGGTGCGATCCTGAGCTTGATGCTGGTCTGCCAGATCATCTCCGGCGTGGTGCTCGCCATGCACTACGTGGCCTATGCGCCGGTGGCCTTCGAGCGCGTCGAGCACATCATGCGCGACGTGAGCTATGGCTGGCTGATCCGCTACATCCACGCCAACGGCGCCTCTATGTTCTTCATAGCGGTCTACATCCACATGTTCCGCGGCATGTATTACGGGTCCTACAAGGCCCCCCGCGAGGTGCTGTGGATCCTCGGCGTGATCATCTACCTGCTCATGATGGCGACAGGCTTCATGGGCTACGTGCTGCCCTGGGGCCAGATGTCCTTCTGGGGCGCCACCGTGATCACCAACCTGTTCTCGGCCATCCCGCTGGTGGGTGAGACCATCGTGCAGTGGCTCTGGGGCGGCTACTCGGTGGGTGCGCCCACGCTGAACCGCTTCTTCTCGCTCCACTACCTGCTGCCGTTCATGATCGCCGGCGTGGTGGGTCTGCACATCTGGGCGTTGCACCATGTGGGCCAGAACAACCCCGACGGTGTCGACATCAAGAATGTCGCGAAGGACACGGTGGCCTTCACCCCCTACGCGACCATCAAGGACACCTTCGCCATGGTGGTGTTCCTGATCTTCTTCTCCTGGTTCATCTTCTACATTCCGAACTATCTCGGCCACTCGGACAACTACATCCCGGCCAACCCGCTTGCGACCCCGGCCCACATCGTGCCCGAATGGTATTACCTGCCGTTCTACGCGATCCTGCGCTCGGTTCCGGACAAGCTCGGCGGCGTGCTGGCCATGTTCGCGGCCATTGCGGTGCTGGCCTTCCTGCCCTGGCTCGACACCTCCAAGGTGCGCTCGGCCAAGTATCGCCCGCTGTTCCGGCAGTTCTTCTGGGTGTTCGTGGTGGTGGCTGTCGGCCTCGGCTATCTCGGCTCGCAGCCGGCCGAGGGCGGCTACGTCATCGCCTCGCGCATCTTCACCATCTATTACTTCGCCCACTTCCTCGTCATCCTGCCGCTGCTCGGCCTGTTCGAACGCCCGAAGCCCGTGCCGGCCTCCATCGCGGATGCCGTCCTCGCCAAGAGTAAGGGCGGAGCGGTGGTGGTTGCCGGCGCGGCCGGTCCCGAGACCAAGTGAGCCGGCGCGGAGAGAACAGCAATGACCATTCGTAGCAGTCTCTTCGGTGCCGTTGCGGCGGCGCTCCTTCTGGCCTCGGGCACGTCCGGCGCCTTGGCGGCGGAAGGCGGCGGTCATGACAACCGTCCGCACCGCCTGTCCTGGTCGTTCGCAGGTCCCTTCGGCACCTACGATCGCGGCCAGCTCCAGCGCGGCTTCAAGGTGTTCAAGGAGGTGTGCAGCGCCTGCCACTCCGCGAACTACCTCTACTTCCGCAACCTGGCTGCGCCCGGCGGCCCCGGCTTCACCGAGGCCCAGGCCAAGCAGGTGGCGAGCGAGTACCAGATCACCGACGGGCCGAACGACGCCGGCGACATGTTCCAGCGTCCCGGCCGCCTGTCGGACCACTGGCCGGCGCCGTTCCCCAACGACAATGCGGCCCGCGCGGCCAACGGCGGTGCGTACCCGCCGGACTTCTCCGTGCTCGCCAAGGCCCGCTCGTACCACGTGGGCTTCCCCGGCTTCATCACCGACGCCTTCATCCAGTACCAGGAGCATGGGGTGGACTACATCCACGCGCTGCTCACCGGTTACGAGGATGCGCCGGCCGGCGTGCATCTCCAGCCGGGCCTGAACTACAACCGGTATTTCCCGGGCAACCAGATCGCCATGCCGAAGCCGATCAGCGACGGCCAGGTGGAATATCCGGACGGTGCACCGCAAACGGTGGATCAGTATTCCAGCGACGTTGCCGCCTTCATGATGTGGGTGGCGGAGCCTCACCTGGAAGAGCGCAAGCGCATCGGCTTCCAGGTGATGATCTTCCTCATCGTCCTGTCCGGCCTGCTCTACTTCACCAAGAAGAAGGTGTGGCAGCACGTGGCGCACTGAGTGCAAACCTGTCCAGCGCGATCAAGGGCCCTTCGGGGCCCTTTTTCTTTGGCGGGTCGCCGGGGCGGCAACCACCTGGTGTGTCCGCGATCATGCCACGCCATTGCACGACCGAGGATGGCGGGGGCGGGCGCGGGCCGCGGTTCTGCCCCCTCGTGGGGGGATTGCCGCATCAACATGCTTTTCCGCTGGCGGATCGCGCTTTAAGGAAGCGCACCCCAATCCCGGAGCGCCTGATGTCACCCGCCGATTTCGCTGCCAGCATCCGCACCATTCCGGACTATCCCAAGCCGGGCATCCTGTTCCGCGACATCACCACCCTGCTCGGCGACGCCCGGGCCTTCCGCCGGGCGGTGGACGAACTGGTGCAGCCCTGGGCGGGCGCCAAGATCGACAAGGTGGCGGGCATCGAGGCGCGCGGCTTCATCCTCGGCGGGGCGGTGGCGCACCAGCTCTCCGCCGGTTTCGTGCCTATCCGCAAGAAGGGCAAGCTGCCCCACCAGACGGTGCGCATGGCCTACGCCCTCGAATATGGCGAGGACGAAATCGAGATGCATGTGGATGCCGTCACGCCCGGCGAGCGCGTGCTGCTGGTGGACGATCTCGTCGCCACGGGCGGCACTGCCACCGGCGCGGTGAAGCTGCTTCAGACCTGTGGCGCGGTGGTGGAGGCCGCCTGCTTCATCGTCGACCTGCCGGACCTCGGGGGGGCGGAGAAGCTGAGGCTCGCGGGCGTGTCGGTGCGCACGCTGGTGTCCTTCTCCGGCCATTGAGGGCGAGCCGCGTCAGATCAGCCGCAGCCCCTTCAGGCTCGCACGCCCGTCTTTGCCGACGATGATGTGGTCGTGCACCTCGATGCCGAGGGGCTTGGCCACGTCGATGATCCGGCGCGTCATGTGGATGTCGGCGCGCGACGGCGTCGGGCCGCCGGACGGGTGATTGTGGCTCAACCTGGGAAATTATATAACTTTATTAATATCAATATGTTATTTCGCATCAAGGGTGAGGTGTGCCGGTATCGGGTGTCTGTAACTCGCGCCAATCCGTGCCGATCCCGGTGCGACCCGCGCATCCGCCTGGCCATGGATGCAGAATTGTCGCCGGCGAGGCTTCGGCATATCCGGCTTCTGTCCCCGGCAGGCGGGCGCCTTCAGCGCCTGCCGAGGCGGGCGGCGAGGCGGCTGACCTCGGCATTGTCCGGCTGCAGGGCCGAGAGGCGGCTGACGAGTTGCCGCGCGCGAGTGATGTTCCCGGCTGCCAGGGCTTCGTTCAGCACCAGCCCGATCAGCGCCGGATCGTTCGGGTTGCGCTCCAGCCCTTGCTCGGCAAGCTCCATCGCTTCGGATCGCCGGCCGAGCGATTGCAGGGCGATCACCTCCACGTAGGCATAGCGGGCTTGCGCGGGTGCCAAGGCGCGCGCCTTGGCAAGTTCCCCCAAGGCCTCGTCGTAGCGCCGCTGGCGCACCAGGGCGAGGCCGAGCGCGTGGTGCAGCGACGCGTCGGGACGTATGGCGAGGCCCTCCCTCAGCACGGCTTCGGATTGCCCTTCGCGCCCCTCGCTTCGATACAGATCCGCCAGATTGACGCGCAAAGGGGCGAAGGTCGGGTCGAGCCTGAGTCCGGCGCGGAACTCGGCTTCCGCCCCGGTGGCATCGCCGCGTCGCAGGAGGAAGATACCGAGATTGGCCCTGGCATCGGGCCGGTCGGCATTGAGCCTCTGGGCGGCTTCATATTCGGCGAGAGCGGAGAGGAAGCGGCCGCGCTCCGGCTCTGCCAGTTGCTCGATCGGCATGTCGGCAAGCAACTCAGCCGCCTCCAGCCGCACGGCCGTGGAGGGATCCGCCAGAAGCGGCGCGGCGCGGCGCCAGCGCTCGTCGCGCGGGAGGCCGGCCTGCGCGCGCAATGCCGCCACCCGGACCATGGGATCGGGATCGGCAAGAGCGTGCCGCATCGCTTCATCGCTCGCCCGGGCAGGGAATTGCGCAAGCTCGCTGACGGCTGTCGCCCGAACGAGGCCCGGCGCATCCCCATCCTGCGCCAGGCGCACCAGGGCGGCGCGGGCTTCGGCGGCACCCATGCGCGCGTCATGCAAGGCAGGCCCCCAGGTCTGGAAGCCCTTGCGCTCCGGCCCGTGCCAACGCTCGACAGCAGCCGCAGCCCAGCCGGCGGACTTGTCGGCGTGGCAGTCGCTGCAGGCGTTGGGCGTGCCCAGCCGAACCGACAGATCGGGACGCGGAATGCGGAAGGAATGGTCATGGCGCGCGTCGACCACCATGTAGGTACCCCTCGGCATGTGGCAGCCGATGCAGTCGGGCGCGCCCGGCCCCGGCGCGTGGCCGGTGTGGCTCTGGCTGGCGAAGCGTTCGGGCAGGTGACACTGGCCGCACACGGCGGCGCCCGGCGCCTTCAGGGCCGCGGTGTGCGGGTCGTGGCAGTCGGTGCAACTCACCCCGCGCCGGTACATCAGGCTCTGCTTGAAGGCGTGGTCGTTGAACACCTCGTCCTGGTTCTGGCCGTCCGCCGTGAAGAGACCCTCGTCCAGCAGCACGGGCATATGGGTCTGCGTCAACGCCTGACCGGGCTGCCAGTTCTCCGAAAAGGCGCCGCGCCGGGCATGGCAGCGCGCGCAGGTTTCCACCCCGTCGCCGGCCGGCCGTGCCACGCCCTGCGCAGGGCTGCCGGAGTTCGGGGCAGGGGTCCAGTCCGCCGGCGGCCGGAGCGCCGCGGCGCTGGCGAAGCCGGCATGAGGCGTCGCGGGATCGCGGGCTCCGCTCGCCCAGGCGACGTGGCTGGCACCCGCGCCGTGGCAACTCTCGCAGCCGACGCTGATTTCGGAGAAATGGGTATCGAAACGGTCTTGGGCTGCATCGTAGGTCTTGCGCAGCGCCGTGGAGTGGCATTCGGCGCACATATGGTTCCAGTTCTGCTGCGGCCCGGTCCAGAACAAGGGATCGCCGGGCATGGGCGCGTCATTGCCATAGAGATGGAACCAGCGCTGGCCCCCTTCGGAGGTCGGGCGCGTGTCGTAGGCGAAGGGCAGGGCCTGGACCCGCCCGTCCGGCATGGCGACCAGATATTGCTGAAGCGGGTAAAGCCCGAAGGTATAGGCAATGGAGTAGACCGATGGTTTCCCGTCGGAACCGGCGATCTCGACGCGGTAGCTCGTCCCATCCCGGAAGAAGCGCGCGCTGGCGGGGCCGTTGCCGACCTGCGCCCCGTCGAAGCGGCCCTTGACGGTTGCTTCGGTGGGAAGGCTCATGGCACCGGAATGCTGGGACGCGAGCCACGCCTTGCCTTCGGTAGCGTGACAACCCGCGCAGGCTACCGAGCCCACATAGCCCTCCGGGGCATGCGGCGTCAGCGCGCCGATGCCGCCGGATGCAAGCTCGGCATTTGCGGCGACCGCAATGGAGGAAGACCTGCTGGCTTCCCGCATGGCTCCGACGAGCCAGATCACGCAGGCGGCGAGGAGCCCGGCGAGCACCGCCGACAGGACACTCCTGACATGCATCCTTCTACCTGCCTTTTGCCAACACAGATGAAATCGCGGGAAGTTTCCCTCCGCAATCGGCACTACACTCATGGACAGGTGGGCTCAACCTCTTAGCACATCGGGCAATATTGCGCATGGACGGCCCTGCGGGGCTGCCCTTGGCCGCAGGCACGTCGCGGCTTTGGCGTCCGCCGCGGTGCTACTTACCAAGGTTGGCCTGCTTCATTGAACGTGAAGGTTCGCTTCCAGTCGAGGCACCAGTCTCTGCTCCTGTGAAGGGTTTCGGATGCCGGCCCGATCACGACGGTGAGGCTGGTCTCCGTCAGCGGGGCGAGATCGCCGAAGAAGGCGAGCCGGCCGGGGGCTCTCCAAAGGTTGAGAAACCCCGCGATGGTCCGCCCGCCTATGCCACGCGCCACATCGAAAACATCCAAACGCCGGTCATGCCGGATGGTCGCCGCGGCAGCGCAATCATCTGCTTCAGGGCGATCAGCAGGTTTTGTTAGGTCCTCTAAGTGGTTCTGCGCGCGGGCGCATCCTCTAATTAGAGGACATGAAGTGGTACCCGTAATCGCCTACCCTTTCGGCATATCGCAAATCGTGTTCGTCGCGATGGGTAAGCCTTGGGGGGTGGGGTCATGTCTGCGCGTCGGGAAACCGCTACCGGGGAGGGGCGGCGCGGCTGCTGCATCGTCCTGAAGGATCGCACGTCCGGAACGGGTGCCGGCGCGGGGATTTTACCCCGTCGCATATGGCTGGCCGGGGCGTCGCTGCTTTGCCTCATCGCCGTCGCGGGGGCCGTTCCGATCGATTGCGCGCGAGCCCAGACCTTCGGCGGAAACGGCGGGGCCGGCAAAGACCAGGTGCCCGGCGGTGCCGGCGGTGCCTATGGCGTGGCCGGGGCCGACGCCGAAGACGGCAAAAGCGGCGGCGGCGGCGGCGGCGTGGGCGCCGCAGGTGGCAAAGGCCTTCTTGGAGGCGGCGCGGCCGGCACAGACGGCGGTGGCGATGGCGGGCAAGGGGAAGGCTTTGGCGGCTCCGCCGGCGGCGGCGGCGGCGGCGGCACCTTCCTGACCACCGGCGCCGACCAGCAGGTGACGACCGCCGCGACGGGTGGCCAGGGTGGCAGCGGGGGGTCGAGTCGCCATGGATCGGCTGACATCACTAGCAGCGGCGGCGGGGGAGGCGCCGGTGGCTTCGGTATCGTCACGACGGCGCCTCTTACCCTCGACGTTTCCGCC
>NZ_JAIVFO010000111.1 GCF_029991245.1 Xanthobacter autotrophicus
TGCCCTCCCGCAAGGCCGATGCCCAAAGCGCCAGCATATCCTCAACCGACGCACCACCAATCATCAGATCCCGAATCATGGTCGCCCATCGATTCAGAAACCCTAGCAAAACGCAACTGTAGTGCTAGGGCGAGCCCTTAGCCGAAGAGGCCGCGCGTCATGGCCGCATACCACATGTCGTTTTCCATGCTGAGCCGGCGCCGCAGATCGGCCGGCTCGCCGGACTGAGAGAGGAAAGTCTCGGTTTCGCGGATCCTGCCGTCCGCGACAGCGTAGCGGCTGCTCTCCTTCACCACGTCGTCCCTGGCAATCGCGCTCCAGCAGGTGTTTGCGTAGCCGGGGGCATCGGCAGGGGCGGACAGCAGCTCGCTGCGCAGGGCTGCGGCAACCACGATGGCCTGGTTGTTGGCGGCAAAGGCGGATTTCGGCATGTCGCCGGCGTTCGCCGCGTCGCCGATGATGAAGATGTTGCGATCTACGGTTGACGCCAGAACATCGGGGTCGACGGGGCACCATCCCGAGGCGTCGGTGAGGCCGGATGCGCGGGCCAGCGCACCCGCCCATTGCGCGGGGATGACGTTCACGAGGTCGGCGCGCGCGAAGGTCTCAAAGCCGGTGACCACGGTGCCGGTCTCCGGGTCCACGGACCGGACCCCCTCCGAGATGTCCGGCGCCATCCATTCGATCATGCCCGGATAGTGGGCTTCCCACCCCTCCTGGAAGAGGCCCTGCTTGGGGAATTTCGGCTTGGGATCGAGAATGATGACCTTCGTCTGTCCCCGCCCGGTGGCTTTCAGCGCATGCGCCATCATGGACGCGCGCTCATAAGGGGCCGGTGGGCAGCGCGAGGGGTTTGGCGGGGCGATGATCACGATGAGCCCGCCGTCCGGCACCGCATCGAGCCGTGCCTTGAGGAGGCGGAACTGCCGCTCGCCCGTCCAGGCGTGGGGCATGGCGTCCTCGGCCTCGCGGCCCCAGCCCGGGACGGAATCGTATTTCAGGTCGATGCCGGGCGACAAGGCGAGGCGATCATAGGGCAGGCGGCGGCCGTCCACGAGACGCACCTCGCGGCGATCGCGGTCGATGGCGGATGCAGCGGCCGGCACCACCTCCACCCCGGCCTTCGCCAGCCCGGCATAGGAGAACAGCAGGCTGTCGGGATCGCGCAGGCCGCCGAGCGCGAGGTTGGACTGGAAGCAGGCGAAGTAGCGGGCGTTCGGCTCCACCAGCGTCACGGCGATCCCGCCGGCACTGTCCATGACGACGGCACGGGCGAGGGAGACCCCACCCGCACCGCCGCCGACGATCACGAGACGGGGCCTTGCCTGCGCAAGGACGCGCGGTGTCTTCAGGCCACCCGCGGCCAAGACCGTCACGCCCAGAAAGGCCCTGCGGGAGATCGCGCCCGGGGCGGCCACGGGATCAACCCACCTTGAGATAGGCGAAACCCTTGTTCTGCAGCGCGCCGACGGTGGCGACTCCGGACGGGACGAAGTTGATGTAGGGCGCCTTGCGGGCCTTCTCCTTGTCGATCCTGTTCCGCTCGAAAGTGAAGGAGCACAGATAGATTTTGAGCCCGTTCTTGGCGAGGGAATCCACCTTCTCCGGTAGCTGCGGGTCCAGCGTCTCCTTCTCCCACAGGGTGTCGGCAAGGCTATCCAGGAAGAACTTCACCCCGCCCGCATGGGCGACCAGCACCAGCTGGATGGCGAACGGGTCAGCGCCATAGGCCGCATAGTGGTTCGAGATGTTGTTCAGCGTCTGGGCGAAGCGGCTGGAGTCTCCATAGTCGCAGTGATAGAGGCACGCATTGTCCGCCTCCTTGGAAATATCCTTCACCTGAACGCCCTGCGCAGCCTGCGCCGCGGCCGGAACCGCGCCCGCGAGCGCCATGGTGCCGAGGAAAGCCCGGCGGTCGAAATGGGGCATCGTCTCGCTCCCGTCAATCGGCGCTTGGCGCGCCTTGGTCGTCGTTTCAGGCACCGGTCCAGTGCAGGTACGCAAACGCAGGATTCATATCGTTGTCTGTGTGGTCGAGCACGACCATATGGCAACGCCCCATCGGCTGCCTGTCATGGGACTGCTCCGGCTTTCTCGCTTCCGCGGTTCACAGGCCTCACTTCCTGGAGCCATCGGCGTTGAACTGGGCGAGGAAGGCGATGAGGTCCTTGCGCTCGTCTTCGTTCTTGACGCCGGCGAAGGCCATCTTGCCCTTGGGCGCCAACACCTTCGGATTGGTGATGTAGTTGCCGAGGGCAGCCTCGTCCCACACCTTGCCGGCGGCGGCGCCGTCCTTGATGTCCTGAGAATAGGAGAAGCCCTCGAAGTGCGCCCACTTGGCGCCCACGATGCCGTTCAGCGGCGGGCCAACCTTCACCTTCGCATCCGGCCCGATGGCGTGGCAGGCCATGCACTTCTTGAACGTGGTCTCGCCCTTCGCAACGTCGCCGTCCGCGCGCGCCGGGGCAGCGACGGCGGCCAGAGAGAGGGCAACCAGCAGGGTGTTTCGCACGATCCTCGTCCTTTCCATTGCGTGTTAGCTGTGTATTCCACGGCCGGAGGCGCCGGGATCTTTTCCCCTCACTCCAGGTTGCCCTTGGGCGCCTCGCCGTCTGGGGTCACGTTGAGAATCTGGGCGCGGGCGGTGACATGCACCTCTCCGCTGCACTCCTTCATGCAGGGATCCTTCTTCCAGAAAGCCTTTTCGGACGTTTCCCGATCATCATCGAAGAAATTGGCCTCGTTCGGCAGGTCAACTTTCGGGAAATTATCCTTGGAGAGGACGTAATCCTCCGGGACCAGATCATTGAGGTTCAGGAGATAGGCCACGATCGCGTAGGTCTGGTCCGCCGAGAGCGTCATGTTGCTGCCGAAGGGCATGGCGCGATGGACGTAGTCATAGACCGTGGACGCATAGGGCCAGAAGGAGCCGATGGTCTTCTCCGGCCGTTCCGATTTCAGCGTCCCCCGCCCGCCGGCAAGCACCGGCCAGCGTCCCGCGCCCTCGCCGAACTCGCCGTGGCACTGGGCGCAATTCTGGAGGAACAGCTCCTCGCCCTCCTTCACCGAGCCCTTGCCGGGGGGCAGGCCCTCGCCATCGGCGCGCACGTCGGTGTTCCAGGCGGTGATCTCCTCCGCCAGCGCGGGGCGGCCCAGGGCGATGGGCTTCGCCGCGGGCGCGGGAGCGGCGGCGGGCGCCGGCACGTTCACCGCCTGCCGGGCCTTGTCCGTCTCTCCTTTCGCCGCGACGGCCTTGCCTGGAGCGGGCTGGGGATCGGCAATGGCGATCCCCGTCGCGGCCAGTACTCCGGCGAGAACGGCGGCGGCGAGGATCTTCTCAGCCGACTTCAACATTTTCCGTCTCCCCGTTGGAGCGCACCAGCCAGGTCTGGATGCCGTTGTTGTGATAGATGGAATTGGTCCCGCGGACGGCGCGTAGCTCCTGCTTGGTGGGCTGGACGTAGCCGGTGTCGTCCATGGCGCGGGACTGCACCATCAGCTCCTGCCCGGCCCAGTCGAAGTCGAGGTAGAAGCGCGTCATCGACATGGGCATGGCCGGTCCATCAAGGCGTGCCGTCGTCCAGTTGCGGCCACCGTCCAGCGATACGTCCACCCGCGTGATGGTACCGCGCCCCGACCAGGCGATACCCGACAGGACGTTCGGCCCCTTGCGCTTCAGCGGTGCCTGGGGGCTCGGGCTCGTCACCACGGATTTCGCGTCCATCACGAAGGTGAAGCGGCGCGAGCGGCCGTCGGCGAGGAGGTCGGTGTATTTCGAGGTCTCCTCGCGCTGCTGCCAGGGCTGGTCGCCCACCTTGAGGCGGCGCAGCCACTTGACCCACATATTGCCTTCCCAGCCCGGCACCACGAGCCGCACCGGATAGCCCTGCTCGGGCCTGAGCGCCTCGCCATTCATGGCGAAGGCGACGAGGCAGTCGTTCATGGCCTTTTCGAGGGGAATGGACCGCGTCATCACCGCCGCGTCCGCGCCCTCGGCGAGCACCCACTTGCCCTTGGGATTGACACCGGCCATGTCCAGCAGGGTCTTCAGCGGCACGCCTGTGTAGAACAGGTTGTGGATCATGCCGTGGGTGAACTGGCAGCCGTTGAGCTGCGCGCCGCGCCATTCCATGCCGGAATTTGCCGCGCATTCGAGAAAATAGGCACGGTTGACCCGGCCCGGCATCCGCTTGATGTCCTCCAGCGTGAAGACGAGCGGCTTGTCCACCATGCCGTGGATCATCAGCCGGTACTTGTCCGGGTCGATCTCCGCCTGGCCGCCGTGATGGCGCACGAAGCACAGTCCGTTGGGCGTGATGACGCTGTCGAGGGCATAGAGTGGGGTGAAGCTGACCGAACTCTGGGAGCTGGCGGTGAGCCAGGTCACCTCGCGGCGCACCACGTCCTTCTCGAAAACGGAGGGCTTGCCATAGGGGTTCTCGTTGACCGGCGCGCCGAGGGTCTTCGTCCATTCGGGCACGGGCACGATGTTGGGATCGGGCTCGCCCGTGGCCGGAGCGGCGAGGGCGGAGCGTCCCCCCACGGCGACGGCGGCACCCGCCCCCACCCCGGCGAGGTTGAGGAAGCTCCGCCTGGAAAGCGACGGCTGCGCGCCGGGCGCGCGCTCCGTCGGGGGCAGACTGGTTTCGGACATGGCGTCCTCCCTAGATATTCTTTTATTCGCAGATTAGAATACATCGATGGCAATGCGATGCCTGGACGGCCTTGGGTCTCACGCCCCGGTCACCTTCACCGAGGCGTTGGGAGCGATCTTCACGGTCTTCGCGTCCCTCACGTACCGTTCCACAAGATCCCACACCGGCGGGCCTTCCACGTTCTGGGCGATAGAGGCCCAGCCGGCGACGGTGTAGGTCTTGTCCGCCTCCAGCGGCTTGCCGCTCTTCAGGAAGGTGAGGTCGGAGATGCGCTGGCCGGCGCCCTTGGACACGTCGATGGCGTAGCCGACACCACCCACGCGCACCATGTCGCCGCCGCCCTGGAAGTACGGGTCGGGGTGGAAGATGTTGTCCGCCACGTCTTCCAGGATGTCCTTCAGCTGCCGGCCGGTCATGGCGTTGCGGTAGCAGGCGGGATAGGTGATGGCCGTGGCGTTGGAGATGGCCTCGAAGGTGATGGGATCGCCCGGCAGCAATGTGCCGCCCCAGCGGAAGCCGGGGGAGAGGGCAATCTCCGCGTCGCGCTCCTTCATGATGGCATCGCAGATCATGTCGTCGAACGTGCCGTTGAAGTTGCCGCGCCGGTAGAGCAGGCTTTCCGCCCGGCCCACCTCGCGGGCAAGGTCCTTGGCATAAGGCGCGCGGATGTCCGCCACCAGCTTCGCCATGCCCGGATCGGGCGCGATCACGTCCGAGAATACCGGGATCAGCTGGAACCTGTAGCCGGTGACCTTCTTGTCGGCGACGTCGAGGTCGAGGCGGGACAGGAACTTGCCATGGGAGCCGGTGGCGATCAGCAGGGTCTTGCCCACCTCGGTGGCGGCGGGCATGGCATCGTGGGTGTGGGCGGTGAGCACCACGTCGATGCCCTTCACCCGTGAGGCCATCTTGCGGTCCACGTCGAAGCCGTTGTGGGACAGCACCACCACCACGTCGGCGCCGCCGGCACGGGCAGCATCCACCTGCTTCTGCATCTCCTCCTCGCGGATGCCGAATTCCCAGTCCGGGATCATCCAGCGCGGATTGGAGATGGGGGTGCGCGGGAAGGCCTGGCCGATGACGGCGATCCTGGCGCCGCCCTTCTCGAAGGTCTTAACCGCGTCGAACACCGGCTCGCCCCATTCGGCGGAGCGGACATTCTGGGCGAGGAAGGCGAAGGGGGCCTTGTCCTTGATCTCGGTGACCCGGTCGGCGCCATAGGTGAATTCCCAGTGGCCCACCATGGCGTCGAGCCCGAGGGCGGTGAACACCCGAACCATGTCCTCACCCTGGGTCTTCAGCGACGACCAGGAGCCCTGCAGCCCATCGCCGCCGTCCAGCAGCAGCACCTTGTCTGCTCCCCGCTCGGCGCGGATGGCCTTGATGAGAGTGGCGATGCGGTCCGCACCGCCCATGCGGCCATAGCTGCGGGCGAGCGCCGTGAAGTCCTCCGAGGTGAGCGCGTAGGCGTCGCGCGTGCCCGGCTTGATGTTGAAGTAGTTGAGGAAGGCGATGTCGGTCAGGTGCGGCGGCACGCCGCGCGCATCGCCTACGCCCAGATTGATCGACGGTTCACGGAAGTAGAGCGGATTGAGCTGGGCGTGGACGTCGGTGACGTGCAGGATGGTGAAGGTGCCGGTCCTGCCGAACTTCAGGAGGTCGTTCTGGGTCAATTGCCCACCGATCGCCTGCGCCAGCCCCGTCCCGGAAGCGGCGAGGAGGCCGGCGAGCGCCGTCCCCGCGGACAGAAAATCGCGCCTTGAGATCATGGTGATCGCGCTTTCCAAAAGTCATGATGGTGCCGTTTGCCGGATCAACGCGTGATCCGGCAGCACAGCGATCCAGAAAGCCAAATAAGTGGCGAACGATTTGCTTTGACGTCAGGCGACGGTGAGCTTGGCGACGGCCTTCTGCTCGGCGCCGGCGTCGTCCTTCCAGGAGAAGGTGAACTCGCCGCTCTCCTTCGCCTTGTAGAAGAAGGACTGGAAGGGATTGGCGGAGATCGACGGAAACCACTCGGCCTTGAAGAAGGGCTTGCCGTTGAACGAGGCCTCGAAGGTATTGATGATGTCGCGCGGCACCGTCTTGCCGGCGGCGTCTTTGCGCTGGCCGCTTTCCATCTCGTGGGAAATCAGGGTCTTGATCTCGATGATCTCGCCGGCTTTCGCCTGGGCGGGGACGCGCACGCGGGGCGCGGACTTGATGGCCATGGGTGTCCTCCCGATATTTCAGGCGGGGCGATTTTCGCCCGCGATTATTGTGATTCGTTTTGAACTCTACTCAGCCGCCGCAGCCGCCGATGGTGACCTTCACCTGCGATCGGGCGGAAAACAGCGCGCCGGAGGACATTTCCGCCACTGCGATCACGTTCTGCGTCTGCGCCAGCCGCATCCGGGTCGACGCCGACGCCTTCCCGCTCTCCGGCGTGAAGTGATAGGTGACCACTTGGGGAAGCGGATTGCCGTCGGCGAAGACATGGACGGACTTGACGAAATCGGCGTCGGTCATGGGGCTGTCCACGTCGATGTTGATCGGCACGACGAGGCCGTTTTCGGCAATCTCGGGCACATCGAGCTTGACCTTGCCTTCGCCCAGCGCCTTGCTGCCGAAGAGCTTTTTCATCTCCTCCGCCACCTGGGCCTCGGTGGCGAGGCTCATGCGCGGGGCGAGCACCGCGGCAAAGGCGGCGAATCCTGCCAGCTGCAGCGCCCGTCGGCGCGAAGGCAAAAGGGTGGCATCCACGTGAAGAGTCATCCGTTTCCTCCTGGGGCCGGCTGCGATGCCGGCTCATAAGCCATTATTTTTGCTTGATGATGTGGACAGCGCGCGGTGCGCTGTCATCAATCAATTTCACATATTGTGATATCGATTTTTTTGAATGTAAAGTAGCTCCTATCCGATGATCGCTCTCGTCTATCGAGGGCGGGTTCCAAGATCGGACGCCGTGTTCCTTCAAGGGCTTCAGCCAGAAAGCCCGGTCGCACGGCCCGCCACGTCCGGGAGGATATATGCGACCCAAAGCCACATTACTCACATGCCTGTGCGCCTTCGCCCTGACGCTCGCCCCCCTCCTGCCTGCCACGGCGCAGGAGGATGCGAGCGAGAAGGAGATCGAGCGCTACCGCGCCATGATCAACGATCCCATGGCCAATCCGGGCTACCTCGCCGTGGACCGCGGCGAAGCGCTCTGGGCCGAGCCGAGAGGCACGAAGAACGTCTCGCTGGAGGCCTGCGACCTCGGCCAGGGCCCCGGCAAGCTCGAAGGGGCCTACGCGGCCCTCCCGCGCTACTTCGCCGACGCCGGCAAGGTGATGGATCTCGAACAGCGGCTGCTGTGGTGCATGGCCAAGATCCAGGGCCTCGACATCAAGCCCATCGTGGTGAAGCCCTTCTCCGGCCCCGGCCGCGGATCGGACATGGAGGACCTCGTCGCCTTCATCGCCAACAAGTCCAACGGCATGAAGATCGCCGTGCCGCTCGATCATCCCAAGGAGAAGGAAGCCTATGCCATCGGCGAGGCGCTGTTCTTCCGCCGCTCGGCCATCAACGATTTCTCCTGCTCCACCTGCCATGCAGACGCCGGAAAGCGCATCCGCCTGCAGGGCCTGCCGCAGCTCGACAAGCCCGGCAAGGACGCCCAGCTGACCATGGCCTCCTGGCCCACCTACCGCGTCTCCCAGAGCGCGCTCAGGACCATGCAGCACCGCCTCTGGGACTGCTACCGGCAGATGCGCATGCCGGCGCCCGACTACGCCTCCGAGGTCGTCACCGCGCTCACCGTGTTCCTGAACGCGCAGGCGGCCGGCGGCGAGCTCAACGTTCCGTCCATCAAGCGCTGAGGAGAGGCATCATGAAGAAGATACTGATTGCAGCAGCGCTTGTTCTGCCTGGCCTCGCCCATGCGCAGCAGATTGCGCCGGCGGCCCCCGCCGTGGTGGACCGCGTGGTGAAGGAAAGCTTCACCAACCTTCCGGAGGGCTGGGCGCAGCGGCTGGTGCCCGACGAGACCATGCAGGTGTGCTCGGTGACGCGGAACCAGCCCTCGGCCAAGGAGGCGGACGCCATCATGGCGCGTGAGGCGAAGACCGTGAAACTGCCGACGGGCAGTGTCATCGGCAACTGGAAGGAGGGCGAGAAGGTCGCCCAGAACGGCCGCGGCGGCCAGTTCTCCGACCCGCCCGGAACGGTGAGCGGCGGCAATTGCTACGCCTGCCACCAGATGGACCCGCGCGAGGTGAGCTACGGCACCCTCGGCCCGAGCCTCGCCAATTACGGCGCGGACCGCAAGTTCGCCGCCGCTGACGCCAAGGCCGCCTACGCCAAGGTCTACAATGCCCAGGCCGTGTTCGCCTGCTCCTCCATGCCGCGCTTCGGGCACAATGGCGTGCTCGACGAAGCGCAGATCAAGGACGTGGTGGCCTATTTGTTCGATCCGGAGTCCCCGGTGAACAAGCCGGTGAAGTAGGCATTTCCAGGACGCGCTGATCCTTCTCGGCCCCGGTCCGCCGGGGCCGTTTTCATTCGCCTCGCGTCAGCTCTTTCGGCCCTCGCGGGCGAGCCAGGCCTCGAAGGTCTCGCGCGCATAGGCGCCCGCCGCCACAAAGCGGAACATGGCTGAAAATTCCGCCTGCGGCAGCAGTCCCGGCATGCGGGCCACCTCCCGCGCCTTGCCGTCCTCTAGGGCGAAGAACTGGAATGTCGGCGTTGCGCGGATGCGTTCGCGTTGGCCGAGCGCCTTTTCGGTCAGCCTCGCTCCGTCGAAGGCGATAACCTCGCGCGCGCCGAACAGATCGAGATGCACGATGTCGAACGCCGCCCTGATCGGGCCTTCGATGGCGGGGTCGGCGAAGTAGCTGGTATGCAGCGTCTTGCAATAGATGCAGCCGCGCTGGCTCCACTGTAGGGCGAAGTGCCGCCCCTGCGCGGTTGCTGCGGTGAGGTCCTCGGCAAGGTCGAGGAAGCTGTCCACGTACCAATCCTGCGTATAGAGGCCGTCTTCGCCGAGATGGGGGGCGGCCGCGGCGGTGTGCCGGCCGAGCATCGCCCCGGCGAGGCCGGCCGCGCCGCCCAGAAGGCCGCGGCGGGTGAGCGAGGAAGCGTCCGACATGTTGGTCCTCCGGGTGGTCGTCAGCCGATGGTGCCGAGCGCCGGCACGCTCTCCAGCAGCCATTGGGCGAGCTGGGGCATGAAGCCGGTGATGAAGGCGAGGCCGGTGAGGATGAGGAGGCCGCCGGCCACCTTCTCGATCAGCCCCAGCCGCCGCCGCGCCGCTCCCGCCCAGGCGAGGAAGGGCCCGGTGAAGGCGGCCGCGACGAGGAAGGGAATGCCGATGCCCGCCGCATAGACGGCGAGCAGCAGCATGCCCTTGCCCACGGACCCCTCCGCCCCCGCCACCATCAGGATGGCGGCGAGCACCGGCCCGACGCAGGGCGACCACCCGAAGCCAAAAGCGAGGCCGATGAGATACGGGCCGAGGACGCCGGCCGGCGTCGCGGCGGCATCGAACCGCGCCTGACGGTAGAGCAGCGGGATGCGCAGGATCCCGGTCATGTGCAGGCCGAAGAGAACCAATGCTGCGCCGGAGACGAGGGTCAGGATCTCCACGTGGCGCATCAGCGCCTGGCCGAGGGTGGAGGCGGTGGCTCCGAGCAGGATGAACACCGAGGCGAAGCCCAGCACGAACAGGCCGGCCGCCAGGACCACGCGGCGGCGACCGCTGCCCTGCCGCACATGCTCCTCCCCGCCCGCCGCGCCGGTGAGAAAGCCGAGATAGGCCGGCACTAGCGGCAACACGCAGGGCGAGGCGAAGGACAGGAGCCCGGCCAGGAAGGCGCCGGGCAGGCTGACATCCAGCGACATGATCCTCCCTTCCCACGCACGTTGACCAGCGCGGATTTGTCTTGTTCATCATATATGCGAATGCGATAATATGAAGAGTAAAATGCACATCTGGGCTGTAGCTTCATGCACCGTTCCGCCATTCGACTGGTTCTGGCCGGGCTCGTCGTCGGCTTTTCCGGCCTGCCTGCGCCCCACGGCGCACAGGCGGGAGAGCTTGTGATGTTCGAGCGGCCGGGCTGCGTCTACTGCCGCAAGTTCGAGCAGGACGTGGTGCCGATCTACGGCAGGACGGATGAAGGTCACCGCGCCCCGCTGCGCCGGGTCGACCTTTCGGACGGCATGCCGGCGGACATCGCGCTCGCCGCCCCGGTGCGCTTTGCGCCCACATTCGTGGTCGTGGATCGCGGGCGCGAAATCGGGCGCATTACGGGTTATGCTTCCGACGAAGCGTTTTGGGGTCTGCTCGGTGCGTTGACGGACAGGCTGGTGCCCGACCGGCCCTGAGGCTGGAGCCTGCCGTCGAGAGCGAAAAGGTTTTGAGAACATGCCGCCCATCGTCTCCACGCGGATCGAGGATGAACTGCGGGAAGGCCCGGAGATTTCGCCTGAACTCGACCAGCTGATGCGCAATGCGCGCAAGGCGAGCGATTTCCTCAAGGCTCTCTCGCACGAAAACCGCCTGCTGCTCCTGTGCCTTCTGGCCGAACGCGAGCGCTCGGTGACGGAGCTGGAGAACATTCTCTCGCTCCGCCAGCCGACCGTGTCGCAGCAGCTGGCGCGCCTGCGCCTGGATGGCCTCGTGACCACCCGCCGCGAAGGCAAGGCCATCTATTACAGCCTGGCCAACGAGAACGTGCGCAGCGTCATCTCGGTGATCTACGGCATCTATTGCGGAACCTCGACCACAGGCGAAAAGTAAACAATCGGCGCCGGGCCGGCGACGGGACAGGTCATAAGTCCCGCTCCGGCCGTCTCAGGGAGAAGGCGCATGGACGTTTCGAGTCCTTGGTGGACCGCGCTTGCGGGCCTCCTCGTGGGAAGCTGCGTGGGCTTTGCGGTGTTTCGCGCCCGCCTGTGCACCTTCGGTGCGCTGGAAGACGCCATGATCGGGCATGACTGGCGCCGCATGAAGGTGTTCGGCCTGGCGCTCGGCATCGCCGTGGCCGGCACGCAGCTTCTCTCCCTTCTCGGGATACTCGCGCCCGAGCGCACCAATTATGTGGCCGCGGCGGTGCCGTGGCTCGGCATTCTTCTGGGCGGCCTGCTGTTCGGCCTCGGCATGGCGCTGGTGGGCACCTGCGCGTTCGGATCCCTGGTCCGGTGCGGCTCCGGCGACCTGCGCAGCCTCGTGGTGCTGATCGTGTTCGGGGCGGTGGCCTACGCCACTTTGCGCGGCATCTTCGCGGGAGTTCGGGTCGATGGGCTGGAGCGGGTGGCGGTGGCGCTCCCCGCCGGCCTCCAGGCGGACTTGCCATCGGTTCTCGGTCGCCTGTTCGGACACGACCTGCGCGGGGCGTTCGGTGTCGCGAGCCTCGGCCTTGTCGCGCTGGCCTTTGCCGACCGCCGGCTCCGCCGCGCACCCCGGCTGATGATGGCGGGCGTGCTGCTGGGCCTGGGCATCGTCGCGGGCTGGCTCGCCACGATCCTGCTGGTGGACGAATTCGCGCATCCCATCGCGCCGCAGAGCCTCACATTCGTCTCACCGGTGGCACGGGCGCTGTTCGGTGTGCTGTTCGATCAGGCGAGCCTTGCCGAGTTCGGTGCCGGAAGCGTCTTCGGCGTCGCCATCGGCGCGTTCGCGGCGGCCCGGCTGGCGGACGAATTCCGCTGGGAAGCGTTCGATGATCCCCGCGAAATGAAGCGCCATCTGCTCGGGGCGGTCTTGATGGGCGCCGGCGGCATCCTGTGCGGCGGCTGCACCATCGGGCAGGGGCTGACCGCGGGTTCCCTGCTCGCTCTGTCCTGGCCGCTCGCGCTGGCCGGCATGGCGGTGGGCGCGCGGATCGGCATCGCCTTGCTTATGGAAGGGTCGCTGATGGATCTGATCCGCGGCACGCTGCGCCTTCGGGTAAAATAGGCGTGCGCACTGGCCGGGATTCTCCCCATCCTGCCGGATGTTGCCTACTCAAGCAGCACGATCGGGCCGGACACGCGAACGCCCGGGCCACACGGCCAAGGCGTTCGTTCTTCCGCGGTGACAATGGGTCAGTAGCGGGCGTCGGCCGGCTTCTTGTCCTTCGGCCAGTCATTCGCTTTCCCAGGGAAATCCGGGCGCGGCATGTGGGTGAAATACTCGGCCACATCTACCGCCTCCTGGTCGGAAAGGCCGCCCTGGCCGAGCGGGAAGCGCTCGTGGAAGCCGATGGGCATATTGCGCTGCACGAAGGCCCCCGCCGTATAGGTGCGGGCCATGCCGGCGCCGATGTTGAAGGACTCGTCGCCCCACAAGGGCGGGTAGACCACCTTGCCCTGTGCGTCCATCAGGCCCTCGCCGTTCTGGCCGTGGCAGACCGCGCATTGGGTGACGTAGACCTGCCTGCCGTTCTCCGGATCGGGCTTGATCGTTTGGCTGATCTTGCCGACGCCGCGCCCTTCCACCTTGTCCTCCGGCTTGGTCTCCCGCTTCATCCAGTCGAAATAGGCAACCATGGCCTTCATGTCGTCGCCGTCCTTGGCCAGCGGCTTGCCGTTCATGGAGCGCAGGAAGCAACCGTTGATGCGATCCTCCAGCGTGATCTCCCGGCCTGCGCGCGGCGCGTAGCTCGGGAACATGGCCGAGACGCCCACATAAGGTGAGCCATCGGCCACCGTGCCACCGTTGAGGTGGCAGCTGGTGCAGTTGAGCACGTTGCCCACGTTCTTGGGCAGCAGCGTATGGGTCTCCGTGTTCAGGCGCATGCCGCGGACGAGCTGCTGCGCGTTCTGCTCCATGAGGAGATTCGCGATGCGCGGCGTTTCAAACCTCGAGGTGTCCACCTTCGGGTCGAGCGCGGCGCGCGCGGTCTTGACCTGCGCAGCTGAAACAGGCGCCGCCGTGTTGCCCCAGCTTGCGCGCACGAAGCTCACGATCTCTGCGATCTCGTCGTCTCCCAGCCGGGCGAAGCCGGGCATGGTGAAGACGCGCTTGTAGGTCTTGGTCTCCGCCGTCTTCCATCCGGTGAGGGTAATGTGCATCAATGTCGATGGGTCCTTGGCGCCCACCGTGGGATTGCCCGCGAGGGGCGGGAAGACTTTGGCGACCCCCGCGCCGTTCAGGCGATGGCAGTCGGCGCAGAACTGCGCATAGGCAAGGCCGCCACGGGTGGTGAACATGGCCTCCGGCACACCCTTGTCGATCTTCGGCGGCAGGCCCTCGAACGGATGATCCGACGGCAGTGACTTCAGATAGGTGGCGATGGCGACGAGATCAGCTTCGCTGAAGTTCTGGGTCGAATTGTGGATCACCTCGGTCATGGAGCCGGAGACGGTCGCATAGCGGTTCTGCCCGGTCTTCAGCAGTTCGACCGTGTCCGCGACGGTCCACAGGTTGCGCAGGTTGATGGCGTTCCACTCCTCCACCTTCGCGCCGGAGACGAACTTGCCGCCGTCCGCCCCCTTCTCGGACATGGCGACCTCCTGGAAGCCGATGCCGCGCGGGGTGTGGCAGGCGCCGCAATGACCGAGGCCCTGCACCAGATACGCGCCCCGGTTCCAGACCTCGTTCTTGCCCGCATCGGCCATGAACGGGTTGCTGTCGAGGAACACCGCGTCCCAGAAGGCAAGCGACCAGCGCTGATTGAAGGGGAAGCCGATTTCCGACGGCCTGTTGGCGTTCGTTGCCGGTGCGACGCCCTTCATCAGGTAGACGAAGAGGGCATACATATCGTCCGGCGTCACCTTGGCGTAGGATGGATATGGCATCGCCGGGTACATGTGGGTGCCATCCGCCGTCACGCCCTCGCGCATGGCCCGGTCGAAGGCGCCGAAGCTGTAGGTTCCGATGCCAGTCTTCGGATCCGGCGTGATGTTGGTGGAATAGAGCACGCCGAATGGCGTCTCCAGCGGCCGGCCGCCGGCCATGGGCGTGCCGCCGTGCGACGTATGGCAGGCGACGCAATCGCCGAGGTCGGCAATGGATTTGCCGCGGGCGACCAGGACGGGGTCCGCCACTTCGGGCAGCGTCCGCCCGGCCTCGTCCACGCGCGGCGGTGTGACGACCCACCAGAAAATTCCCGCACCGGCGACAGCGGCCACCACAGCCAACGCGCCGGCTGTCCGCCATCTGGATCTATGTTTTGCCGAAACATCGTCGTTCATTGAACGACCTCCTGATGCAGGTGGGCTCTAAGGCCAAACGCAACGCCGGAAGCCGGAGGGCCGTTTCCCCTCCCACCCCACCGGATTGTTGTGCCCCAATCCCCGCCTCCGTGACTCGTCCCATTAGAATAGGATCGACCCGCGCATGCTGCACTGCATTGACATGCCGCAACCGTAAAATACCTACCTGTGTTATGTTGATTGTTATGCGACGAGGTGCCGTGGCCCCTGCCTCAGGTGGCCGTTCTCCCAATGGCTGGTTGCCCGCCTGCCGGTGGAGCCCGGCAGCCATCTCGCCGAAGCGGTCGCGTTCTTCATCTACGACACGCCCAAGGTGCTGATGCTGCTGACGCTGGTGGTGTTCGCC
>NZ_JAIVFO010000112.1 GCF_029991245.1 Xanthobacter autotrophicus
GGGCTAGTGGGCACGGAGACATGTATAAGAGACAGCGGCACGCCCGCCCCCGGATGGGTGCCGGCGCCGGCGAAATAGAGGTTGGCGATCTTGGCATCGCGATTGTGCGGCCGGAACCACGCCGACTGGGTGAGGATGGGTTCCACCGAGAAGGCCGAGCCCTGATGCGCGGACAACTCGTCCCGGAAGCCGAAGGGGGTGAGGATGCGCGAGGTGACGAGGCTGTCGCGCAGACCCGGCAGCAGCCGCGCCTCCAGATGGGCGAGGATGCGGTCGCGATAGCGCGGGCCTTCCACCTCCCAGTCGATGTCCGCCTTGCCCAGGTGCGGCACCGGGGAGAGCACGTAGAAGGCGGTGCAGCCCTCCGGCGCCAGCGACTTGTCGGTCACGGTGGGCGCATGGAGATAGAGCGAGAAGTCGTCGGGCAGGTTCGGCCCCTTGAAGATCTCGTCCACCAGGCCGCGATAGCGCGGGCCGAACAGCACGGTGTGGTGCTGGAGATGGTCCCAGGTGCGCCGCGCCCCGAAATAGGTCACGAACAGGGACATGGAATGGCGCGTCTTCGCCAGCCGCGCCCCCTCCGAGCGCCCGCGCGCCGCCCCGCGCAGTAGGTGGCGATAGGTGTGCACCACGTCCGCATTGGAGGCGACGAGGTCGAACGGCAGGGTCTCGCCGCTCTTGAGCGTCACGGCGGTGGCGCGCTGGCCCTCCACCACGATCTCGTCCACCGGGCTCGAGAGGCGGATCTCCCCGCCGAGGTCGGTGAACAGCTTGGCCATGCCGCGCACCAGAGCGCCGGTTCCCCCGCGCGGGAAGAACACGCCCCACTTGCGCTCCAGCGCATGGATGAGGGCATAGATGGACGAGGTGGAGAAGGGATTGCCCCCCACCAGCAGGGAATGGAAGGAGAAGGCCTGCCGCAGGTGATCGTCGCGGATGAAGCGCGACACCATGGCATAGACCGAGCGCCAGGCTTCCAGCTTCACCAGCTTGGGCGCGGCCTTCATCATGCTGGAGAATTCAAGGAACGGCACCGCGCCGAGCTTGCGATAGCCTTCCTCGAACACCGCCTGCGAATAGGCGAGGAAGCGGCGATAGCCCTCCACGTCCGCCGTGTCGAAGGTGGCGATCTGGGCGTCGAGAGAGGCCTGGTCGTTCACATAGTCGAACTGCCGACCGTCCGGCCACAGCAGCCGGTAGAACGGCGAGACCGGCATCAGCTCCACATAGTCTTCGAGCCTGCGCCCGGCGGCGGCGAATACCTCTTCAAGGCAGGTGGGATCGGTGATGACGGTGGGGCCGCCATCGAAGGTGAAGCCGTCCTGCTCATAGACATAGGCGCGGCCGCCGGGCTTGTCCCGCTGCTCGAACACGGTGGTGCGGATGCCCGCCGCCTGCAGGCGGATGGCGAGGGAGAGCCCGCCGAAGCCGGACCCGATGACGGCGGCGCGGCGGATGGTCTTGGTGGCATCGAGCATCATGGGGAACCGGGTGCGGCTTTCGTCTCAACAAGGCAGGAGAGCGCCCTGAACACCGATACGGGCGGGCGCCCCGAAAGGATGCGCGCCTTGTCGGCAAGGGTGAGGCGATCGGCGTAGAAGCGGGCGATCAGGTCTTCCGACAGCCCGTAGAATCGCTGGAGAATGGTGTAGCGCCGCTGTGGATCGGCGGCGCGGAACAGCATGCGGTTGAGCAGCCGGAAGAAGCCGCGCCCGTTCCAGGCCGCCGCCGCATGGGCGCGCACGGCCGCCGAGAGCGCGGGGCCGGAGAGGTCCTTGAGCGCGCTCACCGTGTCGGCCAGCGCCATGGCATCGGGCAGGGAATAGCCGGTGGTGGGGTGGAACAGGCCCGCCCGCAGCCCCGCCGGGGCGACGCCCGAAGGGGTCTCGGCGAGGAACGCGTCCACGTCGCCGCCGAGCGCAATCGGCAAGATGCCGTCCTCCTCCCGCACCACATAATCCACCGCCCAGCCCTGCGCCGCGGCATAGGCGGAAATGCGGCCGCGCAGGACATCGGTGGGCAGGTCCGGGCCGTCGGCATAATAGGTGTCTTCCACCAGCACCGTGTCGTCGTCCAGCGGCAGCACATAGACGAAGCGGTAGCCGCCCAGCTGCTCCACCCGCGCATCCATGATGACGGGGCGGGTGAGGCCGTGGGGCCGCGACAGGCGCAGCTCTTGCCCGAGGAAGGTCTGGTAGCCGAGGTCGAGGTGGCGCGAGGCCACGGGACCGCGCCCGTCCACCACCGCCCGGGCGGCGATGCGCTCGCCGCCCTCCAGCACCACATGGTCGGCCGCCACATGGGCGACGCGGGCGTTGGTGCGGATGGAGGCGCACAGGCGCTCGTTCATCACCTCGGCCATGCGCTCGGAGGAAATGGTGGCGTAGCCGCCCTTGAGGCTGCGGGAAAAGGCGGGGAAATGCACCTCATGCCCGGCCCAGCCATAGCTCTGGAACGGCGCGAGGAAGGCGCGCTGGGCGGCGGTGAGATCGCTGTCGTGGCAGGACCAGCTGTGGTTGCCGCCGACGCTCTCGCCGGCTTCCAGCAGCAGCATGTGCAGGCCGGGCCGCTGCGCGGCGAGGCGCGCGGCCATGAGGCAATTGGCAAGGCCGGCGCCGACGAAGACGATGTCCATGCCCTTCGCGCTGCTCCTGCCATCGGCCCCCGGACAGGGCAATAGCCGCCGGGCCGGCCCCTGTCACCCCCGCCGCGACTCAGCGCGGCACCGCTGCCTTGTCGTCGTCGGCGGCGGCGTGGAGGCCCGCGGCCTTCTGGGCGAAGAACTGGTCGATGCCCGTCACCACCGTCTCGGCGATGCGGATGCGCCCCTCCGGCGAGGTGAGGAGCTTCAGGTCCTCCTTGCTGGACATGTAGCCGATCTCCAGCAGCACGGAGGGCACGTCATGGGCCCGCAGCACCCGGAAGCCGGCGGATTTCAGCGGCGAACGGTGGAAGCGCACGGTGTTCTTCATGGCGCCCACCAGGGAGCGGGCGAGCAGGGCGGAAAAATTGCGCGTCTCGCGCTGGGCGAGGTCTACCAGAATGCCCGCCACCTCGTCGGTCTCGTCGGACAGGTCCACGCCGGCGATGAGGTCGGCCTTGTTCTCCTTCTCCGCCAGATGAGCCGCGTCCGCGTCGCTCGCGGTGTCCGCCAGGGTGTAGACGCTGGCGCCCCGCGCCTGTCCGTCGCCGCGGGCGAGCGCATCGGCGTGGAACGACACGAACAGGTCGGCGCGATGGGCACGGGCGATGCGCACCCGCTCGCCCAGGGGAACGAAGGTGTCGGTGGAGCGCGTCATGACCACGCGATAGGCGCCGGAGCGCTCCAGAAGCTCGCGCACGGCGAGCGCGGTCTCCAGCACCACGTTCTTTTCCGCGAAAGCCGAATAACCCGTCGTGCCCGAATCGATGCCGCCGTGTCCGGGATCGAGCACCACCACGGGGCGCGTGTCGCCGGCCGCCGGCGGCACGATGGGGGTCGCAGGCAATGCGGTGCGCAGGGCGGCGGAGCGCGCCGCGGTGCGGGCGAAGGCGTCGGGATCGCTCTTCACGAGGTCCACCACGAGGCGGGCGGGCTGGTCGTCCACGGGATCGAGCACGAAGGCCTTGTCGATGGCCACCGGCCCGGTCACCTCCAGCACCATGCGCGCCTTGCCCGGCGCGAACACGCCAAACCGGTAGGCCGACACCAGGCCACGCTTCAGCTGGTTCGATTCGGGCCGGAGCGCGAAGGCGACTTCCGGCAGGTCGAGGACCACCCGATAGGGCTCGGCCAGGGTGAAGGCGTGGAATTCCACCGCCCGGTCGAGGTCGATCACGAGGCGCGTGCGCTGGGCATCGCCCGCAAGCCGCGCATCCCTGGCGGTGGCGGGGCCGCCATCGGCCGGCCCTGCCGTATGGGGCTGGGCCTGCACATCCGCCTCCCCGGCGCGGACCGGCGCGGAGACCACCGATGACGCGAACGTGAGCACGCCTAGAAAAAAGGCGAGGAATAGGGCGCGCAAACCGCTGCGGCGCCTTGTCCCGGCCGGCATGGGCGCGCGCGCCGGCCTGCGGCTCAGATCCGGGCGCAATTCGAAGCGCAGGTCCAGGCGCAGGTTCATCGGCACCCCATCTTCGCACGATCGCAGGGTCGGACCCAAGATCGGGCCATTGAAGGAGGGCAGCCTTAAGGCGGTGCCCGTAAACGCCCCGTTGACGAAGCGTTATAGCCCGCTGGAATGAGGAAGTGGACGCATAAACCTTGCCAAGCAGGAAGTTGGGCGGGTAAGAATGGCGGGGTACACAGTTCGCGTTCCGGACCAGGCCCTTCGGCCCCGGCTGCCGCGGCTGCCGCAGGACAGTGTTTCCTCGATCCCGGGCGGGCCGCTGAGCGCGCCGGATGCCCGGAAGTGCGGGAACACTGCCATCGCCGCTGGCGGCTCGACCACTTTTGTGGAGCCCCGTGGTGAGCGCCCCACCGGCGCTCGATGCGACAGCCCCACCGGCCGCCTCAGCCGAAGAGCCGCAAGGGACGATCTGGGGAATCGGGCGACCGTGTGCCGTGGCCGGAACGAGGCGCCCGCCTTTCATCCGGCCTGAACCCTTCATCGAGGAATGGGTAGCCGAGGGCATGGATTTTTCTCCGCACGACAGGCGCGTTATGCGCGCCCCCGTGTGCCCCGACGTCGAGGGTCGTAGCGACACGCCCCGACGCACCCGCTCCTCCGTTTCGTCCTCACGTCATCACATCCGGCGCCCGAGCGGCCCGGCCACCCCGCAATGGGGCGCGCCTGGGCGGCTGTCGCGGACCTTTGCCCGCGGCGCCGTGAAGAGAGAATTCCATGGCCAACAAGATGCTCATCGATGCGACCCACCCGGAGGAAACCCGGGTGGTGGTCGTGCGCGGGAACAGGGTCGAAGAGTTCGACTATGAGTCTGCGACCCGCAAGCAGTTGCGGGGCAACATTTATCTGGCGAAGGTGACGCGCGTGGAGCCCTCGCTCCAGGCCGCCTTCATCGAATATGGCGGCAACCGCCACGGCTTCCTCGCCTTCAGCGAGATCCATCCCGACTATTACCAGATCCCCGTGGCCGACCGCCTCGCCCTGATCGAGGAGGAGGAGCGCGCCGCCCGCCTCGCCGACGACGAGGCCGAGCTGAAGGACCGCCGCCGCGAGCGCGGCCGCGCCCGGCGCTCCAGCTCCGATCAGGCCGTGAGCGAGGCGGCCGAGACGGTCTCCGCCGAGGCTGATGCGGCCTCCGGCTACACGCCGTCCAGCTTCGAGGCGTCCTCGGATACCGTGGCGGCCGAGGCTGCCGAATTCGACCACGGGTCCGCACATGAGGCACCCCAGGGTGACGCGCCCGAAGCTGAGCAGCCCCAGGCTGAAGCCGGCTCCTGGCAGGACGCCCCCGCCCAGAGCGCGCACCCCGCGCCCGAGCATCACGCCCCCGAAAGCGTGACCGACCTGCTGTCCGCCGCCGAGGCCGCCGAAGCGTCCGCCGAGATCCGGGAAGCCGAGGTCGAGGCCACTTACGGCACCCCCCTGCCCGCCCCGCAGGAGCAGCACGCCGACGCGAACGCCGACCTGCGCCTGCGGGAGGCCCCCGAGGGCGAGACCCATCCCGCCCCCATCCTCGACATCGAGGAGATCCGCACCGAGACCCGCCCCGTCGAGGACGACGAGGAAGAGGACGAGGACGACGGGGACGTCGACCAGATCGACGAGGAAGAGGAGATCGAGCATCTCGGCGCCGACGACGACGCCATGGAAGAGGTGCCGGAGCGCGCGCCGCAGCGCCGTGCCCGTTCCTACAAGATCCAGGAAGTCATCCGCCGCCGCCAGGTGATGCTGGTGCAGGTGGTGAAGGAGGAGCGCGGCAACAAGGGCGCCGCCCTCACCACCTACCTCTCGCTGGCCGGCCGCTATTCCGTTCTCATGCCCAACACCGCCCGTGGCGGCGGCATCTCCCGCAAGATCACCAACACCGTTGACCGCAAGCGCCTGAAGGAAGTGGTGCAGGACCTGGAGGTGCCCGAAGGGATGGGCATCATCCTGCGCACCGCCGGCGCCAACCGCACCAAGGTGGAGATCAAGCGCGACTTCGAATACCTCCTGCGCTTGTGGGAGACGGTGCGCGAGCTGACACTGTCCTCCGCCGCGCCGAACCTGGTCTATGAGGAAGGCTCGCTCATCAAGCGCGCCATCCGCGACCTCTACAACAAGGACATCGACGAAGTTCACGTGGCCGGCGAGGAAGGCTATCGCGAGGCCAAGGACTTCATGCGCATGCTCATGCCGAGCCATGCCAAGTGCGTGCTGCCCTATCGCGAGCCGCAGCCCATCTTCGCCCGCTACGGGGTGGAGCAGCAGCTCGACGCCATGTTCTCCCCGGTGGTGCAGCTCAAGAGCGGCGGCTACATCGTCATCAACCCGACGGAAGCCCTGGTCTCCATCGACGTGAACTCGGGCCGCGCCACCCGCGAGCACCATATCGAGGACACCGCGCTCAAGACCAACGTGGAAGCCGCCGAGGAGATCGCCCGCCAGCTGCGCCTGCGCGATCTCGCCGGCCTCATCGTGGTCGACTTCATCGACATGGAGGAGAAGCGCAACAACCGGTCGGTGGAGCGCAAGCTCAAGGATTGCCTGAAGAACGACCGGGCGCGCATCCAGATCGGCCGCATCTCCCATTTCGGCCTGCTGGAGATGTCGCGCCAGCGCATCCGCACCGGCGTGCTGGAAAGCTCCATCGAGGTGTGCCCGCACTGCGGCGGCACCGGCCACGTCCGCTCGGCGGCCTCGGTGTCGCTCCAGCTGCTGCGCGCGCTGGAAGAGCAGCTGTTGCGCGCCGCCACGCACAACCTCTACGCCCGCACCCGCACCGAGGTGGCGCTCTATGTGCTCAACCAGAAGCGCGCCCACCTGCGCGAGCTGGAAGAGCGCTTCTCCGTCACTTTGGCCGTCGTCGCCGACGAGAGCGTGACCGGCCACCAGCCCTTCATCATCGAGAAGGGCGAGCTGGCCGTTCCCCCGGCCGCCGCCCCGCGCCCCAGCTCCGTGGTGCACCCCGATTCCATCCTGCTCGACGAGGATTATGCCGAGGAGGAGGACGAGGAGGTGATCGAGGAGACCGCCGAGGCTGAGGCCGAAGCCGGTCCCGAGGTCGACGGCGAGGCCGGCGACCGCGCCGATGACGGCAATCGCAAGCGCCGCCGTCGCCGCCGCCGGCGGCGGGGCGAGAAGGACGAGACCCGCGAGGGTGGCGCCGAGGGCGAGGAGGAGGATGACGCCTCCGCCGAGGCCCAGGATGGCGACGAGGGCGAAGGCGAGGAGGACGACCGCTCCGAAGAGGAGCGCGCCGCCGACGCCGAGCGCTCTGAAGAGGAAAATGCCGAGCGCCGCCGCCGCCGTCGCGGCCGTCGCGGCGGCCGTCGCAACCGCCGGGAGCGCGAGGGCGAGGGCGACACCCCGCTCGCGGCCGGCGAGGCCGATGGCGAGGACGCGGACGAAGCCGACGAGGCGGATGCCGTCGCCGAGGTCGAGGATGCGGGCGCAGAAGCTGCCCCCGCCTTCGAGGTGCGCATTCCGGTGACCCCCGCCGAGGTTCCGGAAGCCGCCGCCGAAATCCCGTCCGTGCCCATCCTCTTCTCCCCGGCGCCGGTGCCGGCGGTGGTGGAGAAGCCCGAGGCCAAGGCCGTGGCGACCAAGGCCGCAGAGCCGGAAGCCGTCGAGCCGGCCAAGCCGCGCCGCCGCTCCACGGTGCGCGAGAAGGCCCCGGTGATCGTCATGGTGGACGATGCCGCCGCGAGCGCCGCCCCGGCCGAGCTTCAGCCGGCCCCGGCCGGTTCCGAGGCCGAGCCCCAGCTCGCCGCTGAACTTCCCGCCTCTGAACGCTCCACCCCGGACGTGCCCGCTCCCGAGATCGCCTCCGAGGTCGCGTCCGAGGTCGCCTCCCCGTCGGCGCCCACCGCCGGGCCGGAGGCCCAGGGCAGCGAGGAGAGCGCGGCCAGCAAGAAGTCGGGCTGGTGGCAGCGCAAGCTGTTCGGCGGCTGAAGCCAGGCCTCCTGCCCAGAGGCCCAGGCTTCCTGACCCTTTGAAACGACGCCTCCCGGCCCTCCGGGAGGCGTTTTCGTTTGCCGGAGACACCCGCCGCGTCGCGAAGCGGCCACGTTTGGCCCCCATAGGCTCTGACTTGCGATTCCTCTCCACGTGCGGCGCCGACGTGCGCATTCCACTCGCGCGGACGTGAAAGGGAAGTTGCGCTCCCGACGCCGGCCACGCAGTGTGAGCCCTTCGCACGGGAGAGAAGTCGCGCTATGCGATGGCGCGCCTGATGGGGTGCCGTGGAGGGAACCGGCGAAATGCGGTTGATCTTGAGGTTTCTGGGGTTCGTTTTCGCGCTCACCACGGTGGTGCTGCTCGCCGGTGCCGCGGGCGCGACCTATTTCGTGTGGAAGTACTCCCAGGACCTCCCCGACTACTCCCAGCTGCAGAACTACGAGCCGCCGGTGATGACCCGCGTGCACGCCGCCGACGGCGCGCTGGTGGCCGAGTACGCCAAGCAGCGCCGGCTCTACATTCCCATCCAGTCCGTGCCGAAGTCCGTGATCGAGGCCTTCCTGTCGGCCGAGGACAAGAATTTCTACGAGCACGGCGGCATCGACCCCACCGGCATCTTCCGCGCCGCGGCCTTCTATTTCCAGAACTACGGCAAGAACGTCCGGCCCCAGGGCGCGTCCACCATCACCCAGCAGGTGGCCAAGAACTTCCTGCTCACCAACGAGGTGTCCCTGGACCGCAAGGTCAAGGAAGCGCTGCTGGCCCTGCGCATCGAGCGCACCTATTCCAAGGACCGCATCCTCGAACTCTATCTCAACGAGATCTATCTCGGCATGGGCGCCTACGGCATCGCCGCCGCCGCTTTGGTCTATTTCGACAAGTCGGTGGACGAGCTGAACGTGCAGGAAGCGGCCTATCTCGCCGCCTTGCCGAAGGCGCCGTCTTCCTACAATCCGTTCCGCGACCGCTCCCGCGCCGTCGATCGCCGCAACTGGGTGATCGACCGCATGGTGGAGAACGGCTTCGTTTCCCAGCAGGAGGGCGAAGCCGCCAAGAAGTCGTCGCTGGACGTGACGCCCCGGGCCACCGGCGCGCAGATCTTCGCCGCGGAATATTACGCCGAGGAGGTGCGCCGGCAGATCTACGAGCGCTATGGCGAGCGCAAGCTCTACGAGGGCGGCCTCTCGGTGCGCACGCCCCTCGACCCCAAGCTGCAGGTGCTGGCCAAGAAGACCCTCACCGACGGCCTCGTGCGCTATGACGAGGAGCGCGGCTGGCGCAAGCCCGTGACCCATCTGGACCTCTCCGGAGGGGTCGACTGGGGCATGAAGCTCGGCGAGGTCAAGGAGCTGAACGACATTCCCTGGCGCCTCGCCATCGTGCTGGACGTGGGCAAGGACAATGCGCGCATCGGCCTCCAGCCGCCGCGCACCAAGTCCGGCGCCCGCTCCACCGACCGCGAGGTGGGCCTCATCCCGGTGGACGGCGCCAAGTGGACCCGCCGGCCCCTGCCGCAGGTGCTGAAGCCCGGCGACGTGATCTATGTGGAGCCGCTGGGCGACCGCTCCGGCCAGTGGCGCCTGCGCCAGCTTCCGGGCGTGGAAGGGGCCATGGTGGTCATGGAGCCCACCACCGGCCGCGTGCTCGCCATCTCCGGCGGCTTCTCCTACGACGAAAGCCAGTTCAACCGCGCCACCCAGGCCATGCGCCAGCCCGGCTCCTCGTTCAAGCCGTTCGTCTATTCGGCGGCGCTGGACAACGGCTACACCCCCTCCACCATCGTCATGGACGCGCCGTTCGAGCTGGAGCAGCAGGGCCAGGCCACGTGGCGGCCGGAGAATTATTCCGGCAAGTTCTATGGCCCGCAGACCCTGCGCTTCGGCCTGGAGCAGTCGCGCAACGTGATGACCGTGCGCCTCGCCAACGACGTGGGCATGCCCATCGTGTCCGAATACGCCAAGCGCTTCGGCATCTATGACGACATGCCGCCCTATCTCGCCATGGCGCTCGGCTCGGGCGAGACCACCCTGCTGCGCATGACCGGCGCCTACGCCATGATCGCCAACGGCGGGCGCAAGGTGACGCCCTCGCTCATCGACCGCATCCAGGACCGCTACGGCCACACCATCTTCAAGCACGACGAGCGCGAATGCCGCGGCTGCGAGGCGGACAAGTGGGACAACCAGCCTGAGCCCAGCCTCGTGGACCGCCGTCCGGTGGTGCTCGACCCCATGACCGCCTATCAGATCACCTCCATGATGGAGGGCGTGGTCCAGCGCGGCACCGGCACCGCGCTGAAGGAGGTGGGCAAGCCCATCGCCGGCAAGACCGGCACCACCAACGACGAGAAGGACGCCTGGTTCATCGGCTTCACGCCGGAAATCGTGGTGGGCGTCTATCTCGGCTACGACAAGCCCCGGCCCATGGGCAAGGGCTCCACCGGCGGCCTCATCTCCGCGCCCATCGTGCGCGACTTCATGAAGGTCGCCATCGCCGACCGCCCGGCCCTGCCGTTCCGGGTGCCGGCGGGCATCAAGCTGGTGCGCATCGACCGGAAGAGCGGCCAGCGCGCCGGTGCCGGCGACAGTTCCATCCTGGAGGCCTTCAAGCCCGGCACCGCCCCGCCCGATGGCTATTCCGTGGCGGGCTATTCCGGCACGGATGCCGCCTCGCCCGAGCCCAGCCCCCCCGCGCGCACCGGCGGCGGCCTCTACTGAGACCGACGCCCTTTCCTGAGACGGGCGCCCCTTCCTGAGATGGCTCCCCTTGCCGGGCCGAGACCTCTGGCCACGTCCACCCGGCACCCCGGTCGCACCGACCGGGGTCATTAACCGAGGCACACCGGCTTTCTGTACAACATCTGCGGATTCGATAAGCTGGCGCTGGAGCAGGGTGATCCAGCGGGCTGCGGAGCCGTTGCCATCTGACGGAATCCGGTCCTCGGATCGCGCTTTCGGGGCGAGTGGACCTGTCGTGCCCCGTGTCGTCCGCCATGCGCCCGTTGGCGCGGAGCCGCAGCCATGGGCAAGACGATCACCGTTCTTCCGTCGGCCGCCACCAGCCGGACCGCGGATGCCGTGGTGTTCATGGACGAGAATGGCATCGTCACCTTCGTCAATGCAGCGGCCGAGCAGCTGTGGGGCCTGTCCGGCGCGGCCATGATCGGCCGCGATGCGCGCGCCGTCTTTCCGGCGGCGCTGCGCTTCGCCCCGAACCGTCTCTGGACCAGGGAGGACATGGTCGGCACCGACCGGCAGGTGGTGATCGCGCACCCGGACGGCTCGAACGCCGTCGCCCTGATCCACGTGGCGCAGGTCCAGCACGCCGGCAAGTCCGGCTACGCGGCGGTGGTACAGCCCCTGCCGGGCCCGGCAGGGGCTGCCGGGCACATGGGCATCCTCTCCCTCGTCGCCGAGAAGACCGATCGCGGCGTGGTCGTCACCGATGCGCAGCGCCGGATCGTCTACACCAACCGTGCCTTCCAGGAGATGCTCGGCTACGCCGAAGGCGAAGCCGACGGTCGCGCGCTGGCGGACCTGCTGGCCTCCGGCAAGGGCGCGGCCGACCTCGCCGCGCGGATCGACAGCAGCATCCAGCGCCGGGTTCCGTTCCCGGAAGTCGTCCCGCTACGCAGCGCATCCGGCAGTGAAGTGTGGGTCTCGGCCACCATCACCCCGGTGCTCAGCCCGACCACCGGCGCCCTTGAGCACGTGTTCGCCGTGATGGCCGACATCACCCACACCCGCCTCATGGAGGACCTGCAGCGGCAGGTGCTCGCCGCGCTCGCGGCCGACGCGCTGGCCCGCGACATCCTGGAGTTGCTGTGCCGCAAGGTGGAGGGGCTGGCCCCCGGCGTGCTGTGCTCGATCCTCGGCGTCACCGCCGACGACCGGCTGACGGTGCTGGCCGCCCCCAGCCTGCCGGCCGCGTTCTCCGCCGCGGTGGAGGGCCTGGCCATCGGCCCGACGTGCGGAAGCTGCGGCACCTCGGCGTTCCGCGGCGAGGCGGTGATGGTGGAGGACATCGCCGGCAGTCCGCTGTGGGCGGATTTTCAGCACCTTGTCCTTCCGCCCGGCATCAAGGGCTGCTGGTCCATCCCGGCGAAGCTGCGCAGCGGCAAGGTCGCTGCGACCTTCGCCTTCTATTTCCCCGGCCCGCCTTTCGCTGCGCCCTGGCTGGAAAGCGTGGTCTCCGTCTGCTCCGACCTGTGCGCGCTGGTTCTGGAGCGGTCGGATGCGCGCAACCGCATCGCCACCCTCGCCAGCATCGACACGCTGACCGGCCTGCCCAACCGCCGCCGGCTCATCGAATCCCTGTCCGACCTGATCGCCGCGGCCGGCGAGCACGACGAGCCGCTAGCGGTGCTGATGCTCGACGTGGACCACTTCAAGGACGTGAACGACACCCTCGGCCATTCCACCGGCGACGCGCTTCTGGTGGAGATGGCCCGGCGCCTCAAGGCCCAGTTGCGCATCGGGGACACGGTGGGCCGCACCGGCGGCGATGAATTCGTGGTGCTGGTGCACGACTGCGCGGCGGAAGAGGCCGCGCACATCGCCCGCCGCCTCATCGACTACATGGCCGCCCCCATCCCGGCGCAGAAACTGCACCTGACCATGTCGGCATCGGTGGGCATCGCCCTTTATCCCCAGCATGGCACCGCTGCCGAGACGCTGCTGCAGCATGCCGACACCGCCATGCACGAGGCCAAGCGCAAGGACAGGGGCCGGTTCCAGTTCTTCACCGCGGACCTGAACAAAAGGGTGGAGGACCGCCTGGTGCTGTCCGTCGCGCTCAGGGGGGCGTTGCAGAGCCACGCGCTGCGCCTTGTCTACCAGCCCCAGGTGACGCTCTCGGGCGGCACGCTCCACGGCGTGGAAGCCCTCGCCCGCTGGTCCGATCCGGTCCATGGGGCGGTTCCCGCGCCCCGTTTCATCGCCCTTGCGGAGGAATACGGCTTCATCGAAAGCATCGACCAGTGGGCGGTGGAGGAGGCCTGCCGGCAGCTCGCCGTCTGGCGCGCCGAAGGGGTCCCGGTGCCCCACGTCTCGGTCAACCTCTCCCCGCTGAGCTTTCGCAGCACCGAGATCGTGGGCATCATCGGCGATGCCCTGAAGCGGCACCATCTCTCCCCCGGCGACCTTCGGGTCGAGATCACCGAGCGGATGACCATGGACCAGAACCCCAACGCGCTCGCCACCGCGCGCGCCATCGATGCGCTGGGGGTGCGCATCGCCATGGACGATTTCGGCACCGGCTATTCCAGCCTCAGCGCCCTGTCGCGCCTGCCCATCGCCGAACTGAAGATCGACCGCTCCTTCATGCTCAGCATCGAGCACGACAAGAACGCCCTCGCTTTGGCCACGGCGGTGATCGTCATCGGCCAGAGCCTCGGCATGGCGGTGGTGGCGGAAGGCGTGGAGACGGTGGCACAGGCCGAGCTGCTGCGCGCCCTCGGCTGCCATGCCGTCCAGGGCTACGTCTTCGCCCGGCCGCTGGAGGCGGCGGACCTCGCCGGCTGGCTGTCCGCCAACGCGCCACCCGCCGGGTCCTGAACGCGCCGGGTGGCGAACGCAGCCTGGCGAAGCGCCGCCTCTTCCGTTTACACCTGCGCGCGCCGCCGCTATTTTCCGCGGCCCCCTTTGGTCATGCACCGATCGGCCTCGCCTTGCGGCCGATCGGTGCATGACCTTCCCAGATATGGAGACGGACTGTCGGTCCGGGTCGCCTCGACCCGGACGCATCCCGATCCAGCCGGAGTATGATGAGCCATGCGCGCGGAACTCGCCGCAAAGGTCGACGAGATCAGAGCTTCCCTGGACCTGCTGCGGTCCCACCTCGACGTGGACCGCTCGCGGCGGCGTCTTGCGGAGCTGAACGCCATCGTCGAGGACCCCAAGCTCTGGGACGACCCCGAGCGGGCGCAGAAGCTCATGCAGGAGCGCACCACGCTGGAGGACGGCCTCGGCGCCATCGACCGCGTGCTGCGCGACCTGGACGACAACATCGAGCTGATCGAGCTGGGCGAGGCGGAGGGCGACGAGGGCGTCATCACCGAGGCCTCAGCCGCCCTCGACGGCCTCAAGGCGGAGCTGGCCCGGCGCGAGCTGGAGGCCCTGCTCTCCGGCGAGGCGGATGCCAACGACAGCTATCTGGAAGTCCATGCGGGCGCCGGCGGCACCGACAGCCAGGACTGGGCCGAGATGCTGCTGCGCATGTACCGGCGCTGGTGCGAGCGGCACGGCTTCAAGGTGGAGCTGATGGACGAGTCCCAGGGCGAGCAGGCCGGGCTGAAGTCCGCCACCATCCAGGTGAAGGGCCACAATGCCTATGGCTGGCTGAAGACCGAGGCCGGCGTGCACCGCCTGGTGCGCATCTCGCCGTTCGATTCCAACGCCCGGCGCCAGACCTCGTTCGCCAGCGTGGATGTCTATCCGGTGGTGGACGACCGCATCGTGGTGGACATCAAGGAAGCCGACGTGCGGGTGGACACCATGCGCTCCGGCGGCGCCGGCGGCCAGCACGTGAACAAGACCGAATCGGCGGTGCGACTCACCCATATACCCACCGGCGTCGCGGTGGTGAGCGAGGGCGACCGCTCCCAGCACAAGAACCGCGCCACCGCCTGGAACATGCTGCGGGCCAAGCTCTACGACCTGGAGCTGAAGAAGCGCGAGGCCGAGGCCATGGCCGAGCAGGCGGCCAAGACCGACATCGGCTGGGGCCACCAGATCCGCTCCTACGTGCTCCAGCCCTACCAGCTGGTGAAGGACCTGCGCACCGGTGTCACCTCCGGCACCCCGCAGGAGGTGCTGGACGGCGACCTCGACCCCTTCATGCAGGCGGCCCTGGCCCAGCGCGCCTATGGCGGCGGCCCCGAGAGCGTGGAGGACGTGGACTGATCCACGCCTGAACCGCCCTCCCTGCCGGCGGCGCGGCCGGCACATGGGTCCGCATCATAATTGCGATGTTGTCTCAGGTCCGGATGCGCCGTCACCCGGCCGTGTCTCAGTTTGAAAAGAGCCGCCGGCGAACCCTGCTCTCCACCCCGCGCCGGCCCACTCCCTCTCCCGCTTGCGGGGGAGGGCTGGGGAG
>NZ_JAIVFO010000113.1 GCF_029991245.1 Xanthobacter autotrophicus
GGGGAGGGCAAGGCGGGGGCGTGGGACAGCGGCGCGAATTCCTCCACCGGCCGTCCGCAGAGGCAGTCGAGGATGCGGCGACAGGCCTGCCCGTCGCCATAGGGATTGAAGCGGCCGCTGTAGGCGGCATGGGCGTCGGGATCGTCGAAGAGCCGCGTGACGGCGGCGACGATGGCGGCGCGGGAGGTGCCGACCAGCTCCACCGTGCCCGCCTCCACCGCCTCCGGCCGCTCGGTCACCTCGCGCATGACCAGCACCGGCTTGCCCAGCGCCGGGGCCTCCTCCTGCACGCCACCGGAATCGGTGAGCACCAGGTGGGCGCGCTGCAGCAGCCGCTGGAACGGCAGATAATCGAGGGGCGGCACCAGATGGATGTTGGCCCGTCCGGCCAGCTCCTGGGTGACAGGCCCGCGCACATTGGGGTTGAGGTGCACCGGATAGACGATCTCCACGTCGGACCGACGGGCGATTTCGGCGAGCGCCGCGCAGATGGAGCGGAAGCCGTCGCCGAAATTCTCACGGCGATGGCCGGTGACGAGCAGGATGCGCTTGTGGGGATCGAGCGCCGGCAGCGCCCGGTCGAGGGCGGCGGCAAGGTCCGCATCGCCATCGATCCGCGCCTGGGTCGCCTGGAGGGCATCGATCACGGTGTTGCCGGTGACCACCACCCGGCCGGCGAGGCGCTCGGCGGCCAGGTTCGCCCCGGCGCCGGCGGTGGGCGCGAACAGGAGGTCGCTGACCAGATCCACCACCCGGCGGTTCATCTCTTCCGGGAAGGGCTGGGCGAGATCATAGGTGCGCAGGCCCGCTTCCACATGGCCCACCGGAATGCGGCGATGGAAGGCGGCCAGCGCCGCCGCCATGGCGGTGGTGGTGTCGCCGTGCACCAGCACGCGGTCGGGCTGAACCTGCGCCAGCACCGCATCGAGGCCGGTGAGCGCCCCGGCGGCAAGGCCGCTGAGCCCCTGGTCGTGCGCCATGAGGCCGAGATCGAAATCGGGGCGGATGTCGAACAGGCGCAGCACGCCGTCCAGCATCTCGCGGTGCTGGCCGGTGACGCAGACCATGGACGCGACCTCAGGCGCCCCCGCAAGGGTGCGAACCAGCGGCGCCATCTTGATGGCCTCCGGGCGCGTGCCGAAGATCGACAGAACTTTCAAGGCGCGTCCCCGGCGATTCGATTTTGGAAGATGCACGAACCATTATTGTCAAGGTCAAGTTTCTAGCACCGGCGCATCGGGAAACGCAATTTACCGTTGGCTGGGCGTCTTCGGGCGCGGCACGGGCAGCTTCACAGGCATGCGGAGACCGCAAAGCGACCCCGCCTTCCAGGTCACGCACTGTGAACACGGAAGGTTGAGCGACACTTAAGCCCAAAATCATTTTTTCGCAAAATGCGAATTTTCCCCCGGCGTGGTGCCCATGCACCTGTCGTCAGCGCACCGGCACCGGGACCTCGCCGGGCGCGAGCGCGGCGCGCACCAGGGCCTCGGCCTCGGCGCCGCCCCATTCGGCGGGTCCTGCGAGGAAGCCCATCTCGCAGCCGTCCCGGTCCACGATGAGCGTGGTGGGCAGGCCGAAACCCCGGCCGACACCGCGCAGGGCCTGGAATGTCTTCGTCGCCGGATCAGCATAGAAGGCGAGGCGCTTCACCCCGATCTCATTAAGGAAGGTGCGGGGCTTCTCGGGATCGCGGGTATCGAGATTGACCGCGACCACCTCGAAGTCCGGTCCCCCGAGCGTGGCCTGGAGCCGGTCGAGGTCCGGCATTTCCTTGCGGCAGGGCACGCACCAAGTCGCCCAGAGATTGAGCAGCACCACCCGGCCCTTGAAGTCAGCCAGCGTCACCCCCTTGCCGTTGCCGTCGGTGAAGGCGAGCGGCGGCAGGCGGCGGGGCTCGGTGGCCGGGGCGAAGGCGGCGACGCCGCCCTTGGCCAGCGGCGCCAGCGCGCGGGCGCGCTCCACCGTGCCCTGGCAGGCCGGGTCGGCCGCCTTGAACGAAGCCGGCTCCGCGGCCGGCGCGGAGGTGACCTGAGGCGCCTGCGCATTGCCGGGGAGGCGGTTCATCCCGTATAGGGCGAGCGCGCCGGCAACGGCGCCCGCCAGCGTCGCCAGCGCGACGATCGCGACGGTCCGCACGCCGGAGCCCCGCGCCCCCTTGGGAGGCGTCGCGTCCGGCCCGGTCGCCGTCTCGTCGGTTTCGGTCGCGCGGGGCTGGTCGGCTTCGGTCATCACGAGGGGATCCGTCATGAGCAACAAGATGTGGGGCGGGCGCTTCACCTCCGCCCCCGACGCCATCATGGAGGAGATCAACGCCTCCATCGGCTTCGACCAGCGTCTTTATGCGCAGGACATCGCCGGATCCAAGGCCCATGCGAAGATGCTCGCGGCCCAGGGCATCGTGGCGGCGCAAGATGCCGACAAGATCGCGGAGGGTCTAGACACGATCCTGTCAGAGATCGAGGCCGGCAACTTCACCTTCCGGCGCGAGCTGGAGGACATCCACATGAACGTGGAGAGCCGCCTCGCCGAGCTGATCGGGGCCTCCGCCGGCCGCCTCCACACCGCCCGCTCGCGCAACGACCAGGTGGCCACCGACTTCCGCCTCTATGTGCGCGACACATTGGACGCCCTCGACGCCCAGCTCGCCGACCTGCAGCGGGCGCTCGCCGAGAAGGCGCTGGCCCATGCCGCCACCGTCATGCCCGGCTTCACCCATCTGCAGACCGCCCAGCCGGTGACCTTCGGCCACCATCTGATGGCCTATGTGGAGATGGTGGCGCGTGATCGCGGCCGCCTCGCCGATGCCCGCAAGCGCCTGAACGAATGCCCGCTGGGCTCGGCGGCGCTGGCCGGCACCTCCTTCCCCATCGACCGGGAGGCCACCGCGCGGGCGCTGGGCTTCGACCGGCCCACCGCCAATTCTCTGGACGCCGTCTCCGACCGCGACTTCGTGATGGAGACGCTCGCCGCCGCCTCCATCTGCGCGGTGCATCTCTCGCGCTTCGCCGAGGAGGTGGTGATCTGGACCTCGCCGTCCTTCGCTTTGGTGAAGCTCTCGGACAAGTTCACCACCGGCTCCTCCATCATGCCGCAGAAGCGCAATCCGGACGCCGCCGAGCTGGTGCGGGCCAAGGCCGGGCGCATCATCGGCGCGCTCACCGGCATCCTGGTGGTGATGAAGGGCCTGCCCTTGGCCTATGCCAAGGACATGCAGGAGGACAAGGAAGGCGCCTTCGACGCCTTCTCGGCGCTGTCCCTGGTGGTGGCGGCCTCCGCCGGCATGGTGCGCGACATCGTCCCGGACGAGAAGCGCATGGAGAGAGCGGCGGGCCAGGGCTATTCCACCGCCACCGACCTTGCCGACTGGCTGGTGCGCGCCCTCAACATCCCGTTCCGGGAGGCCCACCACATCACCGGGCGCATCGTGGGGCTCGCCTCCGACCGCGGCATTGCGCTGCACAAGCTGTCCCTTGCGGACATGCAGGGGGAGGACCCGCGGATCACCCAGGATGTGTTCTCGGTGCTGTCCGTGGTGCGCTCGGTGCGCAGCCGGGTGAGCTATGGCGGCACCGCGCCCACAAGGGTGCGGGCACAGGCCAAGCGCTGGCTGAAGAAGCTCGGGGCCCCGGCGTGACGCGCCGCTCTGGCCCCGTACCCCGCTCCGGGTCGCCCCCCGTGCGATCCCCCATCCTGCAGCGCGGGAGGCGGGGGCTCGCCTTTGGCGCGGCGCGGGCTATAGTGGCGGCCACCTTTTCCGGAACGGCCCAATCCGCCATGCGCCCCCTTCTCGTCCCCCTCGCCCTCTGCGGCACCCTCGCCCTCGCGGCGTGTGGCGTGAAGGGACCGCTTGAGCCGCCGCCCGGCGCCCATGCCACGCCGTCGAGCACCCCCCCGGCCGCAAGGCCGGCGGTCCAGCAGACGGCCGCGGCCAGGCCCGGCGCCAAGCCGGGTGCGGCCGCCGACGGCCCCTATGTCGCCCCGACCTCGGACGGCGAGATCCTGGAGAGCGCCACGCCCCACGCGGAGTGGCAGAAAAAGACCGCGGCCCCCGGCGCCACCACCGGGGAATCGCCGCTGCTGAAGGACGTCAAGAAGCCCGACCAGCCCTTCATCCTCGACGGCCTGCTCTGAGGGCGGGCTCGCACAGGTAAAGCCTTCGCGCCCGGCGGACGGGTCCCGACCGTCCCGGCCCGAACGACAGCGCGCACGGACCGCCCCTTCTCCATGCACCATTTCGACTACCGCACCGGCCGTCTCTTCGCCGAGGACGTGGACATCACCCCCCTCGCCGGCGAGGTGCGCACCCCCTTCTACTGCTATTCCAGCGCCACGCTGGAACGCCACTACCAGGTGTTCATGGAGGCGTTCAGCGGCCGCGACGTGCTGCTGTGCTACGCCCTGAAGGCCAATTCCAACCAGTCGGTCATCGCCACCCTCGCCCGGCTGGGCGCGGGTGCGGACATCGTCTCCGCCGGCGAGCTGGCCCGCGCCCGCGCCGCCGGCGTGCCCGCCGAGCGCATCGTCTTCTCCGGCGTCGGCAAGACCCGCGAGGAAATGGCGGCGGCGCTGGATGGCGGCATCCTGTGCTTCAACGTGGAGAGCGAGCCCGAGCTTGCCGCCCTCTCCGAGGTGGCGACCGCCATGGGGGTGAGCGCCCCGGTCTCCATCCGCGTCAATCCGGACGTGGACGCGAAGACCCACAAGAAGATCTCCACCGGCAAGTCCGCCACCAAGTTCGGTATTCCCATCTCGCGGGCGCGCGAGGTCTACGACTATGCCGCCCGCCTGCCGGGCCTCGCCATCACCGGCGTGGACATGCACATCGGCAGCCAGATCACCGACATGGCGCCCTTCGACAATGCGGTGACGCTGCTGGCGGAACTGGCGCGCGACCTGATGGGCGCCGGCCACAGGCTCCACCACATGGATCTCGGCGGCGGGCTCGGCGTGCCCTATGCGGCCTCCGATCCGGTACCTCCGCCGCCCAGCGCCTATGCCGAGGTGGTCGGCCGCGCCCTCGGCGACCTGAAGCTGCCTTTGGTGTTCGAGATGGGCCGCATGCTGGTGGCCAATGCCGGCATCCTCGTCACCAAGGTGATTTACGTTAAGGAAGGTGAGGGCAAGACCTTCGTGGTGGTGGACGCCGCCATGAACGACCTCATCCGCCCCACCCTCTACGAAGCGCATCACGACATCATTCCCGTCATCGAGCCCGCCGCCGACGCGCCGCTGGTGGTGGCCGACGTGGTGGGCCCGGTGTGCGAGACCGGCGATTTCCTCGCCCTCGACCGCCCGCTGCCGCACCTGAAGGCCGGCGACCTTCTCGCGGTGATGACCGCCGGAGCCTACGGCGCGGTGCAGGCAGGCACCTACAACACCCGTCCGCTGGTGCCGGAAGTATTGGTGCGCGGCGCGGCGGCGGCCGTGGTGCGGCCGCGCCTGGAGGTGGCGGACCTCATCGCCCTGGACCGTCCCGCCCCCTGGCTGACGTGATTCTGGTTGACGTGATTTCGGCCCGCCCGGGGCCGCCGTGACGTGCAGGAAAGACCGGGCCGGCGCTCAGCTCGCCAGCCGGCGGTCAGCGATATAGGCGAGCAGCGCCTCTTCCGTCATGGGCCTGCCGAGGTAGAAGCCCTGCACCTCGTCGCAGGTGTCGGCCCTGAGAATGGCGAGCTGGCTCTCGGTCTCCACCCCCTCCGCCACCACCTGCAATCCGAGGGCGCGGCCAAGACCCAGGATCGCCTGGACGATGGCCAGCGCGTCCTTGGACGCATCGAGGTCGCCGACGAAGCGCCGGTCGATCTTCAGCGCGTCGAACGGAAAGGTCCGCAGGTAGCCCAGCGACGAATAGCCGGTGCCAAAATCGTCCATGGACAGGCGCACGCCCAGCTTCTTCAGGCCCGCCAGCACCTCGAGGGCCTTCTCGGCGTTCTCGATCAGCACGCTCTCGGTGATCTCGAGTTCGAGCCGCTGGGGTGCCACACGGGTGGCCTTGAGCACCGCATTCACCGTGTCGACCAGCGCGTCATTGCGGAACTGCACCACCGACACGTTGACGGAGACATTCAGCTCCGGCAGGCGGGAGATGGTGTCGCACGCCTTGCGCAGCACCCATTCGCCGATGGGAATGACGAGGCCACTCTTTTCCGCGAGGGGGACGAATGCGTCGGGGGCAAGCAACCCCAGTTGGGGATGGTCCCAGCGGATGAGGGCCTCGACCCCGAGCAACTTGAGGGTCTGCGCGTCGCAGCGCGGCTGGAACAGCAGCACGAACTCGTCGGACACGATGGCCCGCCTGAGGTCGCTTTCCAGCGTCCGCCGGCCGCTCATCTCGTCGTTCATGTCGTCGGCGAAATAGGAACAGGTGCCCGGACCCTGGGCCTTGGCCTGCTCCAGCGCCAGCTCGGCGCAGCGCACGAGGCCCTCCGCGTCCTCCCCATCGAGCGGGGCGAGGGCAATGCCCATGTTGGCTTGCGGATAGGCCGCCGCGCCGGACGGCAGGCCGATGGGCGCGGTCAGCGCGGACTGGAGCCGCCGGGCGAGGCCGTCCACCGCCTTCGCATCCCCCACGCCGGTCGCGACCACGACGAACGTCTCGGCGTCCACCCGCGCCACGAGGTCGTGGTCCCGGACGCAGCGGCGGATGCGCCGCGCGGTCTCGGCGAGGATCAGTTCACCCGCCGTGGGGCCGAACAACGTGTTGAAATGGGGGAAATTGTCGAGGTCGAGGCAAAAAACGGCAAGCACGCGCCGTGCGTCCTGCGGCGAGCTGAGCGCGCCGGCGAGGAACTCGGTCATCAAGAGGCGATTGGGCAGGCTGGTCACCGGGTCATGCAGGGCAAGATATTCCGATTTCCAGGGTCCACACGCTTCGTCGTCGGCGTCGCTCACAATTCACCCAATGCCGATCATTGCGATGACCGACAACGACGGGACGCCCCCGAGGGGCCGGCCCTTCGACGGTCGGCGCATCCACCTGTCCCCCCGCCCGGCCCCGGCTGTCGGATCGGGGCCGCTACCATCTGCGCCAGGCATGGTGATCCCCGCCCGGCCGGGTGGCAAGAGCGATATCGCCGCCAAGCCCCGCCCCGTCAAGCAAGCCCTGCCCCTTCAAGGTCGCGCTCTTCGCCAGCGCCGGAACCTTGGGACACACTGCAGTCTGATCGGCGCTCGCCCTAGACAGCCGCGCCCGCACCGGCCGCGGCCTGGGCGCGCAGGTCGAGAACCACCCGCATCACGGTGGGATCGTCGCTTCCGGCGGTAACCTTGAACCCCAGGTCCTCGGCCAGGTGCAACATGGGTCCGTTCTCGCGGAGCACGTCGCCGAACACGATGTTCAGGCCGCGCTTGCGCGCATGGGCGAGGATCTCGGTCATCAACTGAAAGCCGAGGCCTTTGCCCTTCATGTCCGAGCGCACCATGATGGCGTATTCGGCCGCCTCATTGTCGGGATCGGAGATGATGCGCACGACGCCGCAGGTATCCCCGTTCGGCTCGATGGCCACGAACGCCATTTCCCGGTCGTAGTCGATCTGGGAGAGGCGGGCCGCCATCAGGTGGGGGAAATCCTTCACCGAGCCCAGAAAGCGCATGCGCACGTCCTGCGGGTCGGACCGGTGGACGAGATCCACCAGGGACGGCTCGTCCTCGGGCCGGATCGGCCGGAGCGCCACCTTGGATCCGTCGGTCAGCGCCAGTTCGGAGACCTCGCTGGAGGGATAGGGCTTGATGGCGAAGCGTCCGGTGCCCTCCACCCGCGTCTCGTGCACCACGATGCGGGCATCGAGGGCGATGACGCCGTTCTCGTCGGCGAGCAGCGGGTTGATGTCCAGCTCGGCGATCTGCGGCAGGTCGGCGAGCAGCTCGGCGAGCTTCACCAGGGTCCCGGCCACGGCGGTCATGTCCGCCGGCGGATGGTCGCGGTAGCCGGCGAGCAGCTTGGCGACCCGGGTGCGCTCGATCATCTCGCGGGCGAGGACGCCATTGAGCGGCGGCAGGGCCACGGCCCGGTCGCCGATCACCTCCACCGCCGTGCCGCCCTGGCCGAACAGCACCACCGGCCCGAAGATCTTGTCATAGGCGATGCCGGCGATCAGCTCCTGGGCGTTGGGGCGGCGCACCATGGCCTGCACCGTGAAGCCGGCGATGTGCGCCTCCGGCCGCTTCTCGGCCACCGAGGCGATGATGGCGCGGCAGGCGTCCTCCACCGCCGCGGCGCTGCGCAGGTCGAGCCGCACCCCGCCCACGTCCGACTTGTGGGTGAGGTCGTGCGACAGCACCTTCACCACCACCGGCCAGCCGATCTCGGCGGCGCAGCGGCCGGCATCCTCGGGGGTCGCGGCCACCCGCGTCTCCACCACCGGGATGTCGTAGGCGGAGAGCACCGCCTTCGCCTCCACTTCGGAGAGGGCGCTGCGGCCTTCGCCCAGCACCTTCTCCACCAGCGCGCGCGCCTTGACCCGGTCGGGGTCCTCGAAGGTGCGCGCCGGCGGCGTTTCCATGAGCTGGGTCTGGTTGCGCTGGTAGGAGACCAGATGACCGAAGGCGCGCACCGCCTCGTCCGGGGTCTCGTAGGTGGGAATCCGGCGCGCGGCGAAGCGCCGGCGCACGCCGGCCGCGGCAGTCTCGCCGAGCCAGCAGGTGAGCACGGGCGCGCGCATCCGCGTCTCCAGCGCCGTGATCACCGCGTCGGCGGCCTGGCTGCTGTCGGCCACCGACGAGGGGCAATTGAGCACCAGCACCGCATCCGACCCCTTGTCGGCCAGCAGCGCCTTCAGGGCGGCGCCATAGCGGGCGCCGTCGGCATCATCCACGATGTCCACCGGATTGGCCTGCGCCCACGGAACGGGAATGATCTTGTCGAGCGCCTCCACCGTCTCCGGCTTCAGGATGCCGAGGCGGCCGGAAATGCCTTCCACCGCATCCACCGCCACCACGCCCGCGCCGCCGCCATTGGTGAGAATGGCGAGCCGGTCGCCGGTGAGCTTGATGCCGGCCGCGAGGGTGGACACCGCCTCGAACAGCTCGCGCAGCTCGTGCACGCGGAGCATGCCGGCGCGGCGGAAGGCCGCGTCATAGACGAGGTCGCTGCCGGCGAGCACCCCGGTATGGGACTGCGCCGCCCGGGCGCCGGCCGCGCCGCGCCCGGCCTTGATGACGATGACCGGCTTGGAGCGGGCGGCGATGCGCCCGGCCGACATGAACTTGCGCGCATCCTTCACGTGCTCGACATAGAGCAGGATGGCGCGGGTGGTGTTGTCGAGGGCGAGATAGTCGAGCATGTCGCCGAAATCCACGTCCGCGCTCTCGCCCAGCGAGACGACGTGGGAGAAGCCGAAGCCGCGGGTGTGGGCCCAGTCCAGCACCGCTGAGGTCATCGCCCCGGACTGGCTGACGAAGGCCACATCGCCCTTGGCCGGCATCAGGTGGGCAATGCTCGCATTGATGTGCGGCCGGGTGGAGATGAAGCCGAGCCCGTTCGGCCCCAGCACGCGCAGCAGATAGGGCCGCGCCGCGTCCAGCATCGCCTGGCGCTGCTCGGGGGTCTCGATCTGCTCGCCCGGGCCGTAGCCGGCGCGCAGGACCACGGCGGCCCGGCACCCCTTCTCGCCCAGCTGGGTGATGGTGGCGGGCACGCTGTCCGGCGGGGCAGCCACCACGGCGAGGTCCACCGCAATGGGCAGCTCTGCCACCGAGGCGTAGTTGAGCGAGGAGCGGATGGCGCGCTCCCTGGGATTGACGGTGAGAATCGGCCCCTCGAAGCCCGCCTCGAACAGGTTGCGCGCGATCACCGCGCCGATGCTGCCCGGTTTGTTGCTGGCGCCCACGAGGACGATGGAGCGGGGGTGGAACAAGGCGTCGAGATTGCGCGTGGTCATGAACGGCCTCGCTGCTGGTGCCCGGCGGCCCTCAGGGTGCCGCCGACCGCGCCTGGTAACGCGCGGGAACACCGTAAGAGCACGCTCCGATCATACTGCAATGCAACATGATCGGCAAAACGCCTCTTATCTGAGTTTGGAGCCGGATTCACCGATCAGGTCAGCTCAACCGGATCGGATCCGGCTCCGGGGATAAGGCAGACGGGAACGGGGGCGAGCAAAGGTCAGCACAGGCCCGAGCGCGCGAAACTGTCGCGCACGGCCTCGCTGAGCTGGTTGCCGAGGAGGGGTTTCTCGATGATGGCGACGCCCTGCGCGGTGGCGCGGTGGCGCACGTGCAGGGCGGGATTGCTGGTGATGAGGAAGGCGGGCAGGTGCACGTCGCGCCGGTCCAGCTCGCGCAGCAGGTCGAGACCGTTGAGGCCGGGTAGGTTGTAGTCCACGATCATGCATCCGCCGCGGGAAAACTCGGCGGCGAGCACATCTTCCGAGCGCGCATAGGTCCGCACGCTGAAGCCATCCACTTCAAGCGCGAACTTCAGCGAGTTGCAGACCGCGGGATCGTCATCCACCACATGGACGACGAAGCCGGGCGTCTCGTTGGACACGATCATTTTCCAGACCCTCCCCACGACCGGCTCGTGGGTCCACCTCGTCGGTCCACGCGGCCGATGGGCGCACATGGTCAGTTGGTTTCCAGCCTACTTTGGGAGGAGGCCGCTGGCGTTGCGCTAGATCAAGCGGCGGCGCGCAGGTACTCCTATCCCAACGCCGCCTTGGGCGAGATGCCGGCCAGAAGCGCCATGCGCACCAGCTCGGACAGGCTCTGCGCCTTCATCTTGGTCATCACGTTGGCGCGGTAGACCTCCACCGTGCGTGGGCTGATGCCCAGTTCGTAGGCAATGGTCTTGTTGGCCTGGCCGGCCACCAGGCATTCCAGCACCTGGCGCTCGCGCTGGGACAAAGCGGCGATGCGCTCCGCCACCTGATCGCGCAGGGCGTCGTGCTGGTAGGCCTTCTCCCGCCGCGCCAGCGCGGACTTCACCGTGTCGAGGATGGCCACGTCGTCGAACGGCTTCTCCAGGAAATCGGCGGCGCCGAGCTTCATGGCCTCCACCGCCAGCGGCACGTCGCCATGGCCGGTGACCACGATCACCGGCACGGTGGAGCCCTTCTCCTGCAGATGCTGGAGCAGGTCGATGCCGGTCATGTCCGGCATGCGCACATCGGTGATGATGCAGCTCATGGACGGGTCGGCCGCCGGCATGCCCGCGTCCAGGAAATGCCGGGCCGAGGCATGGGTGTGCACGGCGTGGCCGGCGGTGGCGAGCAGGAAAGCCAGCGACTCGCGCACCGCCTCGTCGTCATCGATGACGTGGATCACCGCGGCCATCCGTGGGTCAGTCATGAAGCGCCGCCTCCTCGCCCACGGCGCGCAAGGTGAAGCGGAACACCGCGCCGCCCTGCGGATTGGGCTCGGCCCAGATGCGGCCGCCATGGCCTTCGATGATGGTGCGGGAGATGGACAGCCCCACCCCCATGCCGTGCTGCTTGGTGGTGACGAAGGGCGTGAACAATTGCGGCGCGAATTCGGCCGATATGCCGTGGCCGGTATCCGAGACGCTGATCATCACCATGTCGTCCTCCGCCGCCTCGGTCTTCACCAGAAGCTGGCGCCGCGGCGCCTCCATCATTGCCTCCAGGGCGTTGCGCATCAAGTTCAGCAATACCTGCTGGACCTGCACCTTGTCGGCAAGCACGAGGTCGCACCTGGGATCATAGTGGAAACGCACCTGGATACCATGCTCCTTGGCGCCGACGAGGGCGAGGGCGCTGGCTTCCTCCACCAGCTTGGACAGGCTCTCCACCCGCCGCTCGCTCTCCCCCCGGGAGACGAAGTCCCGCAGCCGCCGGATGATCTGCCCGGCGCGCAGGGCCTGCTCCCCGGCCTTCTCCAGCGCGCCCTGCAGCATCTCCACCTTGAAGGTGCCGGCGTCGAGCAGGCGGCGCGAGCCCTTGATGTAATTGGCGATGGCCGAGAGCGGCTGGTTCAGCTCATGGGCGAGGGTGGAGGCCATCTCGCCCATGGCGGTGAGGCGGGAGATGTGGACCAGCTCGGCCTGCAGCTCCTGCAGGCGCGCCTCGGTCTCCTGCCGTTCGGTCAGGTCGCGGATGAAGCCGGTGAAGAAGCGCTCGGAGGTGGAGCGCATCTCGCCCACCGCCAGTTCCATGGGGAAGGTGGAGCCGTCCTTGCGCTCACCCACCACCACCCGGCCGACGCCGATGATGCGCCGCTCCCCGGTGGTGAGATAGCGCACCAGATAGCCGTCGTGGGCCTCCCGGTGGGGCGTGGGCATGAGGATCGAGACGTTCTGCCCCACCGCCTCGGCCGCCATGTAGCCGAACAGGCGCTCGGCCGCGCTGGAGAAGGAGCGCATGATGCCGCGCTCGTCGATCACCACCATGGCGTCCGGCACGGTGTCGAGGATCGACGAGAGGTGGGCCTCGCGGGCGAGCAGGTCGCGGTTGCGGGCGGCGGCATCCAGCCTTGTGCGGCGCAGCCGCTCGCCGAGCACGGCGATGCCGAGCCCCACGGCGATGAACAGGGCCAGCGTCGCCGGATCGAAGGCGCCGCCGAGACTCCGCGCGCCGGTGGCGAGGGCGAGGGTTCCCCCGCCCGCGATGGCCACCGCCAAAGCGCTGCCGCCGGCGACCAGCCCCCGCCCGCTCACCAGCATGACGCCGGCGAGCTGGAGCATCAGCCCCTCCGCCCGGAACGGCGGGAAACCCACCACGACGCCGAGCCCGAGCACGAGAAGCGCCACCGCGCCGCCGACCAGGGCATCGGGCCATGGCGCACGCCCCGGCGGGCGCCTTGCGGCCGTATCGCTCACCACGCTGTCCATCCCGCCTGCCACGCCGTCCCTTGCCACATCGTCCCTGCCAAAACGTCCTTGCGACACCGCCCCTTCAGCCGATTCCGGCCTCCGTAAAACTACTTAAGGGCACCGACTTAAGTGTTCGATCCGAATTTTGCGATGCGTCAATGCCGGTTATCCCTTTCTGCAACGTGATGGAAGGGTAAACCGATGCCGAGCCCCGCTGCAGCGATCGCCCAGAAGGCTTACGCTCATCCCATGACCGCTCCGCGCTGGGGCGACGAGGCCGAGACCCGCTCCCCCATCGATGTGGTGGCCCGCCTCGGCATCGTGGCTTCTTATGCCCGCAACGCCGAGATCTTCGGTGAAGATCAGGCCGCCGACCATCTCTACATCGTTCTGTCGGGTGCCGTGCGCATCTGCAAGCTGCTCGGCGACGGCCGCCGCCAGATCGAGACCTTCTGCCTCGCCGGCGACGTGTTCGGCTGGGAGATGGAGCCCCGGCACCGCTTCTCCGCCGAGGCCGTGAGCGAATGCAAGGTGGTGCGCATCAAGCGGACCATCCTGTTCTCCCGCGCCGCCGACGATGCCGAGCTGGCCCACGCCCTCTGGGCGCTCACCGCCTCCGAGTTGGGCCGGGCGCAGTCCCACCTGCTGGTGCTCGGGCGCAAGACCGCCCAGGAGCGGGTCGCCACCTTCCTGCTCGACATGGCGGCGCGTGCCGGCTCCGGCCAGGGCACCAACGGCATCGAGGTGACGCTGCCCATGTCGCGGCAGGACATCGCCGACTTCCTCGGCCTCACCATCGAGACGGTGTCGCGGACCCTGACCCATCTCGAAGAGATTTCGGCCATCGCCCTCCCCTCGTCCCGCCGCGTGGTGCTGCGCGACGGAGCGGCGCTGCGGCGCCTGAATTCCTGATCGGTTTCCCCCGGCGTGCCGCACTCCAAGCGGCGCACCTCCTTCGGCACGTGCTTTCGGGCACGTGCCGTTTTCTTTTTGGGGTGAAGTCGAGCGAGCCGCCGCGCGGCCCGCTCATGGTCGCACCTTCAGACCGCCGCGGCGTGGCGCTTCTGCTCGGGGGCCGCGGCGCGGCTTGCCACTAGGCGCGTGTCGAACACGGCGCAGACCACGCGGGTGAAGGGGCGTGCGGCCTCCGGCACCTCCACCACCGCGCCATGGCGCCAGGCGAGGCCATCGGCGATCAAAGGCTCCAGGGCGTGGATCTCGTCGGCGAAGAAGCCGCGCGGAAAGCCGTGCTGCATGCAGGCGTCATCCAGATCCACCGACAGGTCGCACATGAGCCGCTCGATGACGTGGCGGCGCAGCCGGTCCTCGTCGGTCAACGCGATGCCGCGCGCGATGGGCAGGGTGCCGGCCTCCACCGCCTTGTGCCACGCCGGCGTGGCGGGCAGGTTCTGCACATAGCCCTGCGGCAGCGCGCCGATGGCCGATGCGCCGAAGCCGATGAGCACCGGGGCGTCGTCCGTGGTGTAGCCCTGGAAGTTGCGCTTCAGCGTCCCCGCCGCCGCCCGCTCCGCCATGGCGTCGCTGGCGCGAGCGAAATGGTCGAGCCCCACCGGCACATAGCCATGGGCGGCGAGCACGTCCGCCACCAGTTCCGCCTGCGCCAGCCGCTCGCCGGCACCGGGCAGCGCATCTTCCGGGATCAGCGCCTGGTGCTTCTTCATCCACGGCACATGGGCATAGCCGAACACGGCGATGCGGTCCGGGTAGAGGCCGAGGGCCGCCTCCACCGTGCGACGGACCGAGGCCTCGTCCTGGTGCGGCAGGCCGTACATGAGGTCGAGGTTGAGGGCGGTGATGCCGGCGGCGCGCAGGGCATCCGCCACCGCCTGCGTCTCCGCGCACGACTGGTGGCGGCCGATGGCCTGCTGCACGGCGGGATCGAAATCCTGCACGCCGAGGCTGGCGCGGTTGAAGCCCTCGCGGGCCAGCGTCGCCACCTTGCCGGCGTCCATCACCCGCGGGTCGATCTCGATGGCGATCTCGGCGTCCGGGGCAAAATCGAAGGTTTGTCGCAGCGCGCCGAGGATGGCGGCGAAATCCTCGTCCGCCAGCATGGTGGGGGTGCCGCCGCCGAAATGCAGGTGCGACAGCTTCAGGCGGCCCGGCAGGTGGCGGGCGACGAGGCCGATCTCCTCCACCAGGCGCTCGGCATAGGCCTTCACCGGCGTGCGGCTGCGGGCCACCGCCGTCTGGCACCCGCAATACAGGCACAGCTCGGCGCAGAACGGCACGTGCACATAGGCCGACACGCGGGCATCCCCCGGCACGGCGGCGAGCCAGCCGGCATAGGTGGCGGCATCGACGGCGGGGGAGAAATGGGGCGCGGT
>NZ_JAIVFO010000114.1 GCF_029991245.1 Xanthobacter autotrophicus
GGCGAGGGCAGGGCGGCCTGGAGGGCATCGGTGAAATCGCGCCAGGCCTCCATCTGGTTCGGCCGGACGCCGATGGCGGTTTCGGCCGCGGCGAGGGTCTGGGCGAGCCCCAGCGGCCCGGCCGCGTCCCGCGGATGGGGGGGCCGGGGCGGCCGCGCGCCGGCCTCGTCACCGGGGCCGGAAGGCAGCAGGTCCCAGGGCAGGTCCGGCGGCAAACCCGGCAACACGTCCGGCCGCGGCATCTGGCCTTCCATCGCCAGGGCCGCGAAACGCACCGGCGCGCTCGACGTGGCCTGCGGCAGCCGGTCCTGCGTCTTCGAGGCGGCGGGGCCGGACACGGACGCAACGACGGCACATCCGGCCACCAGGGCCAGGGCGACGCCGGCCAGGAACTTGGAGCGCAGGGGTTTGGTGCGCAGGAGCTTGAAGGACACGGGGTGCCTCCTGTCTGTCTTCAGGTTGAGGACACCATCGCCCCATCCCGTTGCTGGCGAAGGTCGGGATATGTCCAAAGGTGTCGGCGCGGGCCGAATTTGTATCGCAATGTTGCTGGAGGCTGGCAGGCAACGCTTCGATGCAATGGAGGGCGCGGCGGCGGGGCGTCTCGGCTAGAATACGGCGAAATGGAGACGCCGGTGCAGTCCGAAGGCGCAACGCATATTCTCGTCGTCGACGACGATCTCGAAATCCGGAAATTGCTCGGACGCTATCTGGCGGCCCAGGGCTTCCGTGTCACCACGGCCGGCGACGGGCGGGAGATGGAGGAGAAGCTGGCCACCCAGCGCATCGACTTCGTGGTGCTCGATCTCATGCTGCCGGACGCCTCCGGCCTCGATCTGTGCCGCGCCCTGCGCAACCGCTCGAAGATCCCCGTCATCCTGCTCACCGCGCTGAAGGAGGATGTGGACCGCATCATCGGGCTGGAGATCGGCGCCGACGACTATCTCGGCAAGCCATTCAACCCGCGCGAGCTGGTGGCGCGCATCCGCGCCGTGCTGCGGCGCACCGGCGGGGCCGAGCCGGAACCGGTGGCGGCCACGGCCTTCCGCTTCGCCCGCTTCCGCGCCGAACCGGAACTGCGGCGCGTGACCGACGCCGACGATGTCGAGGTGGCGCTCACCGGCGCCGAGTTCGACCTGCTGATGGCCTTCCTGGAGCGGCCGGGCCGCATCCTCTCCCGCGAGCAACTGCTGGACATCACCCGTGGCCGCGAGGCCGGGCCGTTCGACCGCTCGGTGGACGTGCTGGTGAGCCGCCTGCGGCGCAAGCTCGGCGACCAGGGCGCGTTCCAGATCCTGAAGACCCTGCGCAACGGCGGCTATCAGCTGGCGGTGCGGGTGGACCGGGAGGACGCCTCGTGAGGACCCTGCGCGCGCAGGTCACCGCGCTTCTGGTGGTGGCGGTGCTGGTGGTGACGGCGCTGGCCAACGGTGCATCCTTCTTCCTGACCCGTCCCGAATGGCCGCCCTTCGACGAAGGCAGCAAGGCCCAGGATATTGCCCTCCTCGCCGATCTGGCGGCGGCGGTGCCGCCGGCGACGACCCTGCCCGGTGGGCGGGCGGCATTTCAGGCCAGCCCGCCGGAAGGCGAGATCGATCCCGAGGCCACGCGCATGCTGGCCGAAGGTCTCGCCCGCCTCGGCCGCAAGATGCCGGTGCGGGTGTTTCGCCCCGGGGCCGCAAGTCAGTTGGGACCAGGTCAGCTGGGACCAGGTCAGCCGGGCCAAGGTCGGCCGGGACCTGATGGTCCGTCGCTCACCGCGCTGGGCCTTGCCGACGGCCGCTGGCTGGTGATCCAGCGGCGCTTCGGCCCCATGGCTCCGCCCTCGGGTCCGCCGGGCGGGACCTTCGGCTTCGCCACCTGGCTCGCCTTCATGGTGGCGGGGGTGACGGCGGTGGTGGTGTTCGCCGTTCGCCGGCTGACCAAGCCCTTGTCCCTCATCGAGGAGGCGGCCGGGCGCATCGGCCCCGACGGCGAGCTGCCGGTGCTGCCCGAGGAGGGGCCGGCCGAGGTGCGCGCGGCTGCCGCCGCCATCAACCGCCTGTCGGCGCGCCTCAAGGGGGCCATGGACAGCCGCATGCGCATCGTGGCCGGCGCCGCCCATGACCTGCGCACGCCGCTCACCCGCATGCGCCTGCGCGCCGAGTTCATTCCCGACGACGAGGAGCGCGCCCAGTGGCTCTCCGACCTGGAGGAACTGGACCGCATCGCCGACAGCGCCATCCGCCTGGTGCGCGAGGAGGTGGAGGGGGGGCCGGAAGAGATCGTGCGCCTCGACGATCTGGTGGACGGCGTGGTGGCGGAGGTGGCGGAGGCGCGCCGTCCCGTCCGCCTCGTCCACGCGTCACCGGCGGCGGTGCGCGGGCGGCCCCTGTCGCTCAAGCGGGCGGTGCGCAACCTGGTGGTCAATGCCGCCACCCATGGCGGCGGCGCGCGGGTGGCCGTCAGCGCCGAGGCGGGCCGGGTGGTGCTGCTCATCGAGGATGACGGCCCCGGCATTCCCGAGGCGCTGATGGGGCAGGTGTTCGAGCCATTCTTTCGGGTGGACCCGGCGCGTCAGGTCAAGATTCCCGGCGCGGGGCTGGGGCTTGCCATCGCCAACGAGATCGTCTCGCGCCACGGCGGCCGCCTCACCCTTGCCAACCGGCCGGGCGGCGGCCTGCTGCAGCGGGTGGACCTGCCGGGGGTGGCGGTGGAGGGCTGAGGGGCGCGGCGCAGGCGCAATTCAAAGCGCGCCGGCAAGGGCGGCCGAGGGGCCGCCCCGCGTGGACTCACCTTGGGCTCAGCGGGTCGGGACCGGCTTCTCGCCGCGATAGTCGTAGAAGCCGCGCTGGGTCTTGCGGCCCAGCCAGCCGGCCTCGACATATTTCACCAGCAGCGGGCAGGGGCGGTACTTGGAGTCCGCCAGCCCCTCGTGCAGCACCTGCATGACCGCGAGGCAGGTGTCGAGGCCGATGAAGTCGGCCAGCTGCAGCGGCCCCATGGGATGGTTCGCCCCGAGCTTCATGGCCCGGTCGATGGAATCCACGCTGCCGACGCCCTCGTAGAGGGTGTAGATGGCCTCGTTGATCATGGGCAGCAGGATGCGGTTGACGATGAAGGCCGGGAAGTCCTCGGCCACCGCATAGGTCTTGTGCAGGCGGGTGACGAACTGCTTCGAGCTTTCGAAGGTGTCGTCGTCGGTGGCGATGCCGCGCACCAGCTCCACCAGCTCCATCAGCGGCACCGGATTCATGAAGTGAATGCCGATGAAACGCTCGGGGCGGTCGGTGGCGGCGGCAAGCCGGGTGATGGAGATGGACGAGGTGTTGGAGGCGAGCAGCGCGTCCGGCCGCAGCACCTGGCACAGGCCGGTGAAGATCTTGCGCTTCACCTCTTCCTTCTCGGTGGCCGATTCGATCACGAGGTCGCAGTCGGCCAGGTCCTCGGTGCGCTCGGCCATGGCGATGCGGGCAAGGGCCACCTGCCGGGCTTCCTCGGTCACGGTGCCCTTGGAGACCTGCTTGGCCATGTTGCCATTGATGGTGGCAAGGCCGGAGCGGATGCGGTCGGGGTCCGCGTCGTGGATGAACACGTCATAACCGGCGAGGGCGCAGACGTGCGCGATGCCGTTGCCCATCTGGCCTGCGCCGATGACCCCGACCTTCTTGATCTCGAGCGGCATGATTCTCTCGTTTCACCTTGATGCCGGGGGGAGGAGCCGGCGCCCCTGATGGCAGCGGCCGGGGCGTGGCCCGGCCGCCTGTTTCTAGAGCATTTCGGCGCTTCGTTGAATGGGGGACACGGCGTTCGAAGACGCTTTGGCCTTATCCCTTCGCCTTGGCGAGTTCCGCCTTCAGCTCGGGGATGACGGTGTTGATGTCGCCCACCAGCCCGTAGTCGGCCACCTGGAAGATGGGGGCCTCCTCGTCCTTGTTGACGGCAACGATGACCTTGGAGTCCTTCATGCCGGCCAGATGCTGGATGGCACCGGAAATGCCGAGCGCGATGTACAGCTCGGGCGCCACCACCTTGCCGGTCTGGCCCACCTGCCAGTCATTGGGGGCGTAGCCCGCGTCCACCGCCGCGCGCGAGGCGCCCACCGCGGCGCCCAGCACATCGGCCAGGGGCTCGATCAATTCTGCGAACTTCTCCCGCGAGCCAAGGGCGCGGCCGCCGGAGACGATGATCTTCGCCGCCGTCAGTTCCGGACGATCCGAGGCCGCGATGCTCTCTTCCACGAAGGTGGAGACGCCGGGATCGGCCACCGCCGCGATGGCCTCGACCGCCGCCGAGCCGCCCTCGCCGGTGGCGGCGAAGGAGGCGGTGCGCACCGTGATCACCTTCTTGGCGTCACCCGACTTCACGGTCTGGACGGCGTTGCCCGCATAGATGGGCCGCTCGAACGTGTCGGGGGCCACCACCTTGGTGATGTCCGACACCTGCATCACGTCGAGCAGGGCCGCCACGCGCGGCAGCACGTTCTTGGCCACCGCCGTGGAGGGGCCGACGATGGCGTCGTAGCCGGGGGCCAGCGATACGATGAGCGCGGCCAGCGGCTCGGCGAGGCGATGGGCGTAGAGCGCGTCGTCCGCCAGCAGCACCTTCTCGACGCCGGCGAGCTTGGCCGCGGCGTCGGCGACGCCCCGGGCGTTCTGGCCGGCCACCAGGATATGCACCGGGCCGCCGAGGGCGGCAGCGGCGGACAGCGCCTTGGCGGTGACGCCGTTGAGAGCCGAATTGTCGTGTTCGGCGAGCAGCAAAGTTGCCATCAGATCACCCCCGCCTCATCCTTGAGCTTCGCCACCAGCTCGGCCACCGAGCCCACCTTCACGCCCGCCTTGCGGCCCGCGGGTTCCGCGGTGGAGAGCACGGTGAGGCGCGGGGCGACGTCCACGCCGTAATCGGCGGGCGTCTTCTCGGCGATGGGCTTCTTCTTCGCCTTCATGATGTTGGGCAGCGAGGCATAGCGCGGCTCGTTGAGGCGCAGGTCCGTCGTGACGATGGCCGGGCCGTTGAGCTTCACGGTCTGCAGGCCGCCGTCGATCTCGCGGGTGACGGCGACGCCGCCGTCCTCGACCACGACCTTGGAGGCGAAGGTGCCCTGGGGCCAGCCCAGCAAAGCGGCGAGCATCTGGCCGGTCTGGTTGCAGTCGTCGTCGATGGCCTGCTTGCCGAGGATGACGAGGCCGGGGGCTTCTTCGCCCACCACGCCCTTGAGGATCTTGGCCACCGCCAGCGGCTCCACCACCCCGTCCACCTTCACCAGGATGCCGCGGTCGGCACCCATGGCCAGCGCCGTGCGCAGGGTCTCGGAAGCCTGGGCCGGACCGATGGAGACGGCGATGACCTCGGTGGCCTTGCCGGCTTCCTTCAGGCGCAGCGCCTCTTCCACCGCGATCTCGTCGAACGGGTTCATGGACATCTTGACGTTGGCGAGCTCCACGCCCGACCCGTCCGACTTCACCCGGACTTTTACGTTGTAATCCACCACCCGCTTAACGGGCACCAGGATCTTCATAGAGGCGTGCTCCCCGTTCCCGAAATATCGACCGGCGGTCGAAAAATCGCGCCGGTCTTCCAGTCTTCCGCGTGGTCCCTGCATTGCAGCATTTTGTGCGGGCCGGCAACGTAGGAGGGGCCAGAAAGTGTGTCAACGCTCGCGCTTCCGGGGGCTGCCAAAGTCGGGGTTGCCGGCCTTTCACGGCTCACCGGACAGTGCCGACGCTCGCCCATTCACGGCTCGCCTTTGCGCGGCGCCGGGCGGCTCGGCACCCCGGAGGGGTCGGGATCCAGCAGCGCCACGCCAGGCCGGCGCATCACGGTCACCAGCAGCGCTCCGGCGAGGAAGCCGCCCACATGGGCCCACCAGGCGGTATCTTGGTCGTGGCTCGCCATGATCTGCCAGACCTGCAACGCAAACCACGCGCCGATGGCCCAATAGGCCGGCACGCGCAGCGGGATCTTCATGAGCACCAGCGCCCACAGGCGGATGTGGGGATGCAGCACCAGATAGGCGGCGATCACCCCGGCCACCGCGCCGGAGGCCCCCACCAGCGGCGCTTCCGAGGCGGGATCGGCCACCACATGGACGCTCGCCGCCAGCACGCCGCACAGGAGATAGAAGGCGAGGAAGCGCGCGTGGCCGAGCGCGTCTTCCACATTGTCGCCGAACACGAACAGGAAGGCCATGTTGCCAAGGAGGTGAAGCCAGCCGCCGTGCAGGAACATGTAGGTGACGAGGCTGAAGGGCGCGGGAATGCGCGCATAGCCTTCCGGCAGCACCGCTTCGCCCGTCACCACCGCCGGAATGGTGCCGTATGCAAGGGTGCCGGCCTCGCTCACCGTCTCGAAGGCGCCGTGCTGGAGCACGAGGAAGACGAACACGTTGAGCGCCAGCAGCGCCCAGGTGACGTAGGCGTGCCGCACATGTTCCAGCGGGTTGGCATCGGCGATGGGGACGAACATGGCCAAGAGTGTTCCCCGGGCGTCCCGTGCGCGCCCGTGGCCTGAAGCGTAGAGCATTTTCGAGCGCAGGTGGCAGCGGCTCGCCCGAAGAAAATGCGCACGGGCGACCAGCGGGACGCGGGCGACCGAGGCTGCTTCCCGGCATCCGGCGGGCGAAGGGCGGCGCCCTCATCCCTTCGTCGGAGGCGGCGCCGCGCCGGCTCGCCCGCGGGTCAGGGGCGGCTCGCCCCCGGCACCCAGAGCACGTCGGCGGCGCCGCGGGCATTGGCGTAGCGGCCGGCCACGAACAGCAGGTCCGACAGGCGGTTCACATAGTGGATGGCCGGCGCGCCCACGGTTTCATCGGGCTGGTGCGACAGCTCCACCATGATGCGCTCGGCGCGCCGGCAGACGGTGCGGGCGAAATGCAGGTACGCCGACGCCGGCGTTCCCGCCGGCAGGATGAAGGAGGTGAGGGGCGACAGCTCGGCGTTGAGGGTGTCGATGTCGGTTTCGAGCCGGGTCACCTGCGCCGGAACGATGCGCAACGCGGTGCCCGGGGCCTCGTCGGCCTTCGGGGGGACGCACAGGTCGGCGCCGAGATCGAACAGGTCGTTCTGAGCCCGCATGAGCATGGCGTCGAGCGCCGCTTCGCCCGAAAGGTGCAGGCGGGCGAGGCCGATGGCGGCGTTGGTTTCGTCCACCGCGCCGTAGGCGTCCACGCGCAGGTCGTATTTGGCGACCCGCGCGCCGGTGCCGAGCCCGGTGGTGCCGTCGTCGCCGGTGCGGGTGTAGATCTTGTTCAGCTTCACCATCTGGTTGCAGTCCCTCTCAGCGTCGCAAATCACCGTCCGCGATCCCGCTCTCCGGTCACCGTCCCATGGCGAAGATGGTGAGCATCACCAGGATGATGGCGCCGAACTGGAACAGCACGCGCAGCTGCATGAGCCGCTGCGAGCGCTGGGGCGAGCCGCCCGAGGCGAAATTGAACAGGCCGAGGACCAGCACCCCCGCCACCAGGGCCAGGGCCAGCGGGATGAAGAGATAGATGGACCAGTGGAGCATGGCGGACCTCGGGACGCGGTGCGGCCGCGTCAGTTGAGGAGGACGATGGCGGCATTCAGTGTGGAGGCGTAGCACACCCACGCGAGATAGGGCACCAGCAGCCCTCCCGCCGGGCGGTCGAGCCGGAAGGCGGCCCGCAGCGCGAGCGCCAGCACCACGATGAGCGCGAGGATGATGGCCAGTCCCGCCACCGGCGCGCGCAGCCCGAAGAAGATGGGCGACCACGCCGCATTGAGCGCCAGCTGGCCGAGGAACAGGCCGATGGCGGTGCGCCGCGCGGGCGACGGGGCGACCTTCTCCCAGAGCCGCCAGAGCGACAGCGCCATCAGGATGTAGAGGATGGTCCAGGCGATGGGGAAGGCCGCGTTGGGCGGGGTCCAGGCCGGCTTGTGAAGACCCTGGTACCAAGCGGGAATGGCGGGCGCGGTGACCGCGCCGCCCACCATTGCGACCACCCCCACCAGCGCAAGGCAGCCGAGAAGCTTCAGCCGCGCGACGGCGCAAGGGGAAAAGCTGAACCCGGTCGAAGACATGGACCACCTTTGGCATCCGGACCTTGGACCGAGGTCCGGTGAGCGTGACGCACCGGCCTTGGTTCTAGCTGCGCGGCGCGAATCCTCTCGGCTCCGGGTGCAGACCGGGGCCGTCGATCTTGTTCGAAGCCGCTGCTGGGGTGGATCGTTTCCCGGGGTGCTTTTCCCAGAATGCTTTTCCCAGAATGCTTTTCCCCGGATGCTTTTCCGGGGTCCTTTCGTGCCGTTTCGGCTCAGGTGGCGATATGGCGGCTGATCTCGTCCACGGGCAGCTTCACCAGGTCCTTGGCGATTTCCCCATCCACGCGGCCCTTGACCCGGGGGCTCAGCGCGCTGCGCAGGGTGCCGAGGGCGCGGGGCGGGGCCACGAGGAGGATGCGCTCCGGTGCCGTGCCGGCCTCCACCATCACGCCGATCCGCGCGGCCACGCGGCCCAGGAACGCGGCCTCGGCCTGCGCGTGCAGGTCGGTTTCCTCCATGGCGCTGCGCGCGGTGGTGGCGGATTCATGCACCCGGCCGGGCCGGTCGGTGCCGAGCGCGGCGGTGCCGGGATGGGGTTCGTCAAAACTTTCGAGGACGCTGAGCTGCGGGACGATGGCGGTGCCGGCATCGGCCAGAAGGAGCGCCCTGGCGCCGTCGCAGACCACCACCAGGCGTTGGGCCTTGTCGAGCTTCGTCATGTGCTGCCTCCCGTTGTTGTTGGCCGGAGCTGCCATCGGCGGCACCGGATGCGGCGCGATCCTGGACGCCTTGGCGCCCTGTCACCTTGACGGCGCCACCTTGACATGGCGCATCCTGCGACTTTGTGCCGGCATGGGGGCGCTTGCCGCCATCAAAGGCGCGTGAGACCATTTTTGATACGGAAACCGGAGGCCTGAGCGCGCGTTCCGCAGCATGGGTTCAGGAGGGGAGACCTCGCGATGCCATATCTCGTTCGTTTCCTGCTGCGGCACGCGCTGATCGGGGTCGGGGTCGCCGCCGTCTTCGTTGCGCTCCTCGCCGCCTTCGACGTGGCGCATCTGGGCACCCTCTTCCTCACCTCGGCGGACGGGCCGCTGGCGCTGATCGTGCTCACCCTGGCCCTCGGCGTGACCTTCGGCAGCGTGCAGATGGGCTTTGCCGTGATGCTCATGAGCGACAAGGACGAGCCCAGGGGAGGGCATCGCCACCGCGTCCGCCTCACCCGGCTGGTGCCCCGGCTCGCCCGGGTGCACGCAAGGCGCTGAGGGAGCCTCACGCGGAAGAGCGGCCGCGCCCGGCGCTATCGGGAGGTGAGCCGTCCGCTTGTGAACCGCCAACGCGTGAACCGTCTACGCGTGAACCGCCGCGTCGTTTGAAGGACCGGGCGTTGCCCGGCCTTTTCGTTTGCGGGTCCATGTTCGTTTACGGGTCTTTGCTGCCGGTCCGGCCGCTGGCCGGTGCCGAGAGGGCGTCGGCCGGGCTGCCCGGTTACCCTCCCCTTTACTGTCCCTTGCGCCGCAGGGCGTCGGCGAGCGCGGCGCCGAAAGCGCCCGCAGCGGGCTTTTCCTTCGGCAGCGGGCCGCGCCTGCCTTCGTTCTGCCGCCCCTCGTTCTGGCGCGGCTCATTCGGGCGCTGGTCCTGGGGCCGCCCCGGCGCGGGCCGCCCGCCCGCATCGTCCTTGCGCATGGAGAGGGCGATGCGCTTGCGCTTCACATCCACCTCCACCACCCGCACCTTCACCACGTCGCCGGCCTTGACCACCTCGTGGGGGTCCTTCACGAACCGGTCGGCCAGGGCCGAGACGTGGACCAGCCCGTCCTGGTGCACGCCGATATCCACGAAGGCGCCGAAGGCGGCCACATTGGTCACCGTGCCTTCCAGCACCATGCCGGGCTTGAGGTCGCTCATCTCGTTGACCCCCTCGGCGAAGGTGGCGGTCTTGAACTGCGGTCGCGGGTCGCGGCCGGGCTTCTCCAGTTCGCTCAGGATGTCGCGCACCGTGGGCAGGCCGAAGCGCTCGTCCACGAAGGCGCGCGGGTCCAGCGCCTTCAGGGCCGCCGTGTCGCCCATGATCGCGCGCACGTCGCGCCCGCAGGCGGCAACGATCTTCTTGGCAAGGTCGTATGCCTCCGGATGGACCGCGGAGGCATCCAGCGGCTCCGCCCCCTCGGCGATGCGCAGGAAGCCGGCGCTGAGTTCGAACGTCCTCGGCCCGAGGCGCGCGACCTTCAGCAGTTCCTTGCGGGTCTTGAACGGCCCCACCGTATTGCGATGGGCCACGATGGCCTCCGCCAGCGAGGCGCCGAGGCCCGACACCCGCGCCAGAAGCGAAGCGGAGGCGGTGTTGAGGTCCACGCCCACGGCGTTCACCGCGTCCTCCACCACCGCGTCGAGGGCCTTGGCGAGGCGGGCCTGGTCCACGTCGTGCTGGTACTGGCCCACCCCGATGGCCTTGGGCTCGATCTTCACCAGCTCCGCCAGAGGGTCCTGCAGGCGGCGGGCGATGGAGACGGCGCCACGGATCGACACGTCGATGTCCGGCATCTCGGCCGCCGCCGTGGCCGAGGCGGAATAGACCGAGGCGCCGGCCTCGCTCACCACCACCTTGATGGGGTGCGGCGGCGGCAGCATGCCCAGGAGATCCGCCACCAGCTTGTCGGTCTCCCGACTCGCGGTGCCGTTGCCGATGGCGATCAGCTCCACCTTGTGCTGGCGGATGAGGTGGGCCAGCGCCGCGCTCGCCCCCTGCACGTCGTTCCGCGGCTGGAAGGGATAGACGGTGGAGGTGGCAATGAGCTTGCCGGTGCCGTCCACCACCGCCACCTTCACGCCGGTGCGGATGCCGGGGTCGAGCCCCATGGTGGCGCGCGAGCCGGCCGGGGCGGCGAGCAGCAGGTCCTTGAGGTTGCGGGCGAAGACGCGGATGGCTTCCTCTTCCGCCCGTTCGCGCATGTCGCCCATCAGCTCCACGGTGAGGTGGAGCGAGAGCTTCACCCGCCACGCCCAGCGTGCCACCTCCAGCAGGAAGCCGTCGGCCGGCGCGCCATGGGCGAGGGGAATGCCGAAGGCTTCCGCCACGATGCGCTCGGTGGGCTTCACCGGGGTGGTGGCGTCCTCGTCCACCACCAGGTCCAGCGTCAGCATCTCCTCGTTGCGGCCGCGCAGCATGGCGAGCACGCGGTGGCTGGGGGCGGTGGCCCATTTTTCCGCATGGTCGAAATAATCGCGGAACTTGGCGCCGGCCTCCTCCTTGCCGTCAGCCACCTTGGCCTTGAGCACGGCGCCGGCCTTCATGTGCGCGCGCAGGCGGCCAACCAGCTCCGCATTCTCCGCGAAGGTCTCCACCAAGATGTCCCGCGCCCCGTCAAGGGCCGCCTTGATGTCCGCCACCTGCTCATTGAGGAAGGCGGCGGCGCGCTCTGCGGGGGCGACGGACCGGTCGGCGAGGATGGCCTCGGCCAGCGGGCCGAGCCCCTTCTCGCGGGCGATCTCGGCCTTGGTGCGGCGCTTGGGCTTAAAGGGGAGGTAGAGGTCCTCCAGCTCCGCCTTGGTGGTGGCGGCGTCGATCTTGCCGCGCAGCGCGTCGGACAGCTTGCCCTGTCCGTCGATGGAGGACAGCACGGCGGCGCGCCGCGCCTCCAGCTCGCGCAGGTAGGACAGGCGCTCTTCCAGCGTGCGCAGCTGGGTGTCGTCGAGGCCGCCCGTGACCTCCTTGCGGTAGCGGGCGATGAAGGGAACCGTGGCGCCTTCGTCGATGAGGGACACGGCCGCGCTGACCTGCGCCGGGCGGGCGCTGATCTCGGCGGCGATGATGCGGGCGATGGTGTCGCCCATTCCCTGCGGTGCGGCGGCCATGGGCTCTCCTTCGAAATCGGGGCACGCCCCATAGCCGAGCAAGGGGGCGCTGTCACCCTGAGGCTTGGCGCGGTGTTGTCCCCACCCGCTTGCAGGGGGGACTGGGGTGGGGGTAACATCGCGCCGCTTGACGTGCGGTTGCGGCGGCCCGGAAGCCCTCTGCCCCCTCCCTGCCCTCCCCCGCAAGCGGGAGAGGGTTTTCTGTCGTACCCCGTTGTGGCAGCGGGATTTCAAACTACGACACCACGCGCCGCCCGCGGTGGAAAAGCGGCCTCAGAACAGGTTCAGCCCCGGCGGCAGGGCAAGGCCGCCGGTGAGGCTCTTCATCTTCTCCTGCATTACCCGCTCCGCCTTGACGCGGGCGTCCCCCAGGGCGGCGACGAGGAGGTCTTCCAGGATCTCCACCTCGTCGGGCTTCGCCAGCGAGGGGTCGATGCGCACCGCCTTGCACTCGCCCTTGGCGGTGACGCGCACGGTGACGAGGCCGCCGCCGGAGGCGCCTTCCACCTCCACCTGCTCCAGCTCCGCCTGCATCTGCTGCATGCGCTCCTGAAGCTCCTTGGCCTGCTTCATCATCCCCATCAGGTCGCGCATGGCTTCATCTCTCCTGTCATGGCGGGCGGCTGCGCTCTGGCGCCGCCCGAAAAGGCTCTAATATTCGAGTTCGTCGTCGGCGCCGGGACCGGCATAAAGGTCCTCTTCGGAGGGGGCGAGGACCTCGGCGTCGATGGGCGCCTCCTCGCGGGTGCGCACGTCCACCACCTCGGCACCGGGGAAGCGGGCCAGCACGGCGGCCACCAGCGGATGGGCCTTGATGCCCTCTTCCCGCTCGGCCTTCACCGCCGCGTTCTCCTCCGCCAAAGTCGGTCCGCCCGCCTGCGCGGAGGTGGACACCAGCCAGCGCCGGCCGGTCCAGTCCGAGAGCTTGCGGGAGAGGTCCTGGATGACGCCGGCGGGGGAACCCGGCACCAGCGCCACCTCGATGCGGCCCTCCTCCACATGCACCGGACGCAGCGAGGTCTCGACCGCGTGCTTCAGGGCGAGGTCCCGCTTGGCGGCGACGAACTGCGCCACGTCGGCGAGGCTCGTGAGGCGCGGACCGGCGGCCGGTGCCGCAACAGCCGCGACCGGCGCTGCGCGCATCTGGGGCCGCGCCTCGGCGGGGCGGGGGGCAAGGGACAGGCGCGCGCCGCCGCCTCCACCGCCCGAGGGGGCGGAGGGCGGGGCCGGGGCGTCGGTAACAGGCTGATCCTTCAGGCGCCGCAGGGCTTCGTCGGGAGTGGGCAGGTCGGTGGCATAGCCGAGGCGCACCAGCACCATTTCCGCCGCCTGGGCGGGCTTGGGGGCCTGCTGCACCTCGCCGATGCCCTTGGTGAGCATCTGCCACGCCCGCGCCAGCACCCGCATGGACAGGCCCTGCGCCATCTCCAGCCCGCGCACCCGCTCGGCTTCCACGAGGGCTGCATCCTGCGCGGCGTCGGGCATGATCTTGAGGCGGGTGACCAGATGGGTGAATTCGGCCAGGTCCGTGAGGATCACCGCAGGATCGGCGCCGGCATCATACTGGTCGCGGAATTCGGCGAGCGCCCGGGCCATCTCGCCCTTCATCAGCGCCTCGAACAGGTCGATGACGCGGCCCTTGTCGGCAAGGCCCAGAAGCCGCCGCACCTCTTCCGCGCCCACGGAGCCGCCGCCATGGGCGATGGCCTGGTCGAGCAAGGAGAGGCTGTCGCGCACCGAGCCTTCCGCCGCCCGGGCCACGATGGCGAGGGCCTCCGGCTCGATGGTGACGCCTTCCTTGGCGCAGATGCCGGACAGATGCGCCGCCAGCTCGCCCGCCTCCACCCGCCGCAGGTCGAAGCGCTGGCAGCGCGACAGCACGGTGACCGGCACCTTGCGGATCTCGGTGGTGGCGAAGATGAACTTCACATGCTCCGGCGGCTCCTCCAGCGTCTTCAGCAGGCCGTTGAAGGCCGCCGTGGAGAGCATGTGCACTTCGTCGATGATGTAGACCTTGTAGCGCGCCATCACCGGGCGGTAGCGGGCGCTCTCGATGATCTCGCGGATGTCGTTGATGGAGGTGTTGGACGCCGCGTCCATCTCCATCACGTCCACATGGCGGGATTCGATGATGTCCCGGCACTGCCTGCCCATCACCGACAGATCGAGGCTCGGCCCGCCGGTGCCCCCGTCCATGGGCTCGAAATTGAGCGCGCGGGCGAGGATGCGCGCGGTGGTGGTCTTGCCCACGCCGCGCACGCCGGTGAGGATATAGGCCTGCGCGATGCGCCCGGAGGAGAAGGCGTTCGTCAGGGTGCGGACCATGGCCTCCTGGCCGATGAGGTCCGTGAAATTCTGCGGGCGGTATTTGCGTGCCAGCACCCGATAGGCGGCGGGGGGCGGCGCGGGGCCGGCCGGTGCCGCCGCGTCGGGCCGCGCAGCACCCGACGGTGCGCCGAGGTCGAGGCCCAGCCCCAGATTCGGCCCGTCGTCGTCCTGGTGCGCGCGCGTGTCCTCGCTCATGAAACCGCCTTCGGGGATGTGCAGGGGATGCACCTGCCCCATACATAGCATCGCGGTCGCCCGCGTCGATGGGCGGGCCCGCAAAACCGCCGCCCCGCCCGCCGCCTGCCCGGCGCGGCCGCCCGGGTCAGCTCACACGTTCGCTGGAGTGGCGTCAGCCCGAGCGCCGGCGGTGTCGGTCGATCGCTGGGTTAAACCCTCCCCCGCACGCGGGAGAGGGAGCCCCTGCCTTATTTGCCTGCGCTCACTTGGCCTTGGGGGCCTCGGTCTTCGGGGCCTCGGTCTTCGGCGCCTCGGTTTTCGGGGCGTCGGCCTTGGGAGCTTCCGCGGCGGGGACGCGGATGCAGACGTAGCGGCGGTAGCCCTCAGCCACGGCTTCCTTGTGCTTGGCATCGAGCCGGGCGGGCACGTTCCTGGCGATGGCGGCCTTGCAGGCATCCTCGGTGGGATAGGAATTGTCGCGGTTCACCACCGCTTCCGGCTTGACGAGGGCGCTGAGGACGAGGACGACGACGACCCACATGGGAGCCTCCTTGGACGGGTGGCCTGTCTTATCCCCAAATCCGAACCGGATTGCGACCGGGGCGCGGCAATTCACAGGGCGAGGAGAGGCGGGGCCGGGG
>NZ_JAIVFO010000115.1 GCF_029991245.1 Xanthobacter autotrophicus
GCTGAAGTCCATCGAGCACGTCGGGCGGCGCGACACCCTCGTGGGCCTGCGCGGCGAGGTGGACGCCATCGCCACCTACCGCTTCGACATCCGCCTGCAGGGCGAGAACGAGACCGTCTTCTTCGACATGTAATCCAAAAACGCCAAGCCGGCCGCCGCGGGTTGCGGCGGACCGGCGCGGGAGGAAACCATGACCACGCCAGCGGAGCGGACGATCGACGTCCGCCGGTTTCTTGATGAACAGCCGATCTCCGGCTTCCAGTGGCTGATCTTCGCCCTGTGCTTCGCGATTGTCCTGCTGGACGGCTTCGATACTGCCGCCATCGGCTATATTGCCCCCTCGCTCCTGGGCGAATGGAACCTCGCCAAGGCAGATCTCGCCCCGGTGCTCAGCGCCGCCCTGTTCGGTCTCGCCGGCGGAGCCTTGTGCTCCGGCCCCCTGGCCGACCGCTTCGGCCGCAAGCTGGTGCTGCTCGCCGCGGCGGGCGTGATGGGCGTCGCCAGCCTCGTCGCCGCCACCGCAGGCAGCCTCGATGCGCTGGTGATCTGGCGTTTCGTCACCGGTCTGGGCCTCGGCGCCGCCATGCCGAATGCCGTGACGCTGGTGAGCGAATACTGTCCGGCCAAGCGCCGTGCACTTGTCACTAATGCCATGTTCTGCGGCTTCCCCCTGGGGGCGGCGGCCGGCGGCTTCGTGGCGGCCTGGATGATCCCGCACTTCGGCTGGCGCAGCGTGCTGGAACTCGGCGGCGTCGCCCCGCTTCTGCTCGTGGCGGTGATGATTGTCCTGCTGCCGGAATCGGTACGTCACCTTGCCCAACATGGGGCCCCGGCGGAGAAGATCGGCCGCATTCTCCAGCGCATTTCCGCGGCCACGAAGGGGGCGACCCGCTTCGTGCTCGATGAAGGCGAGGGCGCTGCGGAAGTCGGCCGGGGCGGCATCACCGTGGTGTTTTCCGCGCCCTACATCCTCGGCACGCTGTGCCTGTGGGCCGCCTATTTCATGGGCCTGGTCATCTTCTACGGCCTCATCAACTGGATGCCGATCATCCTGCGCGACAGCGGCATCAGCCCCACGCAGGCGACGCTCATTTCGGCCTTGTTCCCGCTTGGCGGCCTCGGCGCCATCCTTGCCGGCTGGCTCATGGATCGCTTCCATGCCGATCTGGTGGTGGCCGCCGGCTTCCTGCTCACGGCGCTGGCGGTCTATGCCATCGGCCAGGTGGCCGGCCAGGTCGGCCCGCTCACGGTGGCGGTCTTCATTGCCGGAACCGTCATGAACACCGCGCAATCCTCCCTGCCCGCGCTGGCCGCCATGTTCTATCCGACCCGGGGCCGGGCCACCGGGGTGGCCTGGATGCTCGGTATCGGACGGTTCGGCGGCATTGCCGGCTCGTTCCTGGTGGCCGAGCTCGGGCGGCGGCAGCTCGGCACCGCGGCGGTGTTCCTGGTGATGGCGGTCCCTGCCCTGATCGCCACCCTCGCGATCCTCACCAAGGCGTGGCTGGGCCCGAAGCCTGATGCCTCGGCCGGCCCGGTGCCCTCGCTGAGCCATTGAGCCCCGCGAGCGCACCGGCGTGACCCTGTTCCAGGCGCCGGCCGGGCGCGACATCGTCTCAGCCTGCCGGTGATGGAAAGGCATCGCCGGCGTCGCCGAAGGCCTGCCATCCGCCATCGACGCAGAGCACGGTGCCGGTCACATAGCGTGCCGCGGGAGAGACGAGGAACGCCACCGCCTGCGCGATGTCGTCCGGCTGTGCCAGGAAGCCCAGCGGAATGCGCCGGCGGATGCGGCCGAGGTCGATCCTGCCGTCGCGCTCCAGCGCTGTCACGAGGGCGGTCTCCACATAGCCGGGCGCCACCGCATTGACCCGGATGCCGGCGGGCCCAAACTCGCACGCCATGCTCCGGGTGAGGGCGACCACGCCCGCTTTCGCCGCCCCGTAGGCATTGCGGCGGGGCAGGCCGGTGATGCCGGCGATGGAGCTGATGTTGACGATTGAGCCGCTGCGCCGGGGCAGCATCACCCGCGCCGCCTCCCGCGAGACGAGAAACACCCCGGTGAGGTCCACGTCGAGGATCTTGCGGAAGCGCGTCGCGTCCTGCTCCACCGTGGGCAGGTGGGTGTCGGCGATGCCGGCATTGTTCACCACCGCATCGAGCCCGCCGAAGGCTTCGACCACCCGCCGCAGCGCCTCGGTCACGTCCTCCTCCACCGACACGTCGGCGCGGACCGCGAGATGGCCCGCGCCCAGTTCCGCCGCCCGCGCGGCGGTGGCGCCCTCGTCGAGGTCGACAAGCGCGAGGCGCCAGCCCATGGCCGCCAAGGTGCGTGCAATGGCCCAGCCGATACCGTCGGCCGCGCCGGTGATCACTGCGGACGGGCTCATGGCGCGGCCTCCCCGAAGCCGGGTCGCGGCACGAGGCTCATCAGGGTCTGCGAGAGGCCGCCGTCCACCACGATCTCCTGGCCGTTGACATAGGACGCCCGCCCGCTCGCCAGGAACACGGCGACGTCGGCGATCTCCGAGGGTTGGCCGATGCGGCGCACCGGCACCATGGCCTCGCGTTTCTCGGCGATGCCCGGTGCGGTGTAGAAGGGCTCGCTCAGGGGCGTGCGCACGAGGCCGGGGCTGACCACGTTGGAGCGCACGCCGCGCGGCCCCCATTCGAAGGCGATCTGCCGCGACAGCATGGATACCGCCGCCTTGCCCGGGCTGTAGGCGCCGCTGAACGGCTGGGGCTCGCTGGCGGCGATGGACGAGATGTGCACGATGGCGCCCGCGCCCTTCTCCAGCATGGCCGCGCCAAAGGCGCGGGTGGTGAGGAAATAGCCGGTGAGGTTCACCTTCAGCATGTGCTCCCAGTCCGCCGTGGAGACCATGTCGATGCCGCCGGGCCGCAGGATGCCGGCATTGTTGACGAGGATGTCGGCGCCCCCGAATGCCGCCAGCGTCGCCGCCGCAGCAGAGGCGATGCTGGCCTCCTCCGAGATGTCGCAGTGCAGCGCCAGCACGCGCACGCCCAGCTTCGCCACCTCGGCCCTGGTCTTCGCGCAGGTGTCCGGATTCCTGTCGGCGAGGGCAAGGTTCGCGCCGGCCTGGGCGAAGGCGAGCGCCACGGCGCGTCCGATGCCGCCGCCGGCACCGGTGACGACGCATGTGCGGCCTCGAAGGCCGAGCCAGCCGGTGTCGGGCACGCTCATCGGGCCGCTCCTTCGCTGCCGAGGAAGCGGGTCACCGAGGCGAGGTCGATCGTCTTGATGAAGCGGTTCTCCTGCGCCACCAGCAGATGGCCGGAGGCCGAAAGATAGGCCGGCCAGTCGGGATCGGCATCGCGCGCGATGCGGCGGCGGTCATAGTCGGCGAGGCTGTCGTAGCCCCACAGGTGCACCACCTGGTTCTGCGGGCCGATGTCGCTGGCGAAAAAGGCGATGGGCGGCCCCAGGTGGCGCAATTGCACCGGCATGGCGAGGGTGTCGAAGATCTCGATGAATTCGGCGAGGCCGCGGGGCTTGATGGTGTAGATGCGCAAGTCCGCGATGCGGTATCCGGTCATGACAATCCTTGATGTGTTTCGCACCCCGGAGAGGTTCAGGCCCCGGGGATGCACGTCACGGAGCCCAGGGGCGGGCATATTCAGGTCGGCACGAAGGAGCAGCCGCCTTCGGCCACAGGCCGGAAGGCCTCTTCGGCCGGGATGGTGGAGACGAGCTTGTAGATGTCGCCGGGGGCCTTGCTCTCGGCGGGAGCCTTCACCGAGAACAGATAGGCTGGGTGGATCTTGCGCCCGTCCTCACGCACGCGGCCGGGGCCGAAACAGTCGTCGTCGGTGGGCATCTGCTTCATCACGGCGATGGTGTCCCGCCCGGAGGCCTTGGCGCGGGGCACGCCCAGCGCCTTCACCGCCTTGAGATAATGGGTGACGCCGGAATAATCCCCGACCTGGCTCATGTTTGGAAAGACGCCCGCCGGAAGCTTCGGGGCGATGCGCTTCATGAAGGCGCGGGTGCGGTCGTTGAGGTCCCAGTAGAAGGTCTCGGTGAGGGAGAGGCCATGGGCCACCGGCAGGCCCATGGCGATCACGTCGGTGATGTATCCCACGGTGGCGGCGAGGCGGACCTTGCCGCCGGCGTCGAGGCCGAATTCCTGCGCCTGCTTCAGGCAGGTGATCAGCTCGGTGCCGGAATTGCAGAAGGCCACCACGTTGGCGCCGGAGGCCTGGGCCTGCAGCAGGAAGGAGGAGAAATCCGCAGTCGAGCCGTAGGGATATTTCACCGCGCCGGCGACCTTGCCGCCGGAGGCCTCCACGAAGCGGGTGGCGTCCGCCTGGGCGGCATTGCCGAAGGCGTAGTCGGCGGTGACGAAGAACCACTTCGTGCCGCCGGTCTTCACCAGCGCCGTGGCGGTGGAATGGGCGAGGCACCAGCTGTCCCAGCTCCAATGCAGGAGATTGGGGCTGCAGCTCTTGCCGGTGAGGTCGGAGCTGCCGGCGGAGGTGACGATGGAGACCTTGTCGCGCTCCTGCAGGATACCGCGCGAGCCCAGGGCGATGGCGCTGTTGCCCACGTTGGTGATGACGTCGATGCCGTCCTCGTCGAACCATTTGCGGATGATGGTGAGGCCCACGTCCGGCTTGTTCTGGTGGTCGGCGATCACCAGCTCGATCCGGATGCCCGGATTGGCGGCGGTGAACTCCTCTATGGCCTGGCGGGTGCAGGCGACGCTGGTCGGCCCCTCCACGTCGCGATAGATGCCGGACATGTCGGTGATGTGGCCGATGCGGATGGTGTCGTCCGCGGCCCGGGCCTTCCCCACCGGACCGAGCCCGAACGCGGTGACGGCAAGGCTTGTGCCGAGAAAACTCCTGCGATCCATGGCCATGGCGTTCTCCCCATAGGGTTCATTGTTTTGTTTTGTTTTGTTTTGTTTTGTCTTGTCTTGATCTTCGTCAGTGGGCGGAGGCGCCGGCCAGGTGCCGCCCGGTGACATAGCCCGATGTCATGATGGGCCCGAGCGTGATGCCGGCGCCGGGATAATTGCCGCCCATGATGCTCGCCGCATCGTTGCCCACGGCATAGAGGCCGGCGATGGGGGCCGCGTTGGTGTCCAGCACCCGGCCGAGCGGATCGGTGGACAGCCCGTCGAAGGTGCCGAGATCGCCCATGACGATCTTCACCGCATAGAACGGCCCCTGATCGATGGGCGCCACCGTGGGGTTGGGCTTGTGGTCGGGGTCACCGAGATAGCGGTTGAAGGCGGTGGAGCCGCGGCGGAATTCCGGGTCCTCGCCCTTTTCGGCGCCCACATTGTAGGTGCGCACCGTCGCTTCCAGGGCGGCGGCATCGATGCCGGCCGCGCGGGCGAGGTCGGCCAGCGTGCGGCCCTTCAGCAGATAGCCGGTGCGGGTATAGAGCGAGGTCGGCACCGGAGCGGGCTTGGCAAAGCCGAGGCCGTATTTGCGGAGGGTGGCATGGTCGCAGACCAGCCAGGCGACGGTCTCGCTCTCGCCCTCGCTGTCGGCGATCATGGCGGCGCCCACGTCGTGGTAGGAATTGGCCTCGTTGGTGAAGCGGCGGCCGTGCCGGTTCACCGCGATGACGCCGGGCTTGTAGCGGTCCACGAGGTGGGGGAAGACACCGAAGCGTCCGTTGCCCAGGGGCACTTTCGACACCGGCATCCAGGCCGCCGCATCGGGAAAGCGCGCCTCGAACTGCCCGCCCACGGTTTCCGCAAGGCGGATGCCATCGCCGGTATTGCCCTCGGGCGTGGGCGAGACATGCACGCCGCCGCGCCGGCGGTGGGGATAGATGCCCGCAAGGCGCGCCTCGTCATGGGGGAAGCCGCCGCAGGCCAGCACCACGCCACGGCGCGCGGTGATGCGCTGGGTGCCCGCCGCGTCCTTCACGACGGCGCCGGTCACCGCACCATCCTCGACGATCAGCTGTTCCGCCGCCGTGCCCGTGCGGATCGCAATGCCGCAGTCGAAGGCCGATTTGGCGAGGCGGGCCGCCAGAGCGTTACCGCTCGTGACCTGGACACCGCGCCGGTACAAAAGAAGATCCTTCAGGTGGTTGGCAAGGCGCTTCGCCACATAAACCGCGGAGGTGAGGGAGCGCGTGGCGTTGAAGAAATGCTTCAATTCATTGTTGGACGAATTGAACATCATGCCGATGAAGGTGATGGTCGCGAGCGGCGGCTTGAGCCGGTTCATCTCGGGTCCGAGGCCGCGCGCATCATAGGGCGCGGCGACGACGGAGCGGCCGATATCCACGCCGCCCGGCAGGTCCGGGTGGTAGTCGGGATAGGCGGAGGCGACGAACTTCACCTCGGTCTCGCGCTCGAAGAATTCGAGCATGCGCGGGCCGTTGTCGAGAAAGCACTCGATCGCATCCTCGCGGTAGAAATTGCCGGTCTCGGTCTTCAGATAGAGGCGAGCGGCGTCTCGCGTGTCGGTGATGCCCTGCGCCGCAGCATGGGGATTTCCGGGGATCCACAGCACGCCGCCCGAAAAGGCGGTGGTGCCGCCGAAATGCTCTTCCTTCTCCACCACGACGACGTCGAGGCCGTGCTTCCTCGCGGTGACCGCCGTGGACAGGCCGCCGGCTCCGGACCCGATGACCAGCACGTCGCACACGAGCGGGGCGTGTTCGCTCAAAGACATGAAAAGGCTCCTCCTCGACACGCGCCGGGCGTGTGAAGTCCGCGCTTCCTGTGCGCAAAAGGCGTTGTGTGATCGCATGGCACCGCGGCACCGACGCATTGGCGTCGCTCACTCCGCGGCTGGCTTGTCCAGCTCTTCGACGGCTCGTTGATGTGCCATGGATAGGCCCGCCGAAACGGGCCGACAATGGATGAAAGCAAAATCCTGTTGTACTTTTCGTAAGGTCGCAGCATCCTCCATGTCACGTCACGACAATGCTGCACTTGCGAATGACACGGCGAAATGTGATCCCGAGCTTCTTTCTGTACGACGAAGCCTTGGCGGACGTGGATCTCGACTTCCTCCACGTGGAGGCCATCCGTATCCGCTCGAGCGTGCATGATTGGACGATCCGTCCACATGCCCATCCCGAGCACGTCCAGTTCCTGTTCGTGACCGAGGGCGGGGGGCGCATCCGCGTGGAGGATGACGAGTGGCAGCTCGATCCGCCCACGGTGGTGGTCATCCCCCCGACGGCGGTCCACGAAATCCGCTTTGAACCGGGCTCGGACGGCTTCGCGCTCACCATCGCCGCGTCCTACGTGATGGCGATGGCGCAGACGGATCCGGTCTTTGCCGATGTGCCCGCCGCCGTGGGCCTCTATCCGGCCCAGGGACCCGATGGCGATGGCTACGGCCTTCTGGATGCCTTCCAGTGGCTGGAGCGGGAATTCATCGGCGCGGCGCCGGGGCGGCGGGCGGCCATCGGCGCGCACTTCCTGCGGGTGCTGGTCGCGCTGGCCCGGCTGAAGGATGGCGGTGCGCCGGTGGGAGGACCGCTGATGCGCCGCGATGCCGATATCGTGGTGCGCTATCGCCGGCTCATCGAGGAGCATTTCCGGCAAGCCCAGCCGCTCACCTTTTATGCCGACGGGCTCAACATCACCTATGCCCGCCTGAATGCCGCCTGCCGGGCGGTGGCGGGCAAGAGCGCGCTGAAGCTCATGCACGACCGCCTGATGATCGAGGCCAAGCGCAACCTGCTCTACACCAGCATGAGCGTCGGCGAGGTGGGCCATGCCGTCGGCTTTCAGGATCCGGCTTATTTCTCCCGCTTCTTCACCCGCCACGCGGGGCGCTCACCGGCCGCGTTCCGTGCCGCACCGCGATAGCATGCAGGCGCTCACGCCCGGTAAGAGGCGATGGTGGCGGCGATGCCCGTGTCGAGGGACGTATCCGGAAGGTCCGGCAGCACGTCGGCGAGGTGATCCGGCGCCAGCGCCCCGGCGATGGGCATGGGAGAGCCGGTGGCGGTGATGCGCGCATCGGGCACCTCGCGGCGGATGGCGGCGATCACGTCGTCGACGGTGGCCTGGCGCCCGGCCAGGTTGAAGGCGTGCGCCCCCTCCAGCGGAGCGGACAGGGCCTGCTCGAAGGCCGCCGCCACGTCGTCCACATAGATCATGCCGGCGGCGCCCACATAGGGGATCACATAGGGCGTGCCCTGCGCGGCGGCGCGGCAGGCGAGCGTCGGCCCGGCGCTGGCGCCTTCCTCGCCACGGCCCGGCCCGTAGACGATGAAGGGCCGGAAGCCGATGCTGGCGATGCGATGATCGTCCCAATAGGCACGGGCGCTGCCTTCGCAGGCGAGCTTGAAGGCGCCGTAGTGGGTGGTGGGGAAGGGAATGCGTCCGTCCCGCGGCCCGAACACCCCCGCCGAGCTCGCATAGACGACGCGCGGCATGCCCTCGCGCCGGGCGGCCTCGAAGGCGTTGAGGGTGCCGATGAGGTTGATCTGGGCGCCCTTCACCGGATCCGCCCGGCAGGCTGGGGTGAGGATGCCGGCCATGTGCACGATGCCGCCGCAGCCCCGCGCGGCCGCATGCACGGCGTCGGTGTCGCGGATATCGGCCAGGCGCCAATCCACCTCGCGGGCGAGGTCGCCGAGGATGTCGCGCACGGCGGCACTGTCGCTGGCGATGTCGAGGACGCGCACGGCGATGCTCCGCCGGATGAGGCGGCGGATGATCCAGGCGGCGATGAATCCGGTGCCGCCGGTGACGAGGATCTTCATGGCTTGACCCCTGTGCTCGATCGCGGGACGGGACCGGGGGCGCCTCAGTATCCCGGTCTCGGGATGTGGCCCATGAGGGAGCGGCGGAGGCCGCCATCCACGACGATCTCCTCCCCGTTGATGTAGGAGGCCCGCGCGCTGGCGAGGAAGACCACCGCGGCGGCGGAATCCTCCGGCGTTCCGATGCGCCGGGCGGGCACGAACGCCTCGCGCTTCTCGCGTATGCCGGGAACGGCATAGAAGGCGGCACTCATGGGCGCCTCCACGAGGCCCGGGCTGACCACGTTGGAGCGCACGCCGCGCGGTCCCCATTCCACCGCCAGCTGGTGCGACAGCATGATGAGGGCGGCCTTGGCCGCGCTGTAGGCACCGCTGGACGGCTGCACATTGCTTCCCGCGATGGAGGAGATGTGCACCAGCGCTCCCGAGCCCCGCGCGAGCATGCCCGCGCCGAAGGCCTGTGCGGTGCGCAGGCAGCCGGTGAGGTCCACGTCGAGCTGGGCTTGCCAGTCGGCGGGGTCCAGGGTGTCGAGGGCGCCGGGGCGCATGACCGCTGCATTGTTGACGAGGACGTCCACCGGCCCCACGGTGGCCTCCACCCAGCCGGCGGCCTCGGCGACGCTGGCGGTGTCGGCCACATCGCAGGCCCGAACCGCGCTGCGGCTGCCGTCGGGATCGATGGTCGCGGCCGCCGCGGCGAGACCTGGAGCGGAGCGGCCCAGCAGGACCACCCGTGCGCCGACGGCCAGGAACTCCCGCGCGATGGCAAGGCCGATGCCCCGCCCGCCGCCGGTCACCACGCACAGCCGGTCCTTGAGGCCCAGCCAGTCCCCGTTCTCCTGCGCCATCGCGGCGTTCCTTCCTGATGGTTGTTGTTCTGCTCAGACGGCGACCGGCCGGCGATGTTCGATCGCGTGGACGACCCGCCGTCCGCGTTCCAGCGCGCGGCGCGCCCATTCCTCGATGCCGAGGCGCGGCTTCTCGGTCACGTTGGGTAGTTCCAGGCTGATGGGGAGATCGCGGGGCAGCACGCAGAACATGCCGGCAAGGTCGATCCCGCCGTCGCCTGGCAGCAGGCGCTCGGCACGGGCGGTGTGGATGAGGCCCTCGGCGGTGGTCGGGACTTCGGCCGGTGCGTCGCACATCTGGGCGTAGTGCAGCAGATGGCGCGGAATGGCTGCGAGATCAGCGAGCGTCGTCGCCGACCGGGCGGTGTGCAGCGCATCCACCAGTATGCCGCCGTTGGGCGCTCCCGCCGCGGTGACGATGCGCAGGGCGGTCTTCGCGTCCGGCACATGGGTCCACGGCATGAATTCGAGGTCTGCCGTCAGGCCGTAGGGCTGAGCCGCCGCGCAGAAGGCGGCATAGGAGTGGACGAGGCGCGCCTCGTCGGGATCATCCCCCGCCACCAGCACCGCGCGGGCCGAAAGCCGTCCGCACAGATCGAGGAAGGCCGCCACGTCCTCCACGCGGAAATCGGGGCCGATCCGCACGATCTCCATGTCGAAGAGGGTGACGCCGGTATCAGCCAGGCGCGCCCGCGTTTCCCGCTCCGCGGCAGGATGGTGGAGCAACGGGTTGACCTCGCCGCCCGGCGTGGCCGGCAGCGCCCTGAGGCCCACCGCGCCATAGCCGAGGCGATGGGCGAGCAAGACCGCATCCGGCGCGTCGAGGGGCGCGCTCGTGAGATAGGCCAGCGAATAGACGGGCTCCACGGCCGACCTCCTCAGGTGAGCGGCGAGATGGCGGTGGGCAAGGCGATGACCGAGCGCATGTCGCCGGTGAGAAGCGCCGGTCCGCCGGGCGGCGGCCATACCCCCTCGGCGACCGAGCGGGCGCGCTTCTCGGCGCGGTCGTCGAGGCTGGCATAGGGCCAGATGTGGGTGATGCGGGGCGTGCCCTCCAGCGCGTACATGGCGACGGTGAGGGGGGAGAGGGCCACGCGCCCCGGGAGCGCCGGGCCCCAGACGCGCTCCACCGCCGGCAGGCAGCCGTGCTTCACGCGATAGGTGCGGATCTCGTAGACCGGGCCGTATTTGCCGGGCACCACCGGCTGCGAGAAGGAATAGGGGGCATAGCCCGTGAACTCCATCTCCACGATGGCGTCGCCCGCGCCGAAGGGATCGGTGGCGCCATGGATGCGGGCGCGGTCGGCCTGCATCTCGGCGTCGTCGACGAAGCTGCGGAACACGATGACGCGGTTGAGGTCCCCGATCTCGCTGACGAAGCAGCCGAGCAGCGTGCCGGCGCCCGGCGTCTTCGCATGGGCCTCGATGCCGGCGGTCACCGCCGGCACGGTGCCGAAGCGGATGGTGAGGGACAAAAGTTCATAGCGCATGGGACTCTCCGGGCGGACGGCGCTGTCCGCGGTCGATGGTGTCGGAAGGAAGAGGGGTGCCGCTGGCGTGGTGCGCGGCGACAAAGCCGAAGGTCATGGCCGGGCCGAGGGTGATGCCGCCCGCCGGATAGCGCCCGCCCATCATGCTCGACATGTCGTTGCCCACCGCATAGAGGCCGGCGATGGGCGTGCCCGAACCGTCCAGCACCCGGGCATGGGCATCGGTGGCGAGGCCGGCGAAGGTGCCGAGGCTGCCGGCCACCACTTTCACCGCATAGAATGGTCCATGGGCGATGGGCGCGACGCAGGGATTGGGCCGGTGCGACGCATCCCCCTGCACCCGGTTGTAGAGGCTGGAGCCGCGCCCGTAGGCGGGGTCCTCGCCGCGCGTGGCGGCGCGGTTGTAGTCCGCGAGGGTCTGTTCGAACCCCTCGGCGTCGATGCCGCAGGCGCGGGCCAGATCGGCGAAGCTGCTGCCGCGCTTCAGATATCCATTGGCGAGCCACGGGCGCAGGGGGAACGGCCGGGGCCGGGTGCGGCCGAGGCCATAGTGGCGCTGGAAGGGATGGTCGCAGATCATCCAGGCTTCCACGGGCGCGCCGGGAGGCGTCGCCGCCAGCAGCGCGCGCATCACGTCGTGATAGGAATCGGCTTCGTTGGCGAAACGCCGCCCGTCCCGTCGCACCATGATGAGGCCGGGCTTGGCGCGTTCGACGAGGTGGGGATAGGACGCCGTGGTGCCATCGGCCTGCGGAACCTGCGACACCGGTGCCCAGGCGCCAGAGTCGGAGAGGTCCGTGCGCAAGTAGCCCCCCGCTCCCTCGCCGAGCCGAATGCCGTCGCCGCTATTGGTCTGCGGCGCCGCCGACCAGTGCTCGCGGCCAGTTGGCGCGTGGGGAAACAGCGCCGCCTTGCGGGCGATGTCATGGGGAAAGCCGCCGCTCGCCAGCACCACGCCGCGCCGCGCGTGGATCTCCTGCACCGTGGCTCCGGAGCCGGCGACGATGCCCGCCACGTGCCCTTCTTCCACCAACACCTCGCGCGCCGGGCACGAGGTCAGGATGGTGACGCCGAGATCGTCGGCCGATTTCAGCAGGCGGGCGATGAGGGCGTTGCCGTTGACCAGCTTCATGCCGCGACCGTGGCGCGCCACGTCGATGACGTGGCGCAGGATGCGCCCGGCGGTATGGGAGAAGGAGGAGGCGTTGCGCGTGGCCTCCAGGAAATGGTGCATGTCGCGCCCTGCGGCGATGCCCATGCCGAAGGGCGAGATGAGGTCGAGGGGCGAGCGCAAGTCGCAAATGCGCGCGCCGAGCAACCGCCCGTCGAACGGCGCCGCGCACAGCGAGCGCCCGCCCTTGGCCGCGCCGGGCGAGGTATCGTGAAAATCGGGAACGGCGTTGCCATCCACGAAGGCGAGGCTGGTGTTGCGACGGAAGAAATCCACCATGCGCGGCCCCTGCTCCAGCAGCATGGTGGCCAGGGCCTCGTCATAGGCATTGCCCAGTTCGGCCTTCAGATAGGTGCGCGGCGTCTCGATGTCCTCGACGATCCCGGCCTCCACCGCCAGCGGATTGCGCGGGATCCACATCCATCCGCCCGACCAGGCGGTGGTGCCGCCGATCTTGGCATCCTTCTCCACCACGACCACCTCGAGGCCGAGGAAGGCGGCGGTGACGGCGGTGGCAAGGCCGCCCGCTCCCGAGCCCACCACCACGAGGTCGCAGGTTCGCGGTGCGTGGTGATGTGTGGCCGCCGATGGCGCGATGGGGCCGGGATGCCGGTTCATGGCCGCTGTTCCCCGGCTTCGCAGGCGTGGCGCACGGCGCGATAGGCGAAGGTGATGGCGGGGCCGATAGTGATGCCGGGGCCGGGATAATTGCCGCCCATGATGGACTGGGCCTCGTTGCCGCAGGCATAGAGGCCGGGAACCGGGCTGCCGTCCGCCTTCAGCACCCGCGCCCATTCGTCGATGACGAGGCCGGTGGCGGCGCCGATGTCGCCGGGATAAAGCCGCACGGCGTAGAAGGGCGCGGCTTCGATCGGGCCGAGGGTCGGATTGGGTCCGTGCGCCGCATCGCCGTTGATCCGGTGATAGGCGGTGGTGCCGCGACCGAACTCCGCATCAACTCCGGTCTTCGCAGAGGCGTTCATGGCGGCGACGGTCTTTTCCAGTACGCCGGCATCCATGTTCAGCTTCGCGGCGAGGGCAGCGATAGTGGGCGCTTCCACCAGATAGCCGTCGTCGAGAAAGGGCTGCAGGTTGCGCGTGCCCATGCGCACCATGCCAAGGCCGAACTTCTTCAGGCCCACCGCATCGGTGATGATGAAGCAGGGGATGGTCGGCCGATCCCGGTTTGCCGCGAACATGGCCTTGCCGAACTGGTGGTAGGAGGTGGATTCGTTCACGAAGCGCCGCCCGGTCTGATCCACGCACACGGTGCCGGGCTTGGAGCGGTCCATCACGAAATGGGGGAAGATGGCGGTGGAACCGTCGGCGCGGCGGCGCACCGAGACCGGCGCCCAGAAGGCCGGCTGGTCGCCCTCCGTGCCGAAGCGTGCCCCGAGCTTCATGGCGAGGTCCTGCATGGCGCCGGTATGCCCCGGCGCGGCCGGGCTGTAGGCGGGTGTCGGCCGGGGCAGAAGCTCGGCCCGGCGGGTGGGGTGGCGGTTGAAGCCGCCCGCCGCGATCACCAGGCCACGACGGACGCGGATCTGTCGCTCCGAGCCGTTCTGCGCCACGGTGACGCCTTCAACGCCGCCGCGCCCCGCATCGACGGCGCGGACGGTGGCCTCCAGCAGGATCGGGACGTCGCGCGCCTTCAGGGAGGCGAGCATGCGCCCGATCAGGGCATTTCCCATCACCAGCCGGCTGCCGCGCCGCTGCGCCAGCCGGTCGCGGCCGTACCAGGCGAGGATCGCGGCGGCATGCCGGAAGGAGCGCCAGGACTTCGTCAGTCCCAGCAGGTGCCCGATGTCGGTGCGGTCGATCATCATGCCGCCGAGGAGGGTGAATTCCGGGATCGGCGGCCGGATGCGCGCGAGGTCCGCACCGAGGCTGCGACCGTCGAAGGGCACCGGCTCCAGCGCCCGCCCGCGCAAGGTGGCGCCTTCATGGTCCTGCTCGTAGTCCGGATGGGTGGCGTAGGGGCGAAAGCGCACCTGCGACTTGTCTTCGAGGGTGGCGATGGCCTCAGGCCCGCTCTCCAGGAAGGCGCGTCGCAGCACCGCCGGGGAACGGTTGCCCACCACGCCGTCCAGGAAGCGCTCGGCCTTCCCGAGGCTGTCGTCGGCCGCCACCTCGGTGGAGTGCCGGTTCATGGGGATCCAGGTGGTGGCAGCGGACAAGGCGGTGGTGCCGCCGACATATTCGGTGCGCTCCACCAGCAGTACCTTCAGACCGGCGATGGCGGCGAACAGCGCCGTCGCCATGCCGCCGGCTCCGGAGCCGGCGACGACGAGGTCATAGACATCGTTTGGGGGGAGGGCATCCAGGGTGGTGATCATGGCGCCGGCTCAAGCGTTGGAGTCGGTGCGCAGCAGGAAGTCCACCATCTTCTCCTGCAGGGCGAAGTACATCTCGGTGCCGGTGGAGGTGGGGCAGCCGGCGGCGCGGGCGGCGGCGATCAGCGGCGACACCGCCGGCTGGGTGATGACACAGCCCACATGGGTGGCGGGCGCGAGCCTGCTCACATCCACGGGCAGCGGATCGCCCTCCTTCATGCCCATGGGCGTGGCATTGGCGACGAGGTCGAAGCCGGCGGGATCGGTGGACCCCGCCACCGCCCGGCCCTTGCCGAGGGTGTTGAGGCGGGCGACGAGGGCATCGCGCCGCGCCCCGTCGGCGTCATGGATGGCAAGCTCGGCGACGCCCGCATCGATCAGGGCGAGGGCGATGGCGGAACCCGCG